>NZ_CP113061.1:2561666-2905833 GCF_026625745.1 Asticcacaulis sp. SL142 | reverse complement strand
TCGGTCTATAAGGTCGCAGCGGTCACAGGCACTAAGGAAACCAGCACATCCGCCGATGCGCGCGTGTGGGCGGCAGGCTATCTCAATATTCCGCTGAATAAGCCCGCCGACGGCACCACACCGGACGGCCAGACCTATAGCTATACCGCCAATGACGCTTCGGTCGGCGATCTGGACGGCGACGGGCGTTATGAGATTATCCTGAAATGGGATCCGACCAATGCTAAGGATAACTCTCAGGGCGGCTACACCGGCAATGTTCTGCTGGACGCCTATACGCTTGAAGGCAAACAATTATGGCGCATCGATCTGGGGCGCAACATCCGCGCCGGGGCGCACTATACGCAGTTTCAGGTCGCCGATTATGATGGCGACGGCAAGGCCGAGCTGATTGTCAAAACCGCTGATGGCAGTACGGACGCGCAAGGCAAGGTTATTGGTGACGCCACTGCCAACTGGGTCGAAACCGGCGGCGAGGTTCAGCAGAATGACCGCACCGGATCGCGCGTGACCGAAGACGGTCGCCTGATGGCGCGGATGCAGGGCCGTATCCTCAAGGGCCCGGAATACCTAAGCGTATTCGAAGGTGCCACGGGCCGCGTAATCGATACGGTTGATTTCGCCAATACCCGCGGCCCGAACGGACATGAGGCGACGCCCGATGAAATGAAAGCGCGCTGGGGCGATGCCTATGCCAACCGCTCCGACCGGTTCCTAGCGGGCACCGCATGGCTGGACGGCGTTCACCCCACCGCCATTATGGCGCGCGGCTATTATGCCCGCACGACGCTTTCGGCCTATGACTTCAAGGACGGCAAGCTGTCGTTGCGCTGGTATTTCGATTCCGAAGCTGACGGCGCGCCGGACGGTTATTCCCATCAGGGCAACCACCAGCTTTCGGTCGCCGATGTCGATGGCGACGGCAAGGATGAAATCCTTTATGGCGCCATGGCGCTGAGTGCCGAAGGCAAGGCCCTGTGGACCGCTAAGCTCGGTCACGGCGATGCCATGCACGTTTCTGATCTTGACCCGTCTCGTCCGGGACTTGAAAAGTTCGGCGTCCATGAAAGCATGCGTGACAGCGGCAACCGCGGCTCGGCCATGCTCGATGCCAAAACCGGTGAAATTCTGTGGTCTACCCGCGCTGACAAAGACACGGGCCGCGGCGTCTCTGCCGATATCGACCCGCGCTTTATTGGCTCGGAGAACTGGGCATCTAACTCAGGCCGACTTTATAATGCTCAAGGCAAGGTTATTGGTGATAAACGGCCACGGTCGATGAACTTTGCGATCTGGTGGGACGGCGATCTGACCCGCGAACTGCTGGACGGCAATAAGATCTTTAAGTGGGACTGGAAGACCAACGATTCGCCTGCCATTTTTGAAATGGCGGATACCACCTCAAACAATGGCACCAAGTCCAATCCGGCGCTTCAGGCCGATATCCTCGGGGACTGGCGCGAAGAGGTCATCATGCGCACGACCGACAATACGGCCTTACGCATCTATTCGACCAATATTCCAACAACCTATCGCTTCACCACCCTGATGCACGATCCGGTATATCGTGCCGCGATCGCCTGGCAGAATACGGCCTATAACCAGCCGCCCCATGTCAGCTACTATCTGGGAGAAGGCATGAAAACCCCGCCCAAAGCCAATATCAAAATCGGCAAATAACTGGCGCAATCCAAAAAGTGGATGCCGATTTTTGTAACAATAGAGCGTCAAAACGAAAAGCCCCGGAGTTTCGCTCCGGGGCTTTTTTGGCTTATGCCGATTTTTCAACCTCTAGCGCGTAGGTGTGGATGGGGCCGTGCATGTTTGAGCGGAACAGCAACCATTTGCCATCTGGCGTGAATTGCAGGTTAGGCTCGACACGATAGTCGTGCTTGGCCATGTTGAGAATCTTTTTTGATCTCAGCACGCCTGGCCGCACCAGATCGGCGGCGTTAGGTGCGGACACGCCTAAGTCCTCGATGATCTCCGGCTCGAACAGATAAAGCCATTTGCCGTCCCTGGCCTTAGCGACCATTTCCTCATCGCCGCCGTCACCGGCAAACAGCTTGCCGTCGCGCGAGATCTGGAAATGCACCGACCATTCGTTGCGCTCCATGTGGTACCAAATACGCTTGCCGGTCTTAAGGTTATAGGAGGCCAGCCAAAAGTCCTCACCGCGCGGGGTTTGCAGATCATACAGAATCTGCTCGCCATCGAATGAGAAGAACTCATGACCGGCGATTTCCATATTCATGGTGCGCTTATGGATGTCGCGCTTATCCGTACCATCGGCACGGATCGTCCAAATGCGGTCCACCATGTGCCACGGCCCTTCGTGGCAGTACATGATCTGCTGAGGGTCGGTCGGTGAGAACTGAATGTGGTTCAGCCAGTCAGTTGAGGCCGTCACCACCTTGCGCTCACCGGTCTTGATATCGAGCGTGAAGATTTCCATCGGAATGTTTTGCGCCAGCCGGTCGGCCATGCGCACTTCCTTGGCGGCGGCAAACGACAGGGGCTTACCGTCCGGGCCAATGGCATTATAGCCGCCATCGGTGCCCGCAATCTTCGGCCCCGGCTGAAGCTCATAGTGCCGCTCAGCCCACACCCCCAGCAGCAGGGTATCATCGGCATTGACCGACCCGATCCAGCCGCCGACGTTTTTAGCAATCACGGTCGCTTTGCCGGTATTGATATCGACGGCATAGTAATCAAGGCCGTCCGCGCCCTTACCTTGACCCGCGACCTTGGCCTGACGGACGTAGACGATCGGTTTGGTGCGCGACACCATGATCACTTCGAACAGGTGGGCGTTTTTGACCTTGGTAAGTGCCGAAACCTTCCAGGTGCCAATCTCGGCCTTCATGACGCCGTTCGGGCCGTTGAAAACCATCCACTTGCCGTCGCCGGTAAAGGCATTGTCGTGGAAATAGAGGAACTTGGAATTATCCTCGGTTGAAACGCGGCACACCCGGTGGCCGGTGTCGGCATCGACCCATTCGACGGGAATATCTTTGGTTGGCGTTGGGGTTTGCGCCTGTGCTGGCATGGCCGACAGCGCGGCCAGAGCCGCAGCGCCCGTCAGAAAAGTGCGTTTTTGCATCAATAATCCCTGCTGAGTGTTATTAGGCTTTCAGCCTTTTGCCTGAACACTAGCGCGAATTTCACAACAATCAATCACAATCACGCAATTTTGCGCACCGTCAGATCCGCGTAATCGGCAATCAAAGGCGCCATCTGCCGGAACCCAATCGACCCTGATGCCGGACTGCCGGGCGTTACATCCCAATGTACGACCGGCAGCTCATTGATCAGGAAATCGACGGCCTTAGAAGTCTTGTGGATTTTGATATCATAGGGCGGGGTTGCATCTTCGACATCCGGCAACGGATCAGCACCCTGCGCCAGCAAATGAAACCCCGGCGCACGGCGCAGGTTGGCCAGATGAAAGGCCCGCTCTTCCGGCCACCTGCGACGGAAATAGGCGATTTGCAGCGCATCAACATCGCTCTGTGTATACTGATCATAGATACCGGCGCGGGGATTGAGGCCTTTATCGAGTACATGCACCCGCTTGCCATTCAATATCCCACCCGCCGCAAAAAACAGAATGCATAGGCCCGGTTCGGCCACCGGCCAGAATTTCCAGCTTATCTCGACATTGTCCGGGAATGTTTCCGGACACCAAAACACAAAGTTCGATGCCTGCCCCTCGGACGGATCGCGCGCGTTTTGCAAGGTCATGCGCCCGCGCTCAAAGCTGATTTTCGCCTCGCCTTCCAGTTTAAACGCCGCGATATCTTCGGGTTTGGACAAGGGGTTGTGGTAGATGATGTCGCCCACCTTGGCCGCCTGCGCCGCCACGGTCGTGCCGGTCCCGACCAAACCCAAAGCGCTTAAACCGCCTGCCAATTGCCGCCGCGAAATCATAGCTTACTCCCTTAGACTATCCCGCCACCGCTGGCACCCTGAACGGTACGCACCTGCGCTTTGTGCGCCCGATAACCTGACGCCCGATAAACCCCAACCGGATCGATGGCCGCCCCCGCCCGCAAGCGCCCCATTTTTAGGATTGGGCGCACATCGGTGTCATAGGCCTCTTTCAGCGTGGCATGGGCCATCAGCGGGTCATTGCCGTCCTGATAGCCGCGCAGTGTCACACGATCAATCAGCAGAGCCCTGGTGAAAGCCTGCAGGATCGACCCCACCGACATCATCAGGCTCTCGATCGGGTCGGTGATATTGTGCGACTGATCCAGCATATAGGCCGGATCAAACCCGTGAGGATCGCGACCTTTAGCTTCCACCAGTTCATTGAACACCAGAAACAACTGGAACGGATTGACCGAGCCGGCATCCAGATCGTCATCGCCATATTTGGAATCGTTGAAGTGGAACCCGCCCAGCTTACCGAACTGCGACAGGCGCGCCACGATCATTTCGATGTTCACATTCGGCGCATGGTGGCCCAGATCGACCAGGCACTGCGCCTTGGGGCCAAGTTTTTGTGCGCACAAAATCGATGTGCCCCAGTCCTGAATCACCGTCGAATAAAAGGCTGGCTCATAGAGTTTGTGCTCCATAAACACCCGCCAGTCATCAGGCAGACCAGCATAAACCTTAGCCATGCTGTCGAGATAACGCTCCAGCGCACGCGTAAAATCGCTCTGGCCCGCGAAGTTGGAACCATCGCCAACCCAGACCGTCAAGGCTTTTGCACCCAGTTTCCGGCCGGTCTCGATGCACTCCAGATTATGGTCAATCGCCTGCTGGCGCGTGGCCGCATCGGCATGGGTCAGGGAGCCGAACTTATAGGACAGGGCCTGCCCCGCCTGATCCTGAAAGGTGTTGGAATTGACCGCGTCAAAGCTTAAGCCCTGCGCCGCCGCAAAACCCTTCAGCTCACTATAATCCTTGACCTTATCCCACGGAAAATGCAGCGACACACGCGGCGTGGCCTTGGTCAATTGCTGGATGACGGCGCAGTCTTCGATCTTTTCAAACAGAGTATTCGGCCCGCCCGCAATCGGATAACGGCCAAAGCGCGTCCCGCCGGTGCCCAAACCCCAGCTTGGCACCGCGACGCTAAACGCCATGACTTCAGCCAGAATATCCTCGATATCCACGCCCCGGCGCGCAAGCTGCTCACCCAGATGCGCATAGTCGCGGACGGCCTCAGCCTCCAGACGGGCATTGCTGGCGTCTATCTGATCCGGGGCAATGGCAGGCGTCGCCGCTACGTTCCTCATGACCTGGCCTCATCTTTTGATCCCGCTTCACATACGGGTGCGCATTTTTTACACGCGTCTTATGGCGGCAACCGGTCGGTTTGTCAGTCTTTTTTCATGTCTATGGTATTTATATAACATGAGGCGGCTTATTGACACCTCACTGTCATAAACACGCAGCGTTGATTGCGCCCTTTGCGGCTATACTATAATCTGAGGGGCTTAAGCCGTCGCAGAACGGTGACACAAAAGATGGTAACGGGAAACGATAAGAGGCCACAGGTTGGGAGACATCCGGCAAAAAGACACGGTTTGCGTCGTGTTGGACATCGGCAAAAGCTTTGCCAAGGTCAGCCTCATCAATCATGAAGGTAAGATCCTTAGTGAGCGCCGGGTGGTGACGCCGCGCCTGCATGCGCATCTTTATGCCGCCTATGATGTTGATCGCCTCCATAGCTGGTTTTTAGGGCAGTTGCGCGAACTGTCGGTGCGTTACGACATCGACAGGATTGTGCCGGTCACCCACGGCGCGACCTGCGCTTTCCTGAGCGAAGACGGCCAGTTGCTGCAACCGATTCAGGACTACGAAGCCGCTATCCCGCAGCTTTACCGCGAAGCCTATAATGCCATCCGCCCGCATTTCTCACATACCCTGTCGCCCAGCCTGCCCAACGGGTTGAACATGGGCTGCCAGATCTATTGGCATGCCCGCAGAGACCCGAAGTTTTTCGAGCGGGTGCGCTGGATACTAAGCTATCCGCAATACTGGACCTGGCGCTTAAGCGGAGCGCTGACCACCGAAGTGACCTCAATGGGTTGCCACACCGACCTATGGGCACCCTTACAAAAAACCTATTCGTCCATGGCCATCCGTCAGGGCTGGGTTGAGCGTTTCCCGGAGCTTAAAAACGCCTGGGACGAAGCCGGGCCTTTGCGCCCCGACATTGCCGATGCCACGGGGTTAAGCCGTGACTGCAAGGTGCTGGTCGGGCTGCATGATACCAATGCGGCGCTGGCTTCGGTTATTGTGCGTCAGCACCGCGATCCGTCATTTGTTCCCCCCGCCATGTTGTCGACCGGCACATGGTTCATTGCGCTGGCGCCCGAAATCTCGGTCAGCGATCTTAAGGCCGAACGCGACTGTCTGGCCAAGGTCGATGTGTTCGGCAATCCGGTCGCCTGTTCCCGCTTTATGGGTGGCCGGGCCTATGATCTGATCACCCACGGCATGACCGCAACTGATGTCGATCCAGCGATCACTCAGGCGGTGATGCGTGACGACGCTCTGGCCCTGCCCAGCTTCGATGATGCCGGCGGGCCGTTTCAAGGCAGGCGTGGTGAAATCCGCGGCCTCAAGGTCGATACGCCCGCCCATCGTGCGGCTCTGGGCCAGCTTTATCTGGCCATGGTCAGCGACACCTGCCTGAACCTGATCCATGCCGACGGTCCGTTGCTGATCGAAGGGGTGGCCGCCCGTCATCCCCATCTGTGCGCCCTGATCGCCTCGGTGAGGAACACGCCGGTCTATGTCAATGACACCTCAAACGGCGTCACCCTGGGGGCCGGAGCCATTGCCTATTACCATGAGGCCACCCCGCCTGCGCCCAATTACCGGCGCATTGACCCGCTGCTTAAGGACGAGGTTCTGAAGTACCGCTCGGTGTGGTCTCAGGCCTTGCTGGAGACGGGAAAAGCCGCATAGATCGCCGCATAGGTGGCGGCGTAAACGTGCCGCGAGTCCCATATTGTGAACAGACATTCGACAAGCGCGAAAAACCTGTTTAATATCCAATCATCTTTAATCATGATTCCCGTCCGTGTCTGGACACATAGGCTTTGCGTCGCCGTTCGGGACAATAAAAACCAAGGGGACGAACCGTACATGCATTTTCAGGATCGCTGGAAACTGATCATTGATGAGCTTAATCATGACCGGGTCACCTCTGTCGATGAATTGACGGCGAAGCTTGGGGCCTCACCCGCCACCATCCGTCGCGATCTGAACGAACTGCATGAACTGGGTCATTTGCTGCGCGTCCGTGGCGGGGCCATGCGTATCGAAGGCGCCCATATCGGCCTTAAAGTCACCAGCGACGACCGCCGCAACAGCCTGACCGGTCAGGCGCCGTTTTTCGAGAGCGTAATCCATTATGCGCCCGCGAAAAAGGCCATTGCCCGCGCCGCGCTTGACCTGCTGAAGCCCGGCATGTCGATGATCATCGACGGCGGTACGACCACCTATATGCTGGCGTCGATCATGCCGAACGACAGCTATAATGTGCTGACGACCTCGATCCCGATCCTGCAAAGCCTGCTGGATCGCACCCGCATCCGGGTTACCCTGCCCGGTGGTGAACTGTTCCGTGAGCAGCGCATTATCCTCAACCCCTATGAGGACGGTATGCTGCAGAACTTCGCGGCCCAGCGCATGTTCATCGGCGCGCAGGCGATCACGCCCAACGGCCTGATGCAGACCGACACCCTGCTGGTACAGTCAGAGCGCCGCCTGATTGAGCGCGCCCAGCAGGTCGTCGTGCTGGCCGACTCATCAAAGATCAATGCGCCCGCGTCATTGTCAGTGTGCCCTTTGACGGAGATCGATATTTTGATCACCGATTCCGGCCTGAGCACCCGCGATAAGCTATGGCTTGAAGATGCCGGCATCGACGTCCGCGTCGTTGACGTACTTCCAGAAGATCAATAAGCAAAAACCCCGGTGAAAGCCGGGGTTTTTAACTTATGCCATATAGAAAACGTGCTTGAGATCTTTGGCGACCGGCGAATTGTCCGGGTTAGTGTCCATAATATCGGCCATATAGGCCCACCATTTTTTCATGATGGGCAGGCTGGGCAAGTCGGCCATAGTGTGATCGTCGGTGCGTTTCAGAACCCCAAACAGGGTCAGCGTCTCCGGATCGAGAAAGATCGAATAGTCCGACACGCCCGCCTGATGCAAAAGGTCAGACAGTTCCGGCCAGATTTCATCGTGGCGCTTTTGGTACTCAGCCTCAAAGCCGGGCTTAAGCTGCATTTTAAAACCGTGAATTTGGGTCATCTTAGTTCCCTGAGATTTTGGTGACGACGTCGCGCATGACGGGCCAGTCGGTGGGTTTAAGTTCAAAATTTTGCGGGTCAGCCGGTTTTGACGGATCAAAGGCCACAAAATCGGGCGCAGCCTTGAGGTCAAGTCCGCTCTGTGGGTCGGTGATCGTCTGCGCAACTAAGTTTGCTATCACAAACGCTCCATAAGCATTGTGGTGCGTGCCGTCCTTGCCGCCATTACCAAACGCCTGCGGACTGACCTGCGGCCCTAACGCCTCATAGAATGTCGCCGTTTTGGCGGTCAGATCGATAAACGCAACATTTAGCTCGGCAGCGACTTTACGCACCGCATCGTCATAACCAGCCAGGGTATTGGTGATCTTGCCGTCCTTGAACGTCCGGCGCGAGACCGGCGAGATTAGCACGACCTTCATACCGTGCGCCTGCGCATCGGATGCGAAAGCTTTCAACCACGCCGGATAGGACTGCTCAGCGCTGACATAGGTGCGCGGCCATTGTTTTTTCTGGTCGTTATGGCCGAACTGGATCAGCAGCACGTCCCCTGCCCGCGCCTCACTCAGCAGCTTATCCCAGCGCAGGCTCGTGACGAACGATTTCATGGTCTCGCCCGACCGGGCATGGTTGGCGACCGATACGTCGGCTTGCAAAAACCGCGGCAGCATCTGCCCCCACGACGCATAGTCCGTCCCGCCCTGATCGGTGACGGTGGAGTCCCCGGCCATAAAGAGACGGCGTGCGCTTGCGGGCGCGATTTCGACGGCCTGTACGGCTGGCGCACTGCCGGAAAACGCCACCGTCAGCTTATCGTCCCAGGTACGGCTTTCGGTTGCTTCATCACCGCGCAACCCAACCTTGGGGGCCTTCGCTGCGTCCTGCTCAGAGGTTGCCAGTGACGCATTGCGGACATTGACTATAAATTCGACGGTTTTGAACTCGCCTTTTTTCAGAGTGACGGGCGCCATCATCAGGCGGCGATCCTCGGCCCAGATCGAGGTGCGGCTGGCGGCCTTTTTGTTGCCTAAGGTCACGCGCACACGGTAATCACCGGGGGCGACCTTGACCGCCAACGCCTGCTCATTGCCGTCTTTGGTATTGGTGAAGCCATAGCCTTTAGTGTCATCATAGGTCTGCGCCGGGGTCAGACTAACCGCATCAGCGCCACCTTTAACGGCCGGATCGAGGGTGAATTTATAGCTGACGGCGGGCGCGCTCACAGGGGCCGTGGCACCTTGAGCCAATACTGCACCAGAGGATATGGCCACAATCCCGGCACTCAGCATCAGCGCCGTCCACAGCGCTTTAGTCCCATTTTTTTGATTATTTTTGATCATAATTATGAAATTCCGCCCTGATTTCAGCACTAAGATGCTCGTTTATGATATTTTTTCATTGATATGATCATTAGTCAATGTCATCTTAATAGATGAATTGACGACCGGCAGGATTGGCGTGGGCGCTTAAGACCCATAGGTTTCGTAATCTCCGGCCCGTCGCATGAGGAAACCTAAGTCACAGAGGACTCTAAATGCCCTACCCCAAGTCGCTGCGCAAACGTGCAGCCCTTTCGCGTGTTTCGCAAATCGGCCTCCTGACGGCGCTTATGGGAACGCTGGCCTTTGGGTCATTTGCGCAGGAACTGGGCATCCCGCAGGCGTCTGACGCCCAAAAAGCTGCGGCTCAGAATGCCGCCCAAAATGCCGCAAAAGACGCACCCGTCTTTATAATGTCGAGCTTTATGGCGACGTCGCAGAACACGCTCAGCCTGTTTACCTCGCCTGATGGCATCACCTTCAATACGCTGGCGTCCGAGGTCTATACCCCCGAAAAGCGCCTGCTGCGCGACCCGTCGATCATTCGTCATTCAGACGGCTATTACTACATCGTCTACACGACCGACTGGAATGGCTCTGATTTTGGGATTGCCCGCTCGAAAGACCTGCGCGACTGGCAACTGGTGCGCGAAGTCAAGGTCACCCTTACCGACGTGACAAATACCTGGGCACCGGAATGGTTCCGCGACAAGGACGGCTCGCTGAAAGTGGTCGTCTCCCTGTCAAAAGGCGGCACCAAAGGCCCGTTCGGGGCCTATGTGATCGAACCCAATGGCGATTTCAGCCAATGGTCCGCCCCCAAGCCGATGCAGGGCCTGCAAGGCAATTTTATCGACACGTTTGTAGTCTCGACCGACGGCGGCTATACGGCGTTTGTCAAGAACGAGACGACCAAGTTTATCGAACTGGCGACCGCTAAATCCCTGCTGGGGCCGTGGAAGCTGGAAAAGACCGGCGACTGGGCTGGTTGGGGTAGCTGGCGCGAGGGTCAGGCGCTGGTGAAGCTGCCAAATGGTGGTTACCGCATCTATTTCGACGACTATATCACCAAGCATTATTGGTATTCCGACAGCCACGACGGCTTCAAGACCTGGACCCCGAAAAAAGAAATCGGCGGCGTGTCGGGCGTGGTGCGTCATTTCACCGTCCTGTCTGAAGACCCTAAGGCCTTTGCCGAAGCCACCAAACCGCAAGATGCAGGTAAAACAATCACCTGGGATAAGAACTCCCTGATGATTGATGGCGAGCGTATCATGGTCTGGTCGGGCGAAATCCATCCGTTCCGCCTGCCGAACCCATCTTTGTGGCGCGATGTCATCCAAAAGATGAAAGCGTCGGGCTTTAACGGTGTCGCCTTCTATTTCGACTGGGGTTACCACTCGCCTTCGCCGGGTGTTTATGACTTCTCCGGCATCCGCAATGTCGAACGCGCCCTGCAAATCGCCAAGGAAGAGGGCATGTACGTTATTGCCCGTACCGGCCCCTATGTGAACGCTGAACTGACCGGTGGCGGCTATCCCGGCTGGATGCTGCGGCAGCGCGCCGAAGCCCGCACCGATGACCCGCTCTATCTGGCCGCCACCGATGAGTGGATGACCCAGATCAACGCCATCATCGCCCGCTATCAGGTCACCAATGGCGGCGGCACGGTTATCGCCTATCAGCTTGAGAACGAACTGGGCAAGGTCGAGCCTAAGCACGTACGTCAGATGGAGCATCTGGCCAAAAAAGCGCGCGCCGATGGCATCACCGTGCCGTTCTTCCATAATGCCGCCGGCCGTCTGCCCGACTGGACGCCCAAGGATTCGACCGCACCGTGGGCCAATCCGGGACCAACCGACATCTATGCCTTTGATGGCTATCCCGGCGGCACCTGTAATGTCCATGCCGACGCGTCCGGCCCGAACAAAGCCCCGGATTGGGGCATGTATGGCACGACCCCGCCCAAGATCGGCGCGTTGTCCTCACCCAAGACACCCGGTTTTGCCGCCGAACTGGGCGGCGGCTGGTTCGACTACTGGGGCTCAAACGGCACCTACGACTGCACGTCTCAGCGTCAGGGTAAGGGTTATCAGCGGGTGTTCTACGGCACCAACCTGATCAACGGCATTTCGATCCATAACGTCTATATGACGTTCGGCGGTACGTCCTGGGGCTGGCTGGCCGGGCCGGTGGTCTATACTTCCTACGACTATGGCGCGGCCATTTCCGAAGACCGCGGCCTGCGAGAAAAAGCCTATGCCTTGAAACAACAGGGCATGTTCGTTCAGGCGGCTGAGGCAGCACTTGCCGAAATGGACAAGGGGCCGGTGCTTAAGATCTCGAACGATAAACTTAAGGTCTATCACAACGTCAATCCGACGCTGAAGACGCATATCCTGTTTGCGGTTCATAATCCGTCGGATGCCATCACCGATGATCGCGGCACGTTTGACGTGACCACCAAGGACGGCACCTACAAAATTCCGGTGCGCGTCAATGGTCAGGATGCCAAGATGCTGCTGGCGTCTTATGCGATGGAGCGTCAACACCTCGTCTATTCCAACTCCGAAATCCAGACCCACTTCAAAAACGGTGAACAGGATATCGCCCTGCTGCATGGCCGCAACCTTGAGGACGGCGAAACCGTCCTGCGCTATACCTCCGCGCCCAAGGTTGAGGTTCTGTCGGGCAAGGTCACGTCGAAGTTTGATGCCCGCAAGGGTGACCTCAAGCTCAACTACACCCATGACGGCCTGACCCGCGTGCGTATCTCCGGCGGCGGTCGTCCCCCGCTGCTGCTGTTGCTGGCCGATGAGACGACCAGCTTCAATATGTGGCGGCAGGACACCGCTCAGGGCACCGTGCTGCAACACACGCCTGCCCTTGTGCGCACCGCGAAAATCGACGGCGGCATGCTCAACCTGACCGGCGATACATCGGCGGACAGCGCTTTTGAGATCTGGGGCCCCGCCGTCAACGCCGCCACCTTTAATGGTGAGGCCCTGACCCTGACCGCCCAACCTGATGGCAGCTATAAGACCTCAAACGTGCGCGGGCCGGATACCGTAACCTTGCCTGATCTGGCGACCGTCGAATGGTCCCGCCGCATGGACTCGCCCGAAGCCCAGCCCGGTTTCGATGACAGCACCTGGTTCAAAGCCGATACCCGCCCCTCCGCCGCCCAGACCTGGACGACGCCGGAGCGCGGTCAACCGACGCTCAGCATGAGCGACTACGGCTTCCACCACGGCGATGTCTGGTATCGCGGCCATATCGACCTTACCGATGTCAAAAATGATCAGCTTGAGCTGTTCTACGGCGGCGGTGGCGCCGGCATGATTCAGGTCTGGATCGACGGCAAGTTCGTCGGTCAGGATGAAATGGATACCGGTCGCTCCTTCCCCGAAACCACCGACAGCGTGAAATTCACACTACCCGACCTGACGCCGGGCAAGCATGTTATTGCGGTCATGGTGCGCAACAATTCGCACAACTGGAACCTGATGGCCGATGATTATCACCGCGAAGCGCGCGGCCTGATTTCAGCGTCCCTGACCTCAAAGGGCGGCAACCGCTTTGCCGTGCCGATCGACTGGCGGATTCAGGGCAATAAGGGCGGCGAAAAGATCGCTGATCTGGTGCGCGGCCCAATGAACAATGGCGGCCTATATGGTGAGCGCGAAGGCTGGTATCTGCCCGGCAAAAAGGCTGATTGGGATAAGGCCAGCCCCACCGCGGCCCCACCCGCGCCCGGCACCTATTGGCTGAGCACGACCTTTAACCTCGATCTGCCCAAGGATCATGACGTGCAACTGGGTCTGGCCTTTGGCGATACGACAAAGCCCCGCTCAGATCGCACCAATCGCGCCCTGATCTTCGTCAACGGCTGGAACATGGGTCAGTTCATCGCCAATATCGGCCCGCAGCGCACCTTTGTTATCCCGCCGGGTATCCTCAACCCCAATGGCGAAAATACCATCAGCTTTGCCGTGACAACCGACGGAAAAGCTGAGAATGCTCTGGAGCCGGTAAAGCTGGTCAATCTGCGTACCGCCCGCGGCGGGGTGCCGCTGGAGATCATGCCTGCCCCGAAAAATCTGCAACGCTAACGTCCTTCCCCGTAAGGTTTGTCACATGCCCGTAAATACTAAAAACCAGATCCTTAAGCCGACCGATCCGTTCAACATCCATCCGCTGCTGCAACATCAATCGGCGGCTCTTGATGCTGACCGCGACGATTACCGCCACGCGATCGACCTGCTGATCAACAATCTGGTCAATATCGAAGATACTTCGGGCGAGTTTTTGCTGCGCCTTACCGATGGCCGCGTCATCGATACCAAGGCCTGGCATGGCTTTGAGTGGACCCAAGGTGTCGGCCTTTACGGTATGTATAAGATCTGGGAAATGACCGGCGACAAACGCGCCTGGGACATCATGATCAACTGGTTTGAGGATCGGTTTGCCGAAGGCTCGCCCTCGCGCAATATCAACACCGTCGCCCCATTCATTACGCTGGCCTATTTGTTTGAGCGCATCGGCGACCGCCGCTATCTGCCCTATCTCGATGTCTGGGCCGAGTGGGTCTATAACGAACTGCCGCGCACCGAAGAGGGCGGGTTCCAGCACATCGTCTATAATTCGGTCAACAACCAGCAACTATGGGACGACACCCTGATGATGTCGGTGCTGCCGCTGGCCAAGATCGGCCTGTTGCTCAACCGTCCGCACTATGTCGAAGAAGCCAAGCGTCAGTTCATGGTGCACATTAAGTACCTGACCGACCGCAAGACCGGCCTGTGGTTCCACGGCTGGACGTTTGAAGGCCGCCACAACTTTGCCAACGCCCTGTGGGGTCGCGGCAATTCATGGGTCACCATCGTCATCCCGGAATTTATTGAACTTCTAAACCTGCCCAAGGACGATGCCTTCCGCATGTTCCTGATTGAAACCCTCGAAGCGCAAGTCAAGGCGCTGGCACAATATCAGGCTCCGTCGGGCCTGTGGCGCACGATCCTCGATGATGAGACATCGTATGAAGAAGCCGCCGCGTCCGCCGGTTTTGCCTATGGTATCCTCAAGGGTGTGCGTAAGGGCTATCTGCCTAAATCCTATGAAGCGATGGGCATCAAGGCAGCCAAGGCTGTTCGCGCCCATATCAATGCTGAGGGCGAACTGACCCAGGTGTCGTTTGGCACGCCGGTGTTTAATTCCATTCAGGAATATAAAGACATCCCGCTCACCTCCATGCCGTTCGGTCAGGCTATGGCGCTTCTGACCATGGGCGAGTTTATGTATCGGTTTATCTAAGTGGCTCGCGGAAAGGTTTCTGGCCCCTTCCGGGCCAGAATACATTTTCCGCGGGGTCTGGTTTGAAAAAATTTCTTACGCGCGGCCCTTCAGAAATTTTTACTTTTTAAAGTGGTGGCGTCATATGGCCGCAGGGAGTTAAAACATGGCAGGTGAAACCGCCGTTCGTAAACCGAAATGGTATAACTACTGGGGCTGGGGCTCCGGCGATATGCTGGGTGCCGGCGCTCAGGCCGTCATCACCGGCTGGCTGTTCTATTTCTTTGTGACCTTCTGTGATTTGACGGCGGTTGAGGCCGGTTTGATCCTAGGTCTGCCGCGCCTGCTGGAAGCCATCACCTGCCCGCTGATCGGCTATGTTTCGGACAATCTGCGCCACACCTGGATCGGCCGTAAGATCGGACGGCGCAAGATTTTCCTATTAATCACGATCCCGCTGCTCCCAAGTTTTGCCCTGATCTTCGTGACGGGACAGACCTTCTGGTACTACCTGCTGACCTTTATCTTCTTTGAATTCCTGTACACCATGTTCCTGATCCCGTGGGAAACACTGGCCGCAGAAATGACCAAGGATTACAAAGAGAAAGCCAAGTTCGCGGGTGCGCGTATGATTATCGCGCAGTCCTCGGCGATCCTTGCGTCCTTCCTCCCGATTCTGATCAATAAATTCGACACGGGCTCATCGAATACGTTTTTAATCATGGCGACCGTATTTGGCCTGATATTCTCGCTGGTTGTCACTCTGGTTGTCTTCCTGTCGTGGGAGCGCCCCTATACCGAAGACGAAAAATTGATTCAGCCTGAGCCTCTGAACTTCAAAGGGGCACTTCTGATACCGGTTAAGATGTTCAGCGACCTGTTTTCGACGCTTAAACTCAAGGCCTTTCGTCAACACCTCAGCATCTATTTGGGCGGCTACCTGTCGCAAGATATCTTCAATACGGCCTTCCCGATTTTCGTCGCCACGGTTCTGACCGCAGGCACCATCTTCACCAAAACCGAGACAACAACACTGATTTCGGGCATGATGACGGTGATGTATATCGCGCAGCTTGTCTCAGTGATGGTCGCTATCCAAGTGGTCATCAAAACCGGACCGACACTCGCTTACCGCATCGCCATCAGCTTCGTAGCCGCATCTTTGGCTTTGTTCCTCGCCTTCTACCTGACGCAACCCGCAGGCTTTGCTGCCGGCCTTAACGGCCTCAATGGCGATATGTTTTCGGCCTTCAGTCAGTCGAATTTCGGCGTTATTTTCTGGCTGTTCGTGCCAATCATTCTGGCTGGCCTAGGCCGCGGCACGCTGAATTTTGTACCTTGGTCAGTCTATAACTATCTGCCTGATATTGATGAGGCGGTCACCGGTCAGCGCCGCGAAGGTATCTTTGCCGGGGTCATGACTCTGGTGCGTAAGGTTGCGCAATCAGGGGCCATCGTCGTTACCGGCTGGATCATTAATCAGGGTGGTTATGTATCCCAACCTAAAGATCAGGTCGAACTTGTGCAGCAAACACCGGAAGCCATCCATACTATCGTCTTGCTGCTGATATGTGGGCCTCTGGTGGTCATGCTGCTGGGCATGATCATTTCATGGAGCTTCGGGCTTAATGTTAAAAGCCACGGAGTCATCGTCCATGAAGTTGAGCGTCTGCGCGCCGGGGCGACCGAGCCTGAAACGCCTGAAAGCGGTAAGGTCGTCGAAGACCTGACCGGCTGGAAATACTCCACGCTGTGGGGGCGTGGCCGGTAGATAACAGACACGAAAAAGGGCCGGGAAACCGGCCCTTTTTATTATGCGCACTATTCTTTTCATTTACCTACGTTTTGCGCCACCTGAGGGAAATAGGTATTTCCCCACCAAATAAGCAAATCCGAAAATTGAAGTCGTAAGACCACCAAAAACAAGCTTAAAGGTCAATTCATCAAGTTCAAATCCCCACGGGTCACCCGGCGGTTCTTTCACAGCTTGTAACCAAATAATCGCCAAGAGGGCCAGAACCCAAGCTCGGCCAATAAAATATGCAAATTTGGCGAACCTTTTCTTTTCATCTATGTCGTTTTGGAAATCATCATTATCCAAAAGTTTTCGCCTGACTTCAGGGTCTTGCCAGTTTTCAGGGCGATAGATGTTTGGGGTGGTAAAGGCTGTATCTTCCTCAGCCGCTGTAGGAGTATTGTCTAAAGGAATACGGCCATCACTATTAGGTGCTGGCTGCTCCGATAAGGCCTTCAGAACTAGCCAAACTCTTGAAATACGATTTAAAAATTTCATTGTCGATTTCCAAGTGCGTAGGCACACGATAGCTATACCGTTCTGCCATAACCTGCCACGGGGTTCCTCTATTGTGTGTCATGGTAGAGAGGTCACCGCCACTGTATTGGCCATAGCGGTTCCAAATCCAATCAACTAAATCAGCATCTTGCTGTCTCTGAATAATGCCCTCGTTATTAGAGAATGGAGAAGGTTTAACCGGCTTCTGTATCGGTTGCCCTCCATAAACATTCAAACGATCATATAGCGATCTATATACAGGGCCATATCGCCAAACTTGAGGCAACTCATTAACAAGTGTTTGATCAAAGGCTTTTGACCATCCATCCGCAAAAAAAACTAATTTTTGTAGCTTCATATGAGTAAGACCGCCTTCTTGGCCATACCTATCGATGAAGGTGTTCGCAACAATTAGTGGGGTATACATAACTACCTCCTTTCGAATCGCAAAAGCGGCTAATGCCGCTACAAGTTTCCAATTTGTTCCGATATCCACAATATGGCGCTATGATACTTTTAATGCAATAGCGATATTTGCATATCAAAAATACCCGTGTTTAAATTAACACGTTTATTAATAAGCCCATTTAAGCCTTGGTGAGTAACTCCGGTGTGATATCGGCAATTGACTTCGCCCCGGTCAGCACCATCGCCACCCGCATTTCTTTCTCGAACAGGTCGAGCAGGTTCGTAACCCCCGCCCCACCGGCGGCCGCCAGCGCATAGATAAACGCACGACCCAGTAACACGCCGTCCGCCCCAAGGGCAATCATGCGCACGACATCGAGGCCGGTGCGGATGCCGGAATCGGCCAGTATGGTCAGGCCGCCCTTAACGGCGTCCGCTATGGCCGGCAGGGCCCGCGCTGACGACAGAACACCATCAAGCTGACGTCCGCCGTGGTTCGACACCACAATGCCGTCCGCGCCGAATTTGACCGCGTCTTTGGCGTCTTCGGGGTCGAGGATACCCTTGATGATCATGGGGCCTTTCCAGAAATCGCGTATCCATTCCAGATCAGACCACGAAATCGACGGATCGAAATTATTACCCAGCCAGCCGATATAATCGGCCAATCCCGTTGGCTTACCCATATATTTTGAGATATTGCCCAGATCATGGGGGCGCCCCATCAGCCCGACATCAAAGGCCCAGGACGGATGGGTCGCCGCCTGCCACAGACGGCGGATTTCGGCATTTGGGCCGCTCATACCGGAATGGGCATCGCGGTAGCGCGCCCCCGGTGTCGGCATATCGACCGTGAACACCAAAGTCTCAATGCCCGCCGCCTGCGCCCGCTCAAGCGCGTTTTTCATAAAGCCGCGATCCTTCAGCACATAGAGCTGAAACCAGATCGGAGACGGACATTGCGACTGCACCTCTTCGATCGGGCAGACACTGACCGTCGACAGGGTAAACGGGATGCCCTTGGCGCAGGCGGCCTTGGCGGCCTGAACCTCACCCCGCCGGGCATACATGCCGGTCAGACCCACAGGGGCCAGCGCGATCGGCAGGGACTGCTTTTTGCCGAACAATGTCGTCTCAAGGCTAAGATCCGACATGTTCTTCAGCACCCGCTGGCGCAGGGCGATGTCGGCCAGATCCGACACATTGCGCTTCAGGGTATGCTCAGCATAGGCCCCGCCGTCGATATAGTGGAACAGAAACGCAGGCAGCTTGCGCCGGGCGGCTTCACGATAATCGGTCGAGGCGGAGATAATCATAGGTCTATTCCAAACAGGTTTATGCCCCCGCCACACGAGCGGGGGCAAAACAGAGAGTAAAACCTGACGCCAGAACTTGCGTCAGTGAAATTAGTGGCCGCCGCCCGCACCGCCGATATAGTTACCGTAACCGATAACGACGGTCGAGGCGATCAGCAGCAGCAAGCCCGCAAACACATAGGTCAGGGTCTTACGGCTGGAGCCCTTCCATTCCTTAAGGGCAAAGCCCCACAGGCTGGAAAAGATGATGATTGAGGCCATGTGCAGGGTCCAGCTTGAGAAGCCATAAGACCCCATCTGGCTTTCGCCCATGGTGTAGAAGAAGAACTGGAAATACCAGGTCGTCCCCGCTAGCGCACACAGAAGATAGTTCAGGCCTATCTTGGGCCGCGTGCCATCTTCACGCACATGGGTTTGGGTGACTTCACCGGCGGTCTTGTTCTTGAGGATCAGATAACCACACCAGACGATATTGGTCAGCGCCCCGCCCAGCAAAACCATGCATAGCACCGGCAAGCCGACAAATAGCGGATCAGTACCTGCCGCCGCCGACAGTTTCTGCACCGGCGCACCCGACGCCAGACCATAGGCAAAACACGACGACATCAGGCCGCAAAAGACCGCGACCCAGATGCCTTTTTTCAGGTCAAATTCTTTCAGCACTTCACGGCGTTTTTCTTCGGTAAGGTCGTTGTTTTTGCTGGCCCCGCCCATGCCGATAACACAGATCCCGGCCAGACAGAGGAACAGGCCAAACAGCACGATCTGCCCGTGTGTGGTCGGCAGGATCTCGGTAAAGAAGCTACCGTCCACTATGGGCGGCATCAGGGTGCCGAAAAACGCACACAGCGACAGGGCGATGGCCGTGCCCAAGCCTAAGCCCAAATAGCGCATGGTCAGGCCGTAAGTCAGCCCGCCCATGCCCCACAACAGGCCAAACATCACGCACAGGCCCCAGATATCAGCGGGCGCGGCTGACAGCACGCCGAGCAGGTCTTTGGTTTGCAGCGACGCGAAAATCCACGGGGCAAATACCCAGCTAAACAGGCCGCCGATCAGCCAGTAGATTTCCCACGACCAGCCGCGCACGCGCCGGTACGGAACATAAAAACTGGCCGAGGCAAAGCCGCCGATCCAGTGAAACAGTACGCCTAAAATCGGATTTGGCACTTAAGTCTCCCTTGGGTTCATGTGCATTATCTCCCGGTTATCATCCGGCCCTTAAGAGCTCTGGCTAATGGTTTAAAGATCAAGATTCAGGCGATAAGCGCGGTTGGCATTGCGGCCAAACATATCCCGGCGCTCATCGTCCGAAAAATCGCGGGTAATCTCATCAAAGGCATTGATGATGGTGGCGTAGTCGGAAAACAGTTTATCCGTCGGCACGTCCGAGGCGAACATGACGCGATCCGTGCCGAAAATCTCGATAGCTTTGAGCACGATCGGGCGGATCGACGCCGTCGTCCAGGTGCGTTCGACAAAGCCCATCCCCGAAATCTTGGCCCAGACATGGGGCTGTGCGGCCAGCAATTTAATACCGGCTTCCCAGCGGACCATGTGGTCGACGCCGTCTTTTACCGGCATACCGGCGTGGTTGAGCATGACCGGAATATCAGGATGTTTGGCGGCAAGCTCGGCGGCCTGCGCCATCTGGTTGGCATAGATTTGCAGATCAAACGACAGGCCATATTTGGCCAGTTTGGCATAGCCCGCCTGCCACTGCGGATCATCGAGCCAATTGGCGGGGGTATAGCTGAAAAAAGCGTCCGGATGCCAGTTAAGGATATGACGGATGCCGCGCACGGATTTATGGACGGCATGGGCCTCCAACAAGGCGTCGACATTGGGGTCATTCAAACCCGCAAAGGCGACCAATGCGGTCGGCAGGCCCTCAGAATCGGACAAGCCTTGCAACCACTGCGTCTCATTCAGCGCCTGATCGGCACGCGCTCCGGCATCGACATGAACCGTGCCCCGGACATCAAAACCCGTGGCATCTGCCAGATAGTCCGCGGGCAAATAGGTCTGGGCAATCGCTTCGGTCGAGCCATTGACGCCGGTATCGTCAAACGGGGGGGACAGCCAGTCGTAACGCAGTTTATCCAGATCCCACAGGTGGATATGAGCATCTACGAAGGGCAGTTTCATGCACGTTTCCCCATTTATTTATCTCCTCCCCCGCTTTGCAGGGGAGGAGGATTTAAAAGCTCCGTTCGGCCGCCCATGCCCTCAAGCAGCGAAGCGGTAGGACAACCACGAAACGGAGGGAGAAGAACGACCTAGTAGGTCGTTCTACCTCCCGACGTATCGAACACCGACGCCGTGGTGAAGGAACACTCTTCCGAGGCCATAAACGTCACCATCGCTGCTGACTCATCGACAATGCCCAAGCGTCCCATAGGGATTTTTGAACGCATGTAATCGACCTGAGACTGCGGCAATTGCGCCAGGATCGGCGATTCAAACGTCGCCGGTGTCAACGCATTGACGATCACGCTCTTGCCCGCCAATTCCTTACCCAGAGACTTGGTGAAACCAATCACGCCGGCCTTGGAGGCCGAATAGGCCGAAGCGTTGGGATTTCCTTCCTTACCGGCGACCGAAGCCACATTGACGATCCGACCATAGCCGTTTTGCAGCATGTACGGGATGATCTCACGGTTGCAGTAGAACAAGCCATTGAGGTTGATATCCATGACCTTGAGCCAGCTATCGACCGGGAATTCCCACACCGGCACCGTAGCGCCAGTGATGCCTGCCGAGGCGATCAGGATATCGATCTTGCCCAAAATTTCAGCAGATGTTTTGGCCGCCGCGGAGACTTCCTCAAGCTTTGAGACATCCAATGCTACGAAACCGGACGCGCCGATTTCAGTAGCGGTTTTTTCCAGAACTTGCGCATTCAGATCCCACAGGACGACCTTGCCACCTTCGGCAATAATGCGAACGGCAGCAGCCTTACCCAGACCACCCGCGCCGCCGGTGATGACCGCGCAACGGCCTTCGTAACGATTAGCGTATGTCATTAACCAATGATCTCCTTAACCTATAATCTCTTGGCCTTCGAGCGAGAACGCCACGACCGTCTGGCGCTGCTCACCCAGCTTTGAGACGCCGAGGTGCATCTTATCGCCAACATTGAGATAGATCGGGTCAGGCTTCTTGCCTTCGCCCACGCCCGGAGGCGTGCCGGTGATGACCAGATCGCCCGGTTGCAGGGTGATGAAGCGCGAAATATAGGCAATGGCTTCCGCGACCGGGAAAATCATGGTGCGGGTATTGCCGGTTTGCATGCGCACGCCGTTGACATCAAGGAACATGCCCAGTTCCTGCGGGTTGCCGACTTCGTCAGCGGTCACCAGCCACGGGCCGGTCGGACAAAACGTATCGCAGCCCTTGCCCTTGACCCATTGGGTGCCGCGCTCTTTCTGGAAGGCACGCTCGGACACGTCGTTGACCAGCACATAGCCGGCGACGTGGTTGAGGGCTTCAGATTGTTCGACATAACGGCAGGTCTTACCGATGATGATACCAAGCTCGACTTCCCAGTCCATCTTGGTGGCATCACGCGGCTTCATGACATCGTCGTTGGCACCACAGAGCGAGGTAATCGCCTTGGTGAAGAAGATCGGCTCAGGCGGCACCGGCAGGTTGGATTCCGCAGCATGGTCAGCATAGTTCAGGCCGACCGCGATGATCTTACCGATATTCTTGACCGGCACGCCGTAGCGAACATCGCCGTCTACCACCGGCAGAGCGGCGACATCAGCGGCCTTCAGGCCCGCCAGTTTCGACAGGCGCACCTCTTCGGAGGTGATGTCGGCCACAACCGACGACAAATCGCGCAGATTACCCTCGGCATCAACAACACCGGGCTTTTCCTGGCCCTTGGGGCCAAAACGGACGAGTTTCATAGAGTTATCCTTAAAATAATAATCCACCCCAAAACGCTAAAGCATTTTGGGGTGAGGCATCAGTGCTCATAAGGGCGATAAAGCTTCACTTCGGGGTTCAGTTCAACCCCAAAGCCCGGCTTATCCAGCGCCGTAACTTTCAGGCGGCCGTTTTCCGGCACCGGCTCACCCAGCAATTGCGGATGGAACATCGGGGCGACATGATCGGCCTTGGGGGCCATCATCAGGAATTCGGCAAACGGCGAGTTATGACGGGTGATGACGAAGTGATAGCTGTAGACCGATGAGCCATGCGGGACCACAAGCGTGCCATTGGCATCGGCCAGCGCCGAAATCTTAAGCAGTTCGGTCACGCCGCCGCACCAGCCGACATCCGGCTGAATGATATCGCAGCAGCCCATGTCCATCAGCATCTTAAAGCCCCAACGGGTGCTTTCATGCTCACCGGTCGTCACCAGCATACCTTGCGGCACGTTTTTCTTGAGTTGCTGATAGCCCCAGTAATCGTCCGGGTTAATGGCTTCTTCGATCCACTTCAGGCCATACTCATGGCACTTATGGGCCAGACGGGTGGCATAATTAACATCGAGCGCCATCCAGCAGTCGTACATCAGCCAGAAATCATCGCCGACTTTTGAGCGCATATCCGCGACCAGTTCGACGTTTTTCTTGAGACCTTCATCGCCTTCGATTGGGCCATGATAGAGCGGCATCTTACCGCCGATGAAGCCCATTTCCTTGGCCAAATCGGGGCGTGCGCCCGTGGCATAGAATTGCAGTTCGTCACGCACCGCACCACCCAGCATGTGATAGACCGGCTCGCCACGCAGCTTACCCATCAGGTCCCCACAGGGCCAGATCGACGCCGGAGATGGCGTTCACGACCAGGCCCTTACGGCCATAATATTGCGAACCGAAATACATCTGGTCCCAGATGCGCTCATATTCAAACGGGTTGCGGCCTTCGAGGAAGCGCGCGAAGTGCTTTTCGACCATATAACAGGCGGGCTCGCCACCCGTCGTCACCGCAAAACCAATCGTGCCGTCATCGGCTTCGATTTCAACGACCAGAGTGCCCAGTACGTTGATACCAAAGCTTTTGCGCGACTGGCGATATTCAGGATAACGCCCCATCGACGTCGCAATATGATTGTCGATCCAGTGGCCTTCGCCCTGATCGTGATAATCCGCGCCCCCGCCGCCTTCGCCGCCCTTAATCACATAGGCGCGAACCTGCTTAATCTTCGGGAATGTCATGAGTGTCGTCCTTGGCCTGCTTTGGAATGATTGGAAATTCGTAAATTTGAGCAATTATGCTCATTTCCACGCTTGTCAATCTTTTAGTTCCAATATATGACTTGAATGACTATATTACAGAGCAAAAAACGTCAATCTCGAAAATGATAATGCGCAGTGAGGACAAGGCCGACGCAAAACCAATCACGGGCAGTCAGACTCTTATCCGGGGCCTGAACATTATCGAAGCCGTGAGCCGTGGGGCTTCGTCGCTTAATGCACTGTCAAATGATCTGGGGCTGACGCGCTCAACGACCTACCGGCTGGCCTCAGCCCTGGTGGAGCGCGACTATCTGGTGACCGTGCCGCGTAGCGGTTATGCCCTTGGCCCGCGTCTGCAAGCGTTGCGGCCAGAGCCGGGCTTAAGTGCCGCTGTCATGTCCGGCGGGGCTCAGGTGGCGACACTTGAGCTATGCCGGTTCGCCCTGCCGGTAAGTACGGCGCGGATGGAGGTTTTGAGTGAGGCGATGCGTCTATGTGCAAAGACCATAGGTGATCGGCTAACTCAGGATGACTAACTAAAGAGTGAGGGCATAAGGGCGAAAATCCCCGATGCCAATGAGACAGGGACAACAGGACGTTTCAGAGCCTGGGACGGTTGAGACAACGAAGAGAGATAAAATGCTGCTTGAAAACAAAGTCATGCTGATCACCGGCGCCTCAAAAGGGATCGGTCGAGGCATCGCCGTCGGTGCCGCGAAGCATGGCGCTAAAATCGGTATCAACTATGCCGGTGACGATGCCGCAGCCTCGGCCACGGTCGCTGAAATCAAGGCCGCGGGCGGTGAGGCCTTTGCGCTTAAGGGCGACGTCTCCGATCCGCAATCGGCCAAGGACTTTATTCAGGCCGGTGTGGATCACTTCGGCAAGATCGACAGCTTTGTGTCGAACGCGGGTATCTGCCCGTTCCATGCGTTCCTTGATATGCCGCAGGAGGTGCTGGAGCGCACCCTGCGCGTCAATCTGCACGGCGCCTGGTATATGTCTCAGGCCGCCGCTAACCAGATGGTCAAGCAGGGAAATGGGGGTACACTGATCGCCGTATCCTCGATCTCTGCCCTTGTCGGCGGTGAGTTCCAGACCCACTACACCCCCACCAAGGCGGGCGTCCTGTCGCTGATGCAATCGACCGCTATTGCCCTGGGCAAGCACGGCATTCGCTGCAACGCACTACTGCCCGGCACCATCCTGACTGACATCAATAAGGACGATCTGGCCGACGACGCCAAGCGCAGCTACATGGAGAGCCGCACCTGCCTCGGCCGTCTGGGCCAACCCGAAGACATGGCGGGGCCTGCGGTGTTTCTGGCGTCCGATCTGGCAGGCTATGTCACGGGTGCGTCCCTGCTGGTAGACGGCGGTTTGTTCGTCAATCTGCAATAGCCCACAACCACCGTACAAATCTTTTGCCACCCGAAGTCCTTTCGGGTGGCAAAGTTTTATGAGACGGTTTATTAACCATATAACCACTGATTTTCATGTAGGTTTGCGGTTATGGCCACCCCGATTCGCCCGTCTCTTGCTGAGGCTTTGCGCGCCCGCCCCAATGCGAGCCCAACGTCTGCGTCACCCGTGAGTGCCGAGACCGCGCGCCTTAATGCCCAGCGGGCCTTTTTCCAGAAAGCGCTGGGTAATACGACCGCACAACCGGCGGCCAACATTCAGCCAAGCCCTTTGGCTACCGTCGCACCATCGCGCACACAGGTGCAGCCCGCCGTGACACCGGCAACTTTCAAAGCCGCAGATGTCGCCATCAATGCAGGCGCTGAAAACCTGACGCCTTTGCGTCCCGGTTCACTTTTGAATATTATCGTCTAAATGCTTGATTGGTCGCGATATTTTAGCCGAAACGAAGTTCGGCATATCGCTCTAGACTTCCGGCTCTTTGACCAGCTCCGGCGCTTCAGCTTGGGTCATATCAGCGCCTTCGCTGAGCGGTGGAAACGGCAGTTTTTCGTCGGCTTTTTTCGCCTTCTTGCCGTCTTTTTTAGGCTTCTTGTCTTTTTTAGGCTTATCGGCCTTAGCCGCCTTTTTGGCCGCTTTCAGGGCCAGCTTTTCCTCATCACTCAACGGCGCAGGCGCACTGAGTTCCGTCTCACGCGCTGAGGTGATTTTGCGCAGCAATTTGACAAAGCTCTCACGCTTCGGCGGGGCCAGCAGCGACAGGATCTTCTCATCGGCAGCCAGAACCTTGGGCGTCATATCGGCCAGCGCGGCCACCCCGTCATCAGCCAGCCGCACCAGATTGGCACGGGCATCAAGGGCGGACTTTTCACGCGCCAGCAGTCCCTTGGTAATCATCCGCGCCACCATATCGGCCAGTGTCGAGCGGTCAATGCCGGTGGCCCTCACCAGATCGGTCTGCGTCAACCCGTCAGAACCGTCCAAAGCCTTTAGCAGAGCATATTGACGCTGGGTCAGAGCGCTGCCGCCGGTTTCCGAACCATAGATATCTAGGGCAATCTGCAAAACCCGGTGCAGGAGATGGGACGGCGAATCTTCGAGAACGCTTTTCGCGGACATTACGCGCTTAACCTTATGCTTTTTCATAGATTCCCCACCACGAAACCAATCATGGAGGTATCTAAGCAGCATTATATATCAAAATTACGACATTACCATCCGCACACGGACAACCGGCCCTATTCCTTATCTATTCCGACCATATTTTTCATCAGGAACGGCGTTAGCGCCAGTGAAAAGCCGATGGTGACAAAAAACAGCGAGGCTTTCCACACCACCCAGAAATCATTGGATTGAGTGCGCCAGATGATCTCATTGGCGATGGCGACCACAAAAAAGAACAGGGCGTAATAGAGCGTAAGCTTACCCCATGCGGCTTCTTTCAGTTTCAGCGTCTCACCCAGTAAGGCTTTAAGCGGCTGCTTTTTCATCACCAGTCCGCCGATCAGCACCGCGCCAAACAACGCATTGAGAATGGTCAGCTTGATCTTGATAAAACTCTCATCCTTAAGATAGATCGTCAGCCCACCGAAGATAATGGCCGCCACACCGGCAATCAGCGGCATGATCGCCAGCCGTTTTTCCAGCACAAACCCGGCTATCAGCGCAATCGCCGATCCAGCGACCAGTACGGCGGTCGCCCAGATGAAATTCTTGGTGGTGAAAAACACGGCGGCGAAAATCAGGGGCGCCCCGAAATCGATTGCCATCTTGACCCAGTTGGTCGCCACAGGTGCCGGTGCGTCCGCATCGACCGGCGTGATAACGGGTTCGATTTCCGTCGTTTCGTTATGCTTCAGCGGTTCAGACATAGGCTTATCCCAAGGGCTCAAGGCCGACCATGGAGCGGGCAAACTCCCGCGCCTTGAACGGCTGCAAATCATCAATATCTTCGCCCACCCCAATCAGCTTGATGGGCGCATCCGACGCCTTGGCGATCGGCACCAGAATGCCACCGCGCGCCGTGCCGTCAAGCTTGGTCATCACAAGGCCCGATACAAAGGCCTGACGGCCGAAAATCTGCTCCTGCGCCAGGGCATTGCGCCCGACGGTGGCGTCCAGCACCAGCAGCGTCTCATGGGGCGCGCCGTCGATGACCTTCTTGATCACCCGCACGATTTTGAGCAGTTCATCCATAAGCTGCTGCTTGTTTTGCAGACGTCCCGCCGTATCGATCAGGACAACATCATAGCCTTCATCCTTAGCCCGCACGCAGGCGTCATAGGCCAGCCCTGCCGCATCGGCACCTGTTTTACGGCCCATGAAATCGGCACCGGCCCGCTGAGCCCAGACCTTAAGCTGCTCAACCGCGGCTGCCCGGAAGGTATCGCCCGCCACGATCAGAACCCGCGCCCCTTTGGAGGTCAGGTCTGCGGCAATTTTGCCGAGCGTGGTTGTCTTGCCCGAACCGTTCACCCCGACAAACAGGACAATGTAGGGCTTAGGGCCGGACAGGGCATCAAAGGTGTCCTCACGCCCTTTCAGCTCATCGGCAATGGCGTCGGCCAAAGCCGCCTTGATGGCGTCGGTGTCCTTGGGATCATTGAATTTTTGCTGCGACAGTTTTTGCGCAATATCGGCGGCGATCTGCGGGCCGAAATCGCTTTCGATCAGCAGATCTTCGAGGTCTTCAAGCGCTTTTTCGTCCAGCGGCTTTTGCGTGAAAACAGACGTGATTTGCTGGCTGATCTCAGTCGAAGTCTTGGTCAGCCCTTGCGTCAACCGCGACAGCCAGCCGCCTTTTTTGCTTTTATCGTCGCTCATAAATATCCAGACTTAAATAAGCTCAGCGCCAATAAGCTTAGCATGGGCGCGTTTACCGTCATGGCCGGTTATGCGCAATCGTGCAAGCCCGCCGACGGTCGCCTCACCCGTAAAGGTCACTTCGGTAAAATCAGGCGCGCGCGCAAAACCGGGCTTTTCGACCACCGCTATGACATCGCGATCTGTTTGCCGATCAAGGTGACGGATCAGGGCTTGCGCCCCCTTGGCCCGGAGTTGTTCGGCGCGGGCCTTGATCAGCGGGCGCGGATGCTGGGGCATCTTGGCGGCGGGCGTTTGCGGACGCGGGCTGAACGGAAAGACGTGCAGGAAACTCAGGTCACAGGCGTCAACCAGTGACAGGGCACCTGCAAAATGCTCTTCGGTCTCGGTCGGGAAGCCCGCGATCATATCGGCCCCGAAGGCAATGTCGGGCCGCACCAACCGGATTTTTTCGACCAAGGCAATACTATCTGCACGACTATGACGACGCTTCATGCGCTTAAGGATCATGTCGTCACCATGCTGCAACGAAAGGTGCAGATAGGGCGCCAGACGTTCCTCTTCAGCAAAGGCCTTAAGCAAGGTATCGTCAATTTCCGCGGCATCGATCGACGACAGGCGAAGCCGCTTAAGCTCCGGAACATGCTTTAGGATACGCGCCACCAGATGGCCCAGTTGCGGCGTACCGGGCAAATCCGCGCCCCAAGAAGTCATGTCGACACCGGTGAGGACGACTTCGTTATAACCCTCCCCCACCAGTCGCTGAATTTGGCCGACGACATCGCCGGCGGCGGCTGATCGTGAATTACCACGCCCATAGGGGATGATGCAGAAGGTGCAGCGGTGATCGCAGCCGTTTTGTACCTCGACATAGGCGCGGGCACGATCTTTCAGGCCATCAATCAGATGCCCCGCCGTTTCCTTTACTGAAAAGATGTCATTGACGACGATGCGCGCGCTGTCGGGCGTCAGGGTGTAAGACCCCGATTTGGCCTTATCGCCATTGCCGATCAGGTAATCGACTTCCGGCATGTTGGCGAACGTGTCCGGATCGGTCTGGGCCGCGCAGCCGGTGACAATCAACTTGGCGTCCGGGTTTTCCTTACGGGCGCGGCGAATAGCCTGACGCGCCTGACGGACTGCTTCGTTGGTGACGGCGCAGGTGTTAAAAATGATCGCGCCGTCCAAACCGTCACTTGCAGCGGTTTTGCGGATCACTTCGGATTCATAGGAATTAAGCCGACACCCGAACGTCACGACTTCTACGCCGGTCGCGACATTTACCGGCGTGTCGGGCGTCTCATTCAGCGCCTCATGTTCGTGGTGATGCGGATGCAGGGTGTCAGCCATCAAGCTGGCCCTCAAATTCAACCTCAACCGGGCCGGTCATGATGACATGATCATCCGATGCGCGCCACAGGATATGCAGCGGCCCGCCGTCCATGATGACATTGCCGTGCCGCTCTGTCAGGCCACGGCGCGCCGCCGCCACCAAAGTCGCACAGGCACCAGTGCCACAGGCCTTAGTGATGCCGGCTCCACGTTCCCACACCCGCATACGGATGGTATTGCGATCTATCACCTGCGCGAATTCGACATTGACGCCTTCGGGGAACAGCGGGTGATGCTCGATCAGGCTGCCCGAGCGTTCAACATCAACCGCCATGACATCATCGACAAAAAATACCACATGCGGATTGCCCATGCTGACTGCGACCGGCGTGTGATAGAGCGGTGCGTCGATCGGCCCGATTTGTAATTCCAACCTAAGCGTATCCATCTCTTCGCCTAAGGGGATTTGAGCCCAGTCCAGCCGCGGCTTACCCATATCGACGCTGACCATGCCGGTGCGGGCATCCGCCTCCAGCACCTTGGCCGTCGTTGGTCCGCCCAGAGTATCGATGGTCAGTTCGCCGCTATCGCTCGCCTTATCCAGCACCCAGCCAACACAGCGCAGAGCATTGCCGCAGGTCTCGACCGTACCGCCATCGGAATTCCACACCCGCATGAAGGCATCGCCGGTCTCAGACCCTTCGATGGCGATCAACTGGTCAAAGCCAATGCCGGACGCACGGTCACCCCACGCGCGGATATCTTCCGTGCGCGGTGCAAAGCCAGCGTCGCGGGCATCAATGACAACGAAATCATTGCCAAGGCCATTCATCTTTAGAAACGGGCGCGTCATAGGCGGCTATATAGTCGCAAATGATGGAAAAATGTAGGGGTTTGTTTAAAAAGCTAAGCTTGCCTGAGATGCACCCTGATCCAGTCTGCAAAATCAGCCTCGGTAATATCACCGCTCGCAACATTCAGCATAGTCAGCACACAGACAGCATCATCTGCCGTTAGCTCAAAACCATTTAAAAGCAGAAAGAGTTCGACCGACACGAAAGCTGTGCGCTTATTACCATCCAGAAAGGGATGATTGCGCGATATGCCATAACCATAGGCCGCTGCCAATTCGGCAATATCGGGCTGCCCATAATGCATGATCTGCTGCGGACGCGCCACTGCCGACTGCAAAAGCTTCAGATCACGAATCCCTGACAGCCCGCCATGTTCGGCAAGTTGTTCGTCATGAATGGCTAAGAGCGTATCTTCCCTGAGCCAGCGATATTCGCTCACTTAGCCAGTTCCCGCAGCACATTACGGCGCTTTTTCATAATAGCGCGGGCGGCATCCATTTGGACGCTAAATTCGGGATCGTAAGGCGTTAAGGTATAACCTGCCGGAGATTCATTTAACCACAGGCTGTCGCCCTTATCGACCTTAAGGTGCCCAGCGACTTCTTTGGGCAGAATAACCCCCAGAGAGTTTCCAATTTTCGTAATTTTGAGTTCCATGACACACCTCGTTATAACAAAAGTTATAACAAAATTTCATCACGCTTGCAAGGTCTTGGCCAGCAACCGCGCTTCGGCGGCGCGCGATGACCCGGCGCGCCAGATGACGACGATATCGCGGAACGCCTTATCGGATGACAAGGGCCGGATCGAGACTTCGCTGCCACCGGCAAGGCCGGCCTCAACCGCCATGGCCGGCAGGAGCGACACGCCAAGACCGGAGCCCACCATCTGCACCAGCGTATTGAGGGATGTCGCGGCAAAACCCCCGGCCAGGGTCTGCGGGCCGGTCATATCGACATTACTGCCGCCGCTCCACTGACAGGCACCCAAAGCATGATCGCGCAGGCAGTGACCATCCTCCAGCAGGATCAACTCCTCGCTTTTAAGATCATCCGGTGAAATGCTGGCACCACGCGCCAAGGGGTGATCGCTCGGCATGGCCGCCAAAATGGCGTCCCTGCAAATAAACGCATGATCAAGCCCGCCCAAATCGTAGGGCAAGGCGATAATGGCTGCATCGAGCGAACCGCTTTTGAGGGCCGTAATAAGCCGAGCCGTCTGGTCTTCGCGCAGGAACAGCTTCAACTGCGGAAATTCTTTGCGCAAAGACACCAGTGCCTTGGGCAGCAGATAGGGCGCTACCGTGGGTATCACCCCCAATCGGAACCGGCCCGACAGTGGGTGATTGGCCGCCTGGGCTGCCTCGACCAAATCTTCGGCTCGCGCCAGAATATCCTCGGCGCGTTTAAGGGTCTCTTCGCCGACCTTGGTCAGGATGACCTTTCCGCGCGCCCGGTCCACCAGCCGCGCGCCCAGAATTTTTTCAAGCTCAGCTATGCCTGACGACAAAGCAGGCTGCGAGACATGGGCGGCTTCGGAAGCCGCCATGAAGCTTTGGTGATGGGCCAGAAGCTTGAGGTACTGAAGTTGTCTAAGGGTCGGTAACATAATTATCCATATAAGGCGGATTTATCGCAGATGCAAAATCAATCAATTAATTTTTACCGGTCGATCCTTTATGCCGCATCGTCAAGCCCTGCACAAAGCGCACAAAAAGGCCTATATTACCCGCAACAAAGACAGCAGAGGAACACAGGCTATGTCCGTTCAGTCGCTAACCCAGCTTATGCCCGCCTATGCCGGTGACATTGCCATCAACCTCACCAATCTGGCCGAAGAGACCTTGCTTACCGAACAGCAAAAGTGGGGCACGTTTCTATCTTGCGCCCACGCGATAGGGGTCGCCGAGGTGATCCAGCACATTGAGGCGGCAAGTGCGGCAACCTTATCGGACGAAGCCGCCGATGCGGCCCGCTCCGTCGCGGCGATAATGGCCATGAACAATGTCTATTACCGGTCGCTGCACCTTATGCACAATCAGGAATATGCATCCTTGCGCGCCAGTTTGCGTATGAACGTGCTGGCCAATCCGGGTGTGCCTAAGCTGGATTATGAGCTATGGTCGCTGGCAGTATCAGCCATAAATGGTTGCGGGCTATGCCTGGATTCCCACGAAAAAGTCCTGCGCGGCCATGGCATGACCAATCTGCAGGTTCAGGCAGCTTTGAAAATCGCGGCTGTGGTCAATGCGGTCTCGTCGGTCATCCGCGCCGAAAGCGCACGCACAGCCCCCTTGTCTCTGGTAAATGTTCCGCATGCGGCTCAATAAGTAAAATCTATAATAATTTAAAATAAAATAGATTTGATTTTTGTGACGCGATTGGGAATAACCGTGGCTCTGCACTGCACAATCACGAGGAAGACCAATGGCCCTTATCAACACCCCCATCAAGCCGTTCAAAGCCACCGCCTATAAAGAAGGCAAGTTCGTCGACATCTCCGACGCCGACACCAAAGGCAAGTGGTCGATCTTCTTCTTCTATCCGGCTGACTTTACCTTTGTTTGCCCGACTGAACTCGAAGATCTGGCCGGCATCTACCCGACCCTGAAAGACATCAATGTCGAAGTCTTTTCGGTCTCGACCGACACGCACTTCAGCCATAAGGCCTGGCACGACACGTCGCCTGCCATTGGCAAAATCAACTATTTCATGGTCGGTGACCAATCGGGCACCATCACCAACAACTTTGATGTGATGCGTCCGGGCGTTGGCTTGGCTGACCGCGCCACCTTCCTGGTTGACCCTGAAGGCATCATTCAGTTCATGGAAATCACCTCCGAAGGTGTTGGCCGCAACGCCTCCGAACTGCTGCGTAAGGTTAAGGCCGCGCAATACGTCGCGTCTCACCCCGGTGAAGTGTGCCCGGCCAAGTGGGAAGAAGGCGAAAAGACTCTCGCGCCGTCTTTCGACCTTGTTGGCAAGATCTAGCCCACTCATGGGGGGAGACGGATCTCCCCCCATGTCCCCCCCACCTATTCATTTTCCATACCCAGGCTTTGCGGAGCCTGAATATAGACAATGAAAATCAACCCCGCCTCCGCCTAGAACCCGTCTTAAACAAGACAATATGTGAAAAATTTCCGTAGGGCCGCCCCAAGGAAATTTTTCTCCGAATAGGCAGGGGGCACATGGGGGAAAAGCTGTTTTCCCCCATGAGATTAAGGACGTGACCATGCTTGATGACGCAGCGAAAACGCAACTAAAAGCCTATCTGGTAAATCTGCGCACGCCGATCGAACTGGTGGCGCATGTCGATGACAGCTCAAAATCGCGCGAACTGGTTGACCTGCTCGAAGATATCGTCGCCGCCTCGGATAAGGTGACGCTTAAGGTATCATCAGGTGGTGAGCGCGTTCCGTCATTTGATATCGTGCGCGCTGGATCGCCGGATGTAGCCGCCACCTTTGCGGGCCTGCCGATGGGCCATGAGTTCACCTCGCTGGTGCTGGCCCTGTTGTGGGTTGGTGGACATCCGCCCAAGGTCGAGGCCGATGTGATCGAGCAGGTCAAGGCGCTCGATATCGACGGCGAACTGCGCTTTGAAACCTATTTCTCCCTGTCGTGCCAGAACTGCCCGGACGTGGTGCAGGCGCTTAATCTGATGAGCGTCTTAAACCCCAAAATCAAGCACGTCGCCATTGACGGCGCGCTGTTTCAGGCCGAAGTTGAAGCCCGTCAGGTCATGGCCGTGCCGAGCATCTACCTCAACGGCGAAGTCTTCGGTCAGGGCCGTATGGGCCTCGAAGAAATTCTCGCCAAGATCGACACCGGCGCTCATGCCCGCGAAGCCGAAAAGATCAATGCCAAGTCGGAATTTGACGTGCTGATCGTCGGCGGCGGCCCGGCCGGTGCAGCCTCGGCCATCTATGCGGCCCGCAAAGGCATCCGCACCGGTGTGGTCGCGGAACGCTTCGGCGGTCAGGTGCTCGATACCATGGCGATTGAAAACTTCATCTCGGTCTCCCACACCGAGGGCCCAAAGCTGGCAAGCGCGTTGGAGCAGCACGTCAAGGAATATGACGTCGATATCATGAACCTGCAACGCGCCGTCGGCCTAGTGCCCGCCAGCGTCCCCGGCGGCCTGATCGAGGTCAAACTCGAAAATGGCGCCTCGGTCAAATCACGCACGGTCATCATTTCCACCGGCGCCCGCTGGCGTCAGATGGGTGTGCCCGGCGAAGATCAATACCGCAACAAGGGCGTGGCCTATTGCCCGCACTGCGACGGCCCGCTGTTTAAGGGTAAGCGTACGGCGGTCATCGGCGGTGGCAATTCCGGCGTAGAAGCGGCGATTGATCTGGCCGGTATCGTCGCCCACGTCACCCTGCTGGAGTTCGCGCCTGAACTGCGCGCGGACGCGGTGCTGCAACGCAAGCTTTACAGCTTGCCGAACGTCGCCGTCATCACCAACGCCCAGACGACCGAAGTTCATGGCGATGGCGCCAAGGTCAATGCGCTGTCCTACAAAGACCGCATCCATGACACGGCCCATACGATTGAACTTGAGGGCATTTTCGTCCAGATCGGCCTGTTGCCCAATACCGAATGGCTGAAAGGCACGGTTGCCCTGTCGCCGCGTGGTGAGATTGAAATCAATGACCGGGCGGAAACGTCTGTGTCAGGCGTGTTTGCCGCGGGCGATGCCACGACCGTACCCTATAAGCAGATCATCATCGCGATGGGTGAAGGCTCCAAGGCCGGACTGTCGGCCTTTGATCACCTGATCCGGACCTCGGCTCCGGCCGATACGATGGCAGCTCAGTAATATCTATTCAGGCGCGCTGATTTTCAGTCCGCGCGCCTGCAATTGATCCAGCGCGCCGCCTTGGCGCAGCAGCGGCGACAGCGGCACAATCACCACGGTTTTGCCCGGCGTTTGCAGACCGCTGTTGATGGCGCCCACTATATCATCGACGCTGCGCTCCAGCATGGCCGTCCCGACGTCGGAGCCTTCCAGGCAGGCGGCCATCGCCCCGCCCTGATAATTGGCACGCACGTTACGGATATCACCGACTGCCCAGGCGGCGGCGGCTTTGGGGGCGCGATCCATGTTGAAGTCGATATCGCCCAGCGTATAACGCAGGCAATCCTCGCTATCCTGATCGCTCAGGCGGTTCAGGTCTTTCAGCACCGGCCCGGTTTTGTACTTGCCCGCAGGTCTGACCGGCACGCCCTGTTTGCGGGCGATGCGTACAATCATATCGGTCGGCTCATCGGCGCTCAGGCGGCGCTTTTCCAGCACCTCACGCCGCAGTCGCGCCCCCGCCCAGACAGGCTTATCGCGTGCAAACGATTTGGCCGAAACCCCGGCCCGTTTGGCCGTCGCTTCAAAACGGGCATTGAGGTCAGGCGGCAAAACATCTTTCAGGGTCTGTTTGCCGGGCAACCCCTTAGTGCGTAAAACCCTCACCGCATCGCCCGCACTAGTCTTGGCATCGGGCGGGGTAATCAGCACCTTGGCCCCGCGCAGCGCATTCTCAAGCCGCTTCTGGCTCCAGCTCTGGGATTTCGGAAATACTGGCAAGACGCCGACGATCACCACCTCGGCCTCGCCCTTTTTGACGCGCCACAGGGCCGGGCCCGGCGGACGCTTAGCCGCCACTACGACCTCAGTGTGATTCCAGTCCTCAACCGCCGCCTGAACCGGCTGGGTTACAAAGACCATCAGGACGAAAATGAGCGCAATACGGAGCATAATCCCCTCATAAAGCCCATATGTGACCGTTTTTATGCAGCCGCGACCTGAGACGCCGCAAAGTTCAGAGGTGCGCCCCAAAAGGTTTCAATCAGGGCCGACTGGGTTTTCGGCTCACCCGTCGTCAGAAACACCCGCTTGCCCGAAGATCCGACATCGTACTCGGTGTGACGCTCAACATAGCGGCCCATCGCCGCCGCCACCGACGATGGCTGATGGATAAGGGGTGTCCCGGCAGGCAAGGCCGCCTTGAACAGGTCAGCCACAATCTCATAGTGGGTGCAGCCCAGAATAGCCCGATCCGGGAAGCGCCCGATCCGGGCCTTAAGCGCGCCCACATGGCCGTCAATCTTGGCCTTCAGGGCGTCATGATCCGCCCCCTGCTCGATCATATCAGCAAGGCCGGGGCAAGGTTCAGCAAACACCGCCAGATCCTGACGGCGCTTATCAATTTCGATCTCATAGACGCGTGAATGGGCCGTCGCACGGGTGCAGAACAGGCCAAGGATATCGAGATTTTCGATTTTCGGCCCGCGCCGCTCGGCCTCATGCTCCCACGGTAGTCCGGTCGCGGCTTCAATGGTCGGCACGATAATGCCCAGCACATTAACCGGCCGTCCAGCGGTTTTGCGATAGTCAGAAAGCCAGGTTGATTGCAGCCTCCGCAGCGCCACAGCCGACGCCGTATTGCACGCCAATATAACCAGAGACGCCCCCTGATCGAACAGGGTCTCGCAGCCCTGGCGCGTCAGATTGACGATATCTTCGCCCGTCCGTTCACCGTATGGGGCGTGTTTCTGATCGGCCAGATAGACAAAGTCAGCGGACGGCAAACGCTCAACCAGGGCCCGATGGATGGTAAGCCCCCCAACACCGGAATCAAAAACGCCAATCGCCATAATCTGAACTATCCGTAATTCGCCAAACCTATTGGGCCATGCTTAAGCTAAGCCCCGGTTCGCGTCCATATGTCTTGTGACTTGCCAGTACGGCGCCCATATGATTTCTATTGTGACGATTGTGACAAATAACGAGGATTATTCATGACCATCGACCGCCGCACGACTTTGGGCCTCATGGCCGCCGCTGCCGCAGCACCGACTGTTGGCTTTGCGCAAGGCGCCGCCCCTAATCCCCTGACGGCGGTATGGACCGGCCCCTACGGTGGCGTCCCGGCGTTTGATAAGGTCAAGGTCTCGGATTTCGAACCGGCCTTTGACGATGCCATGACGATGCAGCGCAAGGAAATTGACGCCATCACCCGCGTTAAATCCATGCCGACGTTCGATAACACCATCGTCGCCCTCGAAAAATCGGGGCAGGCGGTTGAGCGCGTCTACACTTATTACGGTATCTGGAGCGGCAATCTGTCCTCCCCCGAAGTGCAAGCGGCGTCCAAGGTCATCAGCCCTAAGCTGGCGGCCTTCAGCGACGAGATCAGCCAGAACGAAGCCCTGTTTCAGCGGGTCGAGAGCGTCTATCAAAATCAGGACAAAATGAACCTGACGCCGGAGCAAAAGCGCCTGTTGTGGGTGACCTATATCGGCTTTGTGCGCTCAGGGGCCAAGCTGTCGGCCGCGTCCAAGACCCGTATCGCTGAGATCAATAAAGAACTGGCCGGACTGTTTACTCAGTTCAGCGACAACCTGCTGCACGACGAAGAACAGGTCACCTACCTGACCAAGGCGCAGTTGAACGGTATGCCGCAGGCCTATATCGACAGCGCTGCCGCCACCGCCAAGAAAAACGGCAAGGACGGCCAGTATGGCATCGTCAATACCCGCTCCGCCGCCGATCCGTTTCTGACCTTTGCTACCGATCGTAGTGCGCGCGAAATCATCTGGAAGGCCTTCGTCAATCGTGGCGATAATGGCGGGGCGCACGACAATAACGCCCTGATTTCCAAGATCCTGAAGCTGCGGTTTGAGCGCGCCCAGTTGCTGGGCTATGCCACCCACGCCCACTGGCGGCTGGAAAACGCCATGGCCAAGACGCCGGACAATGCCACCAAGCTAATGGAGGCCGTCTGGCCTGCCGCCGTCGCCCGCGTCAAAGAAGAAGTGGCCGACATGCAAAAGATCGCGGATTCAGAAGGCGCCAAAATAAGGATTGCGCCGTGGGATTACCGCTTCTATGCCGAAAAGGTGCGCAAGGCCCGCTACGACCTCGATGAAAACGCCATCAAGCCCTATATGCAGCTTGATAAACTGGTTGAGGGTATGTTCTGGGCGTCGGGTCAGATTTACGGCTTTAGTTTTGAACCGGTGACCGATGTGCCGGTCTATCACGAAGATGTCCGCGTCTGGAAAGTCAACCGTGCCGGTAAGATGATCGGCCTGTTCTACTTCGATCCTTATGCCCGTCAGGGTAAGCGCTCCGGCGCGTGGATGAACGCCTACCGCTCGCAGTCGCGCATGGATGGTAGGGACATCCTGACCATAGTCTCCAACAACTCGAACTTCATCAAAACGGCCGATGGCTCACCCGTGCTGATTTCCTGGGATGACGCCTCGACCCTGTTCCACGAGTTTGGACATGCTATCCACGGCCTGTTGTCCAACGTCACCTATCCGTCGCTGGCCGGCACGTCGGTGGCACGCGACTATGTCGAGTTCCCATCGCAGCTTAACGAAGACTGGCTGGGCACGCCGGAAGTGCTCAACAAATTCGCCCTGCACTATGAAACCGGCAAGCCGATCCCGGCAGATCTGGTCGCCAAGATCGAAAAGGCTGACACGTTTAATCAGGGCTTCGGCACGGTCGAATATCTGGCCTCGGCCCTGATCGACATGAAGCTGCATCTGGCCGGTGGCGCGGATATCGATGCCGATGCGTTCGAGCGCGAAGAATTGACCAAGCTGGGTATGCCCTCTGAGATCGTCATGCGCCATCGCACGCCGCAGTTCGGCCATGTCTTCTCCGGCGATGGCTATTCGGCGGGCTATTACTCCTACCTGTGGTCGGACACCTTAACCGCCGACTGTGCCGAAGCCTTTACCGAAAAGGGCGGGTTCTACGACAAGACCGTGGCCGATAAGCTGGTCAAGGAGGTCTTAAGCCGCGGCAATACGGTCGATCCGGCTGAGGCCTATCGCAACTTCCGGGGTCGCGATGCGGGCATTGCGCCCCTGATGCGTAAACGCGGCTTCCCGGTCACGTAAGCCACCAAAATATATTGCTAATTCAGGGGCTCCGTCTTACCAATGGAGTCCCTTTTTTTATTCAGAGGTTGCCCCATGAAACGTCTGCTGATCATCGCCCTCATCGCCACCCTGCCGGTTCTGTCGGCCTGCAACACCGTCAAAGGCGTTGGCCGCGACATCGAATCGGTTGGTGACGCGATGGACAGGGCCACCAAGTAATTTTGCGTACACCATCCGTTGCGTGGCGGAGGATAAGATGAGCAAAGCCATCGTCGGCGGCGGCCCCAAAAAAGTGCTCTATGCGCTGAAAACGGCCCGCCGTATCGGCTTGGAAAATACCGCCAAGGCCCTGACCGCGCACAATACCTGCAAGGCCTGCGGGCTGGGCATGGGCGGCCAGAGAGGCGGCATGACCAATGAACTGGATGAGTTCCCGTCCGTCTGCAACAAATCAATTCAGGCCCAGTCGACCGACATCCAACCGGGCATTCCGGTTGAAGTCTTAACCCATGCATTGAGCGATCTGCGCGAACTGGATGGTCACGAACTGGAGCATCTGGGGCGGCTATCCACACCCATTTACAAATCCCGTCATGCCGACCGTTTCGAGCCGATATCGTGGGATGACGCGCTGGATCTGGCCGCGCGCCGGTTTTTAGCGACCACGCCGGAACGGACGTTTTTTTATTCGTCAGGCCGCTCGTCTAATGAGGCCGGGTTTGTGCTGCAACTGCTGGCGCGGGCTTTTGGCACCAACAATGTCAACAACTGCTCATATTATTGCCATCAGGCGACGGGTGTAGGGCTTGGCACCACCATCGGCACCGGCACGTCGACGGTTGAGTTAGAAGACTTAAGCCTGTGCGATTTCATTCTGGTGATCGGTGCCAATCCGTCATCGAACCATCCGCGCTTTATACATCAGCTAAAAAAATGCCGGGAACGTGGCGGCGAAGTGGTGATTATTAATCCTGCCAAAGAAGCCGGCCTGGTCAAATTCGCCATCCCCAAAAGCCCGAAATCCATGCTCAAGGGCGGGGATTTTATCGCCTCGGATTATCTGCAACCACGCATCGGCTCGGACATGGCCGTCCTCAAAGGGCTGGCCAAGGCGGTGCTGGCGGCAGGGGCTGAAGACACTGACTTTATTGCGCAGCATAGTCATGATTTCGCAGCCTTCCGCGCCGACATTGAGGCGACCGATTGGACAGGTATCGAGACCGCGACAGGGTTGACGCGCGCCGATATCGAGCGGGTTGCGACCCTCTATGCCAAGGCTAAATCGGCCGTGTTTGCCTGGGGCATGGGCATTACCCACCACCTGAACGGCGTCGATAATGTTGAATATATCGCTAACCTCGCCCTGCTGCGCGGCCAGATCGGACGTGTGGGTGCGGGCCTTCTGCCACTGCGCGGCCATTCCAATGTGCAGGGTATCGGCACGATCGGCGTTAAGCCGGTGCTGGCCAAAGAGGTCATGGCGAAGATGGAGGCGGCCTTTGGTCTGCCCCTGCCGAAAGAGACCGGCCTTGACACTATGGCCTGCATGAAGGCCGCCGCAGACGGTAAGATGGATGCGGCGCTTCTTATGGGCGGCAACCTCTATGAAGCCAATCCCGACAGTTCATGGGCCGCGAAAGCGCTCGGTCAAATCGGCTTTAAAATGTATCTAACGCCCACGCTGAATAAGGGCCATATCCACGGCATCGACAATTCCGAAGCCCTGATCCTGCCGGTCACCGCCCGCGACGAAGAATGGCAACCGACCACGCAGGAATCGATGTTCAACTATGTGCGCCTGTCCGATGGCGGCATCACGCGCCTGAAAACCGTGCGGCCCGAAAGCGATATATTGTGCGATCTGGCCACGCGGTTGATGCCGGTGACACCCGTCGATTTTCAGGCCTTTAAAGCCCACAAAACCATTCGCGAGGCCATTGCAGGCATCGTCCCCGGCCTTGAGGATCTGGCTGATATCGACGTCGCCAAACGTGAATTTCATGTGCGCGGGCGGCTGATGCACACGCCAGAATTTCATACCCCTGATGGCAAGGCCCGCTTTATAACCCGGCCTCTGCCGCCGGTACGAGGTGACACTTTGCTGCTGACCACCGTACGCTCAGAGGGCCAGTTCAATACCATCGTCTATGAGTACAAAGACAGCTACCGTGGCATGGACGACCGCTGGAGCGTGATGATGAACACCGACGATCTGGCGCAACATGGCTTAAGCGACGGCGATAAGGCGACCCTGACCTCCGATCATGGGATCATGGAAAACGTCACTGTGCGCGCCTTTGATATCGCGCGCGGCTCGGTCATGGCCTATTACCCCGAAGCCAATATCCTGACCGGCACGGCGGTCGATCCACGCAGTAAGACACCGGCGTTTAAATCCACGCCAGTGCGCATTCAGGCGGCCTGACTACTTAGGCTGAATATCGATCAGCTCAATCTTGAAGACCAGAACGCTGCCCGCCGGAATGGGGCCCATGGCCTGATCGCCGTAGCCCATTTCGGCCGGGACATAGAGCATCCAGGTATCGCCCTTATGCATCTTCGGGATGGCGATCTGCCAGGCCTTGACCAGCCCTTTGAGCGGAAATGCGGCAGGCACACCGCGATCATAGGACGAATCGAACTTGGTGCCGTCGATCAGCGTGCCTTCATAGTGCACCTTGACCGTATCGGTCACCGCCGGTTGCGGGGCGGTAGGGGCCGGCGACGACACCACCTTATAGTACATCCCGCCTTCCAGCGGCAGGACGCCCTCTTCCTTAGCGGTTTTCTCAAGGAAGGCTTTACCGGCCTCGGCATTGGCAGCCACCGCGACCGGATCAGGGCCTTTGTTGCAGGCCGACAAACCGGCCATCGACAAAACCGCCATCAACACTTTACCCGCCCAGTTCATAACCTTGACCCTTTAGATTAAAATGCGAAAAATGCCTGAAGAACCGCTTCAAAGGCATTTTTTTCGATATTGATATACGGGAGAAATGTATTTTTGCGCCAGCAAAAAACTTTCTCACGAAACAGGCTTAATCCATACGCAGCGCATAGCCCGTTCTCCGCAAAGCTTCTTCAATTTCATAGGCATGGCGGGCATCCTGGGTCTCGACCATGATGTCGAACTCGGCACCCTTGGCCGGAACATCCAGCACCAGACGATTGTGCGCCACATCAACAATATTGCCGCCCTTATCCGAAATCACATCGGCCATGCGCGACAACATGCCCGGACGGTCATCGCCCAAAATGCGGTAGGTCACGAGGCGCTTTTCACGCACCAGTTCACGCTGAAGCACAGATGCCAGCAGCCGCAGATCGATATTGCCGCCGCACAGAACCAGACCCACTTTCAAACCTGCAAAGCGTTCGGCATGGCGCAGAACCGCCGCAAGGCCCGTGGCCCCAGCCCCTTCGGAGACGGTCTTCTCGACATTGACGAACATGGCGATGCCGCGCTCGATATCGGATTCGTCAATCACGATGACATCGTCCACCAAGGGATTGGCGACCTCAAAGGTCAGTTCGCCGACTTCCTTGACCGCGATGCCTTCCGCGATCGTCGCGCCGCCTGAGACGACATTCTGACGGTTACGTTTGGCCGCAAAGGACGGATACATGGCCGCCTCGACACCGATGACCTTGATCTTAGGGTTGATCGCCTTGGCCGCGACCGCCATGCCGGCGATCAGCCCGCCGCCACCGACCGGCACCAGCAGCACATCCAGATCCGGCACAGCCTCCAGCATCTCAATCGCCAAGGTCCCTTGGCCCGCCATAACATCATAATCATCAAACGGATGCACATAAACGGCCCCGGCTTCGCGACACAGATCCTGCGCATGGGCCGACGATTCATCATAGCTGGCACCGGCGATCACCACCTTGGCACCAAAGCTTTGGGTCTTTTGGATTTTCACGAACGGCGTGCCCTGCGGCATGACGATGGTCGCCGGAATGCCTAAGCGCGTCGCGTGATAGGCCAGCCCCTGGGCATGATTGCCCGCCGAGGCCGCATAGACGCCGCGCGCGCGCTCGGACTCGGTCAACTGCGCCAGCTTATTAAGCGCGCCGCGTTCCTTAAAAGCCGAGGTCATCTGCTGGTTTTCGTACTTGACCCACAGGCTGACCTTGGTGACCGCACTCAGGCGCTGGGAATAGGCAAACGGCGTCTTTAGCACATGGCCTTCGATGCGCTGGGCGGCGGCCTTTACATCGTCAAACGTCAAACTCATGGGTATTCCGATTACGGTTGGGCAAATGAGGCCCTCCCTTAGCACCGGACTTTGCACGGCATCTACAAAAAATGCGGCATCGGTAGTCACTGGGGGCAGTTTTATAGATTGAATACAGGAAATGATATTATTTCAATTGATACCAATATTGCCAACATCATTTATTACACAGCATTTTCAGACCATTTAGCGTATTTATTGAGACTTATGGAGTATGATTTTATCCATAATGGCCTATAATTAGACAAATTCGGCTCGCCAATTATGTAGAAAGCCTAAAAATGCCCAAATTCGACATATCTTCGTCTCATGGCTTTGTGCGCATTGCCTGCGTGACGCCGAAAGTGCATCTGGCCAATCCGCCCGCCAATCTGGCTGAGCATGTGCAACTGGCCACGCGCGCCGACGAAGCTGGGGCCGATCTGGTGGTCTTTCCGGAACTCAGCCTGACCGGCTATTCGCTGGATGATCTGCTGACCCAAGCGACCGTGCTGGACGCTGCCCGTCAGGCGCTGATTGACCTTATGACCCAGACCGCGAATTTGCGCTGCGTTATTGTGGCCGGACTGCCGCTGACAGTAGGCGGTGCGGTTTATAATACCGCCGCCGTCGTGCAGGGCGGGCGTTGTCTGGGGCTGGTGCCCAAAATCTTCCTGCCCAATTACCGTGAATATTATGAAAAGCGCTATTTCGCTTCCGGCTACGGCCTGTCCGCCACCATCAAACTCGGTGGTGACGATGTGGTCGTTTCACCTGACCTGATCTTTGCCGGGGATGGCTTTGAGGCCTTTACCTTTGGCGTTGAAATCTGTGAGGATGTGTGGTCGCCGGATACGCCGTCGACAAAGCTGGCCTTGAGCGGGGCCACCCTGATCGTCAACCTGTCGGCCTCGCCCGTCGTGGTCGGCAAGTCGCGCGCCCGCAAGGCCCTTTGTGCCGCTGCCTCTGAGCGCCTGATGTGCGCCTATGCCTATAGTGCCGCAGGTCCCGGTGAATCGACCACTGATCTGGCCTGGGACGGGCAATCGCTGATCTATGAACTGGGGGGATTATTAGCCGAGAGCGAGCGCTTTACCTCTGATACCCTGACCCTGGCTGATGTTGATGCCGACCGCATCGTGCAGGATCGGATGCGCAACGGCACCTTTGCCGACGCCCGCCGGTTTCGCGGTGGGGCGGACATGACCCGGATAAGTTTCGATTACCGCCCCCATACCTTAAGCGATTTTCATCGTCATGTGCCGCGTTTTCCCTATGTGCCCGCCGATAAACATCGTCTTGATGAAGACTGCTATGAGGCCTTCAACATTCAGGTTCACGGTCTGATGCAGCGGCTGGAATCGACCGGCACCAAACATGTCGTCATCGGTATCTCTGGCGGGCTTGATTCCACCCATGCCCTGATCGTGGCGTGTAAGGCGTTTGATCGCTTAGGTATCCCGCGCGAAAACATCAACGGCTATACCATGCCCGGATTTGGCACGACACTCGGCTCCAAGACTGATGCCTTGAAGCTGATGCGGGCTTTGGGGATTAGCGGCGAAGTGCTTGATATCCGGCCCGCCGCCAAACGGATGCTGATGGATATCGGCCACCCTTACGGTGAGGGCAAGCCGGTCTATGATATCAATTTCGAGAATGTGCAGGCGGGCTTGCGCACCGATTTTCTGTTCCGTCTGGCCGGTGAGAAAAAGGGCTTTGTGGTCGGCACCGGTGATCTGTCAGAACTGGCGCTCGGCTGGTCGACTTACGGTGTCGGTGATCACATGAGCCATTACAATGTCAATTGCGGTGCGCCCAAGACCCTGATCCAGCACCTGATCCGGTGGGCGGCCACTAAGGAATTTGATGCGCGCACCGGCCGGATTTTGAAGTCGGTGCTGGAGCGCGAGATTTCCCCCGAACTGGTGCCGGTCGGAGCCGATGGCGCCTTGCAAAAGACCGAAGATAAGGTCGGCCCCTATGAGCTTCAGGACTTTACTCTATACTACATCACCCGCTATGGCCTGAAACCGTCAAAGGTCGCTTATCTGGCCTGGCAGGCGTGGAAAGACAAAGACGCCGGTGAATGGCCGCAGGACTATCCCGATCACAAAAAGCGCAGCTATTCGCTTGCCGAAATTAAAAAATGGATGGAGGTGTTTCTGTGGCGGTTTTTCACCACCTCGCAGTTCAAGCGCTCGGCCGTGCCCAATGGGCCAAAGCTGATCTCCGGTGGGGCGCTTAGCCCGCGCGGAGACTGGCGCGCGCCATCCGATGCCAACGCCAAAATCTGGCTGGATGAACTGCGCGCCAATGTGCCCGATCAGCTATAAATAAGATCAGCCACAGCGGTCGCGATCTGGGCATAACCGCTGACATTGGGGTGCAAGGTATCGCGCATCCAGCCGGCCCCATTGGCGATGACGTAGTCGACAAACCGTGTGCGCAGGTCAATGACCGGCACCTCGTTCGTGACCCCAAGCGCTAAAACCGCCACCGACAGCGTATCGAGATTGGCGGCATAGCTGCTGCCGATGGGGGTCGGGGCCATCAGAACCACATCCGCACCGGTCGCTTGGGCCGCTGTAATCACCGCCTGAACATGGCTGGAAAAAGTGGCCGTGGCGGTGGGTGACGCCTGATTAGCGTCATTGATCCCGATATTGATAATCACCAGATCCGGGTCATAGATGCTAATGGCATTGACCGGGCCATAGGCATAGGTGGAGCCATTGTTGAGATCGGAGGCCTTGGCACCTGACCAGCCCGCATTCAGAACCGATATTTCCTTGATCGCCGAATTATAGGCGATGATCCCGGCCAGATAGGTGGCCTCGGTATTTTGTGCGCGAATATTGAGTACGTTCGCACCCGGGGCTGTGGTCAGGGTATATTTTTCAAACTCACCCGGCGGCGATGGCGTCCGCATATTCGAGACCGTCGCCAGATCAGCGCCGTCATTGACGCTCAAAATCCACCCCCGCGCATTGCCGCCCGCCTTCGGGTTATAGACCTCAAATGTATCGCAGGCATTGAGCGGCGCGAAGTTATACTTAGACGGCGGATTATATCCCGACGCCATCGTGTGATAGCCGCCGAGGGTCGAGCCATTGACCCCGCTTGTCGTGGAAAACGCCCAGCCCTGCAAGGCCGGAAAGGTCACCCGGCTGTCGTAAAGGCGGCTGTCGGCGGCGTTATTATTGCCTGTGATCGAAGACCATGACGCCACACCGCCGCGGGTATTGATGATCTGCGCTAATTGGGTGGGCCAGGCACCGGCCTTATTGTTATCGCCCATTCCGGCGGCATAGGCCCCGTGTCCCGCCGTCGTGGAATCGCCGATGCACAAAATGCGGGCATTGCGCTCACCCGCCGCCACCGCGGCGCGGGCGGCGCGCCAGATAGGCAGGTCAGGCACGAACGGCCCGCTCACGCCCCGCCGGCGGCGGTAAGCAGCCACCTGCGGCAGTTTCAAACCGAGGGGCGGCATCAGTTATATAGGCCCCAGACCGTTGCCGTACCGGCTCCCACCACCGACAGTGCGGATACGCGACGCACGGAGGTATCCGAGACCCAGCCATCAGCCACTTCGACCGTCACGGTCTGAGCATCGTCGTTATCAGTTGGGATATAGGTCAGGCTGGCACGGCCGCCGCCGGTCACATGGATGACGATGGCCTTGGCATAAGGATCAAGGTCCGAAGCGCTTGGTGTAATCGGGTGTTTGCGCCGCGCCTGACTTTGCGGCGTCGGCATGGAGGATGGGAACTGATCGCGATCGCGGGAATAGGGCATGAATTAAGCCTCTGCTGGGAAAACAAGCCTTGAGGCTAAACGGCCCTTATGAAGCGGGGATCAAGTGGTGGATAAGCCTGATTAGGGTAAGACAGCGGCGCGCGCACCCATAAGGGCGGTCGCGACAGCTTTCTGAGTTTCGGGGTCGGCATCATTGCCCGCGCTGGCGCAGACCACACCGGCTTTCGGATCAACCATCACTTCGCCGTACCAGACGGTGTTGGAACCATTGTGCCACAGGCTACCGTCTTTGCGCACCACCCAACCCATAGCGTAGTCACGACCGAACGGCGGCGTATGCAGGGTTTGCCAGGATGCGGCTTTTAGGAACGCTTCCGGCTGGTCGCGGTGGGCGGACAAATAGGTGAGCATATCCGCCAGCGACATATGCACCCGACCGGCAGGCCCCAACGCCACCGGATTGTCATTGGCAATCTTTGGCCCGACCTGTGCTGGTTTGCGCGCTTTGCCAGAGACCGCATGGCCGAGCGGTTGATCGATCATACCGGCCCGTCCCGGCGCCCCAAAACCGGCGGATGACAGGCCCAGCGGATCAAAAACATGGGCCTTGATCAGAGTTTCCCACGACTGGCCGGTTATGTTTTCGAGCATAGCGCCCGCGACGATATAGCCGTTATTAGAATAAACCATTTTCTCAGCCAGAGCGCCCGCCGGTTTCTGTTTCAGCGCCGTTAGGGCATAGCGCTGGCGTTCCTCACGCGCGTCCGGCAGGGGGTCACGCGAATAGCCCAGCAGATGGAACATATCGATATTGGGTTGCAATCCCGCCCGGTGGCTGAGCAGGTGGCGGAACGTGGCATCGGCATAGGCGGGGTCAATGTCTTTTGGGAAAACTGATGCGACGCGGGTATCCCAAGTCACCTTTCCGGCTTCAACCAGACGCGCCACAAGGGTTGCGGTCATCGATTTGGTGATCGAGCCCCAATGCCACTGATCCGTCGGCTGAACCGCGATTTCATCTTCCGCCGAGCGCGCGCCATTGACGATGATGAGCGGGGTTTTACCTTTGATTTGCGCCGCCGCCCCCAAGGCTGGCGAACCCGCCTCAGCGCGCAGGGTTTGCAGCAAGGTTAAGGTCAGCGGCTCCACAATAACCGGCGCGGTCTCGGCAAAGGCCTCACCGCGTTTGAGGATCAGCGGAATGGGCGCCCCTTGCGTAAACGTGCCGGTCAGGGTGTCCTTATCGGTCAGTTCGCCCTCAAAGCGGGCATTGATCGACTTAAAACCCAGATCGGCCTTTTTGCCGTCAAGGTGCACCGAACTGGCCGGGATTTCGGCATTGCCCTGATCAAGGCTTACGACTTTCGCCGTCCTGGCATCAGTTATGACAAACCTCAGCCGCAGCGACGTGGCCCCAATATTCAGCGGCCCCGACCATGTGCCGATCAGGTCGGAGTCTGCCGCCTTGGACCCGCTGGAGCATCCAATCAAGCCCGCAGAGGCCAGCAGTGACTTAAGGTGTAAACGGCGCGATATTGACATGAAAGCCCCCTGATATGTGACCAGAAGGATCGGGCAACCCACCACCACAATCAAGTGAATTTCATGTCATGTCCGTAACCGTATCAGCCCTTAACGCGCTTGATCAACGCGGTCGTCGAAGCATCGTGGGCGGCGATGGCATCACCGGTGATGTCTTTCAACACCGAAGTCGCCAGCGTCTTACCCAGTTCAACGCCCCATTGATCAAAGCTGTTCAGCCCCATGACAATCCCTTCGGCAAATGTCTTATGTTCATAAAGCGCTAATAGCGCCCCAAGGGTTTCGGGGGTCAGTTCATTCAGCAACACCGTCGTTGACGGCTTATTGCCGGGGCAGACCTTTTGCGGGGCGATGATCTTGGTCTGCGCTTCATCAAGGCCCATCGCCTTGCACTCAGCCTCGGCGGTGGCGTAGGACTTACCGACCATAAAGGCTTCACCCTGCGCGATGACGTTCGACAGCAGTTTTTGCTGCATATCCACCGACGCCTCAGAATTATGCTGAACCGCAATCAGTTCCAGCGGCACGACGTCTTCCGACTGGTGCAGCATCTGGAAGAAGGCGTGCTGGGCATTGGTGCCTTCATCGCCAAACACCACCGGACAGGTGGCCGAACTTAAGGTCTCACCGGTCGGCGAGGTGCGCTTGCCGTTTGATTCCATTTCAAGCTGTTGCAGGAATGCCGCCAGACGGCGCAGACGATGGACATAAGGGATCACGGCGCGCGCCGGACGATCCAGACCGATGCGGTTGAAGATTTGCGCGGCTGCCAGCAATACCGGCGCGTTCTTATTCATCGGGGCGTGATAAAAATGCTGATCCATCTCATAGGCGCCCTTAAGCAGACGCTCATAGACATCAAAGCCGAGCGCGATGATAACGCTTAAGGAGACCGCCGACCACAGCGAATAGCGCCCGCCGACCCAGTCCTTGAAGCCAAACACGCGATCAGGCGCAATGCCAAAAGCGCCGGTCTTATCGGGCGCGGCCGATACAGCGGCCATGTGGGCCTTGGCCTTATCCTCACCCAGATGTTTGATCAGCCAGTCACGGGCCGCCAGAAAATTGGCCAGAGTTTCCTGCGTCGTGAAGGTCTTGGACACGGCGATAACCAGCGTCTCTTCCGCATTTAATCCGGCCAGCGCCAGAGCCAGTTCTGAGCCATCGACATTGGCGACAAAGCGGATATCGATCTGCGGGTTGAGAGCCGCCAAACCTTGGTAAAGCAGACGCGGCCCCAGATCCGACCCGCCAATCCCGATATGGACGATGGTTTTGAATTTTGTGCCGGTCGCACCGGTGATCGTACCGGAACGGATCGCCCCGGCATAGGCCTGCATCGCCTTGCGGGCAGACGCGACATCTTCGGTGATCTCAGGGCCACGCAGGCCCAGATTGTTGGCGTCGGAATCGCGCAGAGCCACATGCAAAACAGCACGGTTTTCGGATACGTTGATGGCCTGCCCCGACCACATGCGCTCCTGCGCGCCCTTGAGGTTGGCGGTTTCAAACAGTTTCAGCGCCGACTTAAACCCGGCATCGGACCAGCTTTGTTTGGAGACATCGACATAAAGCCCCGCGACCTCAAGACTCATGGTGCCAAGGCGGGCCGGATCAGCCGCAAAATGATCGACAATCGCAACCTTGGCATCCGCCTTGGCCTGGGACTTCAACGCATCAAACGCATTCATTGTCTCATCTCCTTCACATCAATACCGCGAATATCTACACCACGTCGGGTAATCTTACGGGGGTTCCATGTCAAAAGTTTTAGCAGGCGTAAAGACTTTAAGCGCCGCGCCCGCTGAATCTCACGACGTTTGCGCCGGATATGACCGAGGTTGGTCATAGCTTCCCAGACCGCGCGCACAGCAATCACACCTTTGCCCGACAGCGCATCCTTGATCATCACTGCGATAGTCATCAGCACATGCGGAATCAGGGTCAGAATCATCACCGGCCACGGCGTATTTTTCAGATACATCCATAGCCGGTTGCGATAGCCATAGCGCAGCGCGAAATCGGAGCGCGCCCCCAGAGTGGCTGAGCCGATATGATCGACCCTGGCCTGCGGGATCAGCAGGCATCTTTCGCCCAGCAGACGCGCGCGGTAGCCCAGATCGGCATCTTCGCAATAGATGTAAAAATCCTCATCAAAGCCCTTAAGTCGTTCAAACAGATCGCGCCGGATCATCATCGCGGCTCCGCACGCCGAAAAGACTTCACCGACCGGTAAAGACTGCGGCATATCGTGGCCGTAGCCCATGCGGTAATTAAATCCAAACGCCATCATGCCATCGCCCGCACCATCCAGCTTACCGGCATGATTGGCGCTCAGTTGCAGGGCGCTGAACATGGCGACATCAGGGTGATCGCTGGCCGCCCTCTGCAAGGTCTGCAACAGGTCGTCATGAGCAAAGGCATCCGGATTGATCAGCACCAACCACGGCGCATGGGCCATTTTGGCTGCGCGGTTATTGGCAACGGCAAAGCCCAGATTATCCTCAAACTGTTCAAACCGGATAGTGGGATAGCGGTCCCGCCACGCGTCCAGTTCAAAATCGGCCGAGGCATTATCAGCCACGATGATCTCAAAAGCATCACGCGGCAGGGTCTGAGCCTGCAACGCCTCAAGGCAACGGGGTAAGTAGGCCGAGCTGTTATAACTGACAGCTATGAGGGAAAATTTGAGACCGTCCGTCATAGGCCGTCCCATTCCGCCCGCACATCGGGATCGGCCTCGAACATATGCTGCGCCCGCAGAGCTGAGAACGCATCCTTCGCCATGACCTGCTTAAGCGCCCACACCGCAGAGGCCCGCACCACAGCCTGATCGCGCTTCAGATTATCTTTCAGCACCAAGATCATCTCGTCGTTTTCAGTTTCCGCCAACGCATTTCCCCCGAATGCGTTTCCTATGGCGTAGTGGACATTCCTTAAGAAAGACGCCAGTCCAATGCGCTTGATCGGTGATTTGGCAAACAGAGCCCGAAAGGCTACGTCATCCAGTCGCGCCAGATCGGTCAGGCGTAATTGATCAAACCCGTCACGCTGGGCGAGCTTTATTTCCTGCGTTGTTTGCGCAAACTTATTCCACGGGCAGGCCGCCAGACAGTCATCGCAGCCATAGATGCGGTTGCCCATCTGGTGGCGGAAAACCTCCGGCCACGCGCCCTTATATTCGATAGTAAGATAGGACAGACATTTGCGGGCATCCAGTTGGTACGGCCCGATAAAAGCCTCGGTCGGGCAGGCCTCAAGACAGGCCTGACACGACCCGCAATGATCCGGCTCATAGGCGTCACTGTCCAGCACATGGTCGGTCAGGATCACCCCTAAAAACAGCCATGACCCAAACTGGCGCGACACCAGATTGGTGTGCTTGCCCTGCCAGCCCAAGCCCGACAGATGGGCCAGCGGTTTTTCCATCAACGGCGCCGTATCGACAAATACCTTAAGCTGGCAGTCAAAATTCTGCGCAATAAAGCCCCCCAGCGCTTTAAGTTTCTTTTTGATCAGGTCGTGATAGTCATCGCCGCGGGCATAGACGCTGATATTGGCAGTATGTGGATGTCGCAGTTGTTCCAAAGGGTCGGTGTCGGGACCATAGTTAAACCCCAGCACAATCGCGCTTTTAGCCTCCGGCCACATGGCCGTGGGGTGGGCGCGGCGATCAAGTGTGTCTTCCATCCACTGCATCTGGCCGTGCAGACCCGCTTCAACAAAGGCCTTCAATCGCTCAGATGCCGACCATGACGATGGAATATCTAGGAACCTGAGATCAGCAAACCCAAGCGCCAGAGCCTCTGCCCTGACCGCAGCCTTAAACGCTTCTGGTGGCAGCTTTTTGGGTTTCGCCTTCATGGGATCATTGGGCGCACGCCGGCCTAAAAATCAAGTTCTTTATAATGGGCGGCCGCTGTCACCCCCGGCAGGATATCATTCAGCAAAGGCCGGAAACAGGGGCGCGATTTGATAACCATGTACCAGGTCTTAAGGTGCGGGTATTTCTGCCAGTTCATCTCATCGAAATAATCAATTACACTCAGATGCGCGGCGCAGACAAAATCGGCATAGGACATCGACCGTCCGGCCAGCCAGTTACGCGTCTCCAGCAAGCTCTCAAAATAGCTTAAGTGATCGCGCAGAGATTCACGCCCGGCGCGCAGATTGTTAATGTCCGGCGCACCATGCCCCATCAACCGCTTTTCCATTTTTTCATAGAGCAGCAGGGCATTGACCTCATAGTCGAACTTGCGCTCAAACCAGCCGACCAGACGGCGTGCCTCGGCTCGCTCCTGCATCGGCACCGGCCACAAGCGCGGCGACAGCGGCAGTTCTTCGAGGTGCTCTAAGATGGCGCGGTTCTCACACACTACCACGGTTTGGCCGTCTTCGTAATTCTCAACCAGTACCGGCAAAAGCCCTGACGGATTGAGCTTTAACAACTCATCGGTTGGCGACCAGTATTTGACGGCGATTTCAGTGACATCAAGTTTCTTCTCGCCCAGCGCCATGCGCACCACGCGCGAAGCCGGGTCAAAGGCAAAATGATAAAACTGCCGTTCAATGGCACTCATAAACTTAACCGTGATTGAAAAGCCGCGCGCGCGGCGACGCAAGCCAAGAGGACGAGTAAAACCATATTGCGCACGGTCACGGCAAGCCTTTTACCGCAGGATGCGCAAATTAGGCGTGAAAAGCTTTGAAATCATTCCAACACCCACCATGCTTATGATTTTCTTACATTTATTAGTTTCAAAACACTGTGATCGCCCGCGCAGACAACCGCCACATTATCGTCTTATTCCCTAAGCAGATAGTATGCGTCTCACGCTCACGCCCGGCTAAAAACTTAAGCGGGACAAGGGATGGACGGTTTTTAAGCTTAAGCTACGGCTAAAGCGATTTACGCACATCTTTATCGAAATCCATCTTGACTCACACCCGAATCAATAATGGATTTTTTATATGAAATGTGTCTAATTACCGCAAGTCGTCAATCTTGATTATCGCATTGTCAGTTCGCGTTCGCATACACAGGGAAAACATATGACACGTCAATGGATTAGCCGCGCCGAGGCGCTGGAGCGTCTGGATGTTAAGCCCCAAACCCTCTACGCCTACGTCAGCCGTCAGCGGATCGCGGCCAAAAGTGACCCTGATCACCCGCGCAAAAGCCTCTATTCCCTCGACGATGTTGAGCGCCTGTCCGGCCGCAGCGACCACACCCATGCAACGCCTGCGTCCCGTCCCGCCCCCAATATCATAAGTTCAGGCAATCCGGCGCGGGGCGAAGCCTCCATCGATTCCGAGATTTCGATTACCTTTCAGGGCCGCCACTATTATCGCGGCCAGGACAGCCTTGTCCTCGCTGAGACTGAAAACTTCGAGCCCGTAGCGACGCTGCTGTGGCAGAGCGATAATTCCAACCTGTTCGGCCCCTTGAAACCACGCCCCGATGTCAACTTCCCCGGCGGCCCGCGCGCACGGGTCATGGCCATGCTCAGCCGCCGCCTCGAAGAAGAGGCGATGCAGGAAATTTTGCCGGAGCGCGACCTTGAGTTAGAGGCGGCAGGCCTGCTCAACGAACTGATCGATTCGGTGACCAACGGTGGTCCGCGTCTGTTTTTCCATCAACGCCTTGCGCGCGGCTGGAAGGTCAATGACCCGCGCGATATCGACCTGATCCGGCGCATTCTGATTCTGTCGGCTGACACCGAACTGGACGAGGCAACCCTGGCCGTGCGCGTCAGTGCCGCCACCCAAGGCCCGCTGGCCAATTCGATCATGGCCGGTTTCGCCACCCTGATGGGACCAAAGCTCGGCGGTCGCATTTCCCGCGCCGAAGCCTATGTCACTCAGGTGCGCCGCCACGGCAATCCGGAACTGGTCGCCAAGACCTACCTTAATCAGGGTCTGGAGCTCCCCGGCTTTGAGGCTGGCACAGCATCATCCGAAAAGCAGCGCGCCGAAAGCCTGATGGCTGCCGCCCCCCACATGGGTAATGACCTCAAGACCATCCTTCAGGTCGGCGAAGACCTGACCGGACGCCCGGCCGGGTTCTCGCTGGCGGTTGCCTTGCTGGGTCGCCATCTCGATCTGCCCAAGGAAGCGCCGTTCACCCTTTACGGCTTAGGTCGCAGTGCGGGCTGGCTGGCGCACGCCATAGAGCAGATCGCTTCAAAATCCGCCCCCAAGGCCCGTCTGCGTTATATCGGCAAACACCCCTTAAACCCCTGAAAAACGTAATATAAACATTTCAGCGCGCGGCTTAACCCTCTTGTCATACCCGCACAGTAGATTAGGGTCGTTCAGACGTATGTGTTTGTGAGCCACTAGGCTGCGTTCCAAGAGGGTTTTATGGATTATCTGATCGCGTTGCTGCTGGGCTTTGTCGAAGGCCTGACAGAATATATCCCTGTGTCCTCTACAGGCCACCTACTGCTGCTCAGCCATTTCCTGAATTTCAGCACGACGGGTAAGACGTTTGAAGTGCTGATCCAGTTGGGGGCCGTACTGGCCTTGCTCAGCCTCTATTTCAACCGACTGTGGAACGTCGTCACCACCCTGCCCTCCAACCCGCAGTCACGCGGCTTTGTCATCAGCATACTGGTCGCCTTTCTGCCGGCGCTGGTGCTGGGGGTCCTACTGCATGACTTTATTAAGGGCGTGCTGTTTGAATCGCCGCAGACCATTTGCTACGCCCTGATAATCGGCGGCATATTATTATGGCTGGTTGACCGGTTCGCACCCACACCGACCCATAGCGACGCCATGCGGTTGGATGTTAAAACCGCGCTGGCCATTGGTCTGTTTCAGTGCCTGGCCATGATCCCCGGCATGTCGCGCTCAGGCTCGACCCTGATCGGGGCCATGCTGATGAAGGTCGAGAAGAAGGCCGCCGCCGAATTTTCGTTCTTTCTGGCCATGCCGACTATGGCCGGTGCTTTTGCCTACGACATCTATAAAACCTATGATCAGATGGATTTCAGCGATGTAGGGCTGATCGCCACCGGCTTTATTGCCGCCTTTGTAACGGCCCTGTTTGTGGTGCGCGCGGTGCTCGATTTCGTTAGCAAGCATGGCTACGGTGTCTTCGCCCTGTGGCGGCTGGCGGTCGGCATCACCGGACTGATCCTGCTGCACTACGGCGTGGTGTTCAGATAATAAAAAAGCCCGCTGATGTCTCAGCGGGCTTTTTAAATCAGGCTTCAGCAATCTTAGCTGACGGCTACGGCAAACTGGCCGTTCTTGCGGAAGCGCCACAGATAGCCCGGCACCACCGATTCCACGGCGGTCGGCGCTATGCCCAGAGCCTTAAGACCTGCCGCCTGCGCGCCCACAACATTATCCTTTTGCAGCAACAGCACCTGATCGGTCGTCACCAGCGGCGGCAGACCAAAGGCCGCCATCAGATCGCCACCGATCCCGATGGCACTGGCCACAAAGAACGGCATGTAAATCAGCGGCTTGGGCGCCATAACTTCCTGACCGACATATTTAACGACGTCATTGAAGCTGTAGACCTTGGGGCCACCCAGTTCATAGGTTTTGCCAAAATGCGCATCGGACGACATGATCGTCGCAAAGGCCTGGGCCACATCACCGATGTAGACCGGCTGGAACTTCGTCTTGCCGCCACCGATTGACGGCATGAACGGGAACATCTTGGTCTGATTGGCCAGCGAGGTGAAAAAGCCGTCTTGCGGGCCGAAGATCACGCTGGGCCGCACGATGGTAGCCGTCGGAATGGCCTTAAGCACGGCCGCCTCGGCCTGCCCTTTTGAGGCGGCATATTTCGACGAAGACTTTGCATCGGCACCAATCGCCGACATTTGCACAAAGCGCTTGATACCCAGATGAGCGGCCTTTTCGGCAATCGTCGCTGAAGCTTGACGATGCAGAGCATCAAACGTCTGCGCGCCGGTCTGATAAAGAATACCGACCAGATTGATTACGGCCGTAGCCCCCTCCAGCGCCCGATCTATATCGGCCTCTTTGCGCACATCGCAGCGCACAACCTGAATCTGGCCCACGTCACCGGCCGGCTTAAGGTCATAGGCCACGGTCGGTTTACGCACCGCCACACGGATGCGCCAGCCCTGCTTGGCCAGAGCCCGCACCACCTGCTTGCCCACAAAGCCCGAACCACCGAAGATCGTGACCAATTCCGCCATAGGAAACCCCTGGATAATCGCTACACTCCCCCAATTAGCGTAAGGTTTTCGCTTACGCAACGCCTGATGAAAGCCCCCCGTCAAAACATGCACAAATTGTTTTGGATATTCGTCACATAAGCCATTGACGCCACAAAAGTTTGTCGTTAAACGTCCGCCTCCTCAGCCGATAAGGCCTGAGGCCGCACCTAATGATAAAGTGCCCAGGTGGCGGAATTGGTAGACGCGCTGGCTTCAGGTGCCAGTGGCTTAACGGTCGTGGAGGTTCGAGTCCTCTCCTGGGCACCAATCAGCTTAATGTTGAAGATTTTCCATTAAGATACAACGATCTAAAACAATCCCCCTTCATTGCAGTCAACTACTGTAGCCCCAAATAATGAAATCTAACGATTCCGGCAATTTTGAGCGGGGGCGGTCATTATTGCGAGTCTGAAAACTGCTCGAACGCCAGAACGGCGTCGGCGGCGTACATGAGCGACGGGCCGCCGCCCATATAGATGGCCATACCCAGGGTCTCTTCGATCTCAGCCTTGGTAGCCCCCAGACGCACGAGCGCTTCGGTATGAAACCCGATGCAGCCGTCGCAACGGGTGGCAACGCCAATCGCCAGGGCAATCAGTTCCTTGGTCTTTTTGTCCAGAGCGCCATCGGCCGTGGCCGCCTTGGCCAGGGCCGAAAAGCCCGCCATAGTCTCAGGGATATCCTTACGCAGCGTCTTCAGGTTAGCCGAGAGACGCGCGGTAATGTCTGGGTAGGATTTGCTCATTTGAAAGCCGCCCCTGACTTGGCACCCAGGGCCTTGAATATCATCGCCGCAGGGCAAAACCGGGTGAAACTGGCCTGGATGAGGTTAGCCCCCACAAAAACGGTCAGCCACATCCAGGCCGGGTTTACATAGTGACTTAAGGCCACACTGATGAGCACAACAAGGCCGGCGAAGGCCATAACCATACGATCAATCGTCATTTTCTATCTCCATTACTTGATTTTGTGCGCGCCGATCAGATCGAGCGCGAGTTTTTCGTAGAACGGTTCGGACTTTCCGGACTTAACCTTGCCGATGAAGTATTTTTCAAAGCCCACCTTGGCGAGATGTACCCACTTGCCCGAGGCCGACCAGTTGATGTTGCGCGGTGGAATCTGCGGCTGGGCAAAGAAGGCCACGCCGCCATCACCAAAGTCGGCCAGACAGATAGCGTTCCAGGTCGCTTCATGGGTTGGGGCTTTACCCGCCAGAATCTCTTTAAAATTACGCGCAATGGCCGTGACCATCGACTCAATCATAAAGCCGGTCTTAGGCACACCAACGGGCACGGGCGTTTTGCCTGTCGGCGCAATCGCCACACAGACCCCAAGCGCAAAAATATTGGGATAGGCCGGGTTGCGCTGGTGCTTATCGATCAGGATAAAGCCACGCGGATTGGTCAGGCCTTCATGACCCCTGACCGCTTCGACGCCCCGGAACGCCGGCAGCAGCATAGAATAACCAAACGGTAATTCATGGCGCGCCTTGGTCGAGCCGTCGTCATTGACTTCCTCAATGTGCATCAGGCCCGCGGTGACCTTTTCGACCTTGGCATTGGTGATCCATTTGATATGGCGCTGACGCATTTCGCTCTCCAGCAACCCCTTGGTATCGCCGACACCATCAAGCCCCAGATGCCCGACATAGGGCTCCGGCGTCACAAAGGTCATCGGCACGCGGTCACGCACCTTACGTCGCCGCAGTTCGGTATCGAGTATCAAGGCGAATTCATAGGCCGGACCAAAGCATGATGCCCCCTGCACGGCGCCGACCACGATAGGTTTGGGGTCGCGAACAAACGCTTCAAAGGCGTCGGAAGCCCCAAGGGCATGATCGACGTGACAGACTGACTGGGTATAGTGTTGCGGGCCAAACCCCTCGATTTCATCAAACGCCAGTTCCGGCCCGGTCGCGATGACCAGATAGTCGTACGATAGATCAAAGTCGCTGTTCAGGGTGATTTTGTTGTCCTTTGGCGCTATCGATTTGGCGCCCATCGGATAGAAGGCGACGCCCTTGCGTTTAAACACCGGCTTCAAATCGACCTCGATGGCCTCGCGGGTGCGCCACTTCACCGCCACCCACGGGTTCGACGGTACAAAGTGGAAGGTGTCGCCCTTATTGACGACGCTGACATCGGCTTTGTCGCCGACAGCCGCCTTAATTTCGAAGGCGGCAATAGTTCCGCCTAATCCTGCACCCAAAATCACAATATGCGGCTTCGACATCGCAGTTTCTCCTGACCCCGGCACCACCCCTCCCTGTGAGGTATTCATTTTAAATAGTGCGGCGGGCTTGCCTTTAATTGCATATTATCTTAAATACGAAATTATATAATTTCAACCCCTCATTTGGAGACCGTCATGTTCGGACTGTTCAAATCTCAAAACCCGATTGTTAATCTGACACCCCTTGACGTGTCGGAGGGCCTGAAAAAGGGCGAAATAACCCTGATAGATGTGCGCGAGCCTTCAGAATTTGCAGCCGAACACATCAAAGGCGCGATCAACATCCCCCTGTCCCGCCTTAAGACCGAAACCCTGCCCGAGGCGAAAGGCCGCACCCTTGTTATGCAATGTCTGGCCGGTGGCCGCTCCGCTCAGGGGGTCATTTCCTGCCGCGACCTTGGCCTTGGGGTCGACCATCACATGCAGGGCGGCCTAAATGACTGGAAGGCCGCCGGCCTGCCGACGACCCGCTGAGACACATAAAGGAAACTGCCATGTCCCGCGCCCGCGCCTTTGTTTTCGCTGTGTCGCTTGCATCACTTACGGTCTTGTCAGCCTGCTCAGGCGGGCACGAGGATCAACCCAAAGCGGCCCCGCAGACCGTTTCTGGTGAAACCCTGACCGTCCGCACCGCACCGATCGACGACATCAAACGCGTAGGTGCCACCCTGACGACACGGGACATGGGCGAGGCGGTGGCGCGCATCTCAGGCGTCCTCGTCACCCTGAACGTGCGCGAAGGCGATACCGTTAGCAAGGGTCAGGTCATTGGCACCATTCAGGATCAACGCCTGAACTTTGAAGCCAGCGCCTATGCAGCCACCGCGGCGCAAGCCGAAGCCGACTACAATCGCGTAAAGACGCTGTATGAAAAAGGCATTTACGCCAAGGCGCGGATGGAACAGGCCGAAACGGCCTTACGGTCAGCGCGCGCCCAACGGGCCGCGGCCGGAGACCTTGCCTCTCAAGGCCTTATTCGCGCCCCGACTTCCGGTAAGGTCATTCGCGCCGATGTACCGGCCGGGGCCGCCGTCATGGCGGGCACCTCAATTGCCACCATCACCGCCGGTCCTCGCGTGGTCAGGTTGCAACTACCTGAGCAACAGGCCCGCAGTCTGGTGCTTGGCCAAAGCGTTCGGCTTGAGGCCAACGGCCTTAACGCCAACGGTACAGTCAGCCAGATCTATCCCGCCATCGATAATGGTCAGGTCATCGCCGATATCACCCCTCAAGGGCTGGACAGCGTGCTTTTGGGTGAGCGCGTGGTGACGGCGATAAGCCTCGGCCAGCGCACAGGCATCAAGGTGCCCCTAAGCTATGTCACCACGCGTTATGGCCTTGATTATGTGCGTCTGGTGGCCGCCAACAAAAGCGTTAGCGATATACCCGTCCAGACCGCCCCCCTTGATGGCCAAAGCGTGGAAATCCTGAGCGGCCTCAGAGACGGCGACACCCTGGCCCCTTACGGAGTTTCAAAATGAACGACGTAAAACCCGAGGTTAATCTGGGCCTGTCCGGACGGCTGACAAAAGCTGCGCTGCATTCTCCCCTTACCCCTCTGGCGCTGCTGGTGGCGATTTTCGTGGGCGTGATGGCGGTCATGTCCATCCCGCGCGAAGAAGAACCGCAGATATCCGTACCCATGGTCGATATCATCGTTCAGGCGGCAGGTTTGAAAGCCAATGACGCCAAGGAACTGATTGCCAAGCCGCTCGAAACCATCGTCAAAAGCGTCAATGACGTCGATCACGTCTACAGCTTCATCGAAGACGATAGCATCATGGTGACCGCCCGGTTCAAGGTCGGCACCGATCCCGATACAGCCGCGGTCAGAATTCACGAAAAGGTGCGCGCCAACTACGATCGCCTGCCCAAGGGCATACCCGAACCCCTGATTTCAACACGCGGCATCAACGATGTGCCGGGCATGGTGATCACGCTCTCGCCCAAACCCTCACTGGGGACACGCATCGACGATGTGGCCCTCTATAACCTGGCACTCAAGCTGAAGAGCGAGGTGGCCAAGGTCGACAATGTCGGTCTGACCTTCATCACGGGTGGCCGACCGGACGAAATCCGTATCGAGCCCGACCCTTCGCGCATGAGCCTGCACGGGGTCAGCCTTCAGGCTTTGTCTGCGGCCATACAGTCGGCTAACCAAACCCTGCCCGCAGGCTCCGTGCGCGACGGTGGGCAGTCACTCGACGTCCACGCCGGCAGGTCTTTGAATTCCACAACTGAAATAGGTCAGATCAGCGTCACCTCGGTCACAGGTCAGACGGTCTTCGTGCGCGATGTGGCCACGGTGCTTCAGGCCCCGCGCGAAACTCAGGCCCGCGTCATGCGCTATCAGATGACAAAGGATGGCCTGAGCGCAGCGCCCGCTGTGTCTCTGGCCGTGGCCAAGCGTCAGGGGGCCAACGCCGTGGAGGTGTCGCACGCCATACATGCGCGCCTCGACGCCCTTCAGGGGACGCTGATACCCGACAGCGTTCAGGTGTCGATCACCCGCGACTACGGTGAAACCGCCAACGAAAAAGCCAATGAACTGCTGTTTCACTTGGGCCTCGCGACCGTATCGATCGTCATTCTGATCGGCTTTACCATCGGCTGGCGCGAGGCCGGGGTGACAGCGGTCGTCATTCCGACCACCATTCTGTTGACGATGTTCGCCTCAAACCTGATGGGCTTCACCATCAACCGTGTCAGCCTGTTTGCCCTGATCTTTTCCATCGGCATTCTGGTCGATGATGCCATTGTCATGATCGAAAATATAGCGCGGCATTGGGGTATGGGGGACGGTCGTACCCGCGTACAGGCGACGATCGAAGCCGTGGCAGAGGTCGGCAATCCAACCATCGTCGCGACCCTAACCGTCGTGGCAGCCCTTCTGCCGATGCTGTTTGTCTCTGGCATGATGGGCCCCTATATGGCGCCGATTCCGGTCAATGCCTCAGCCGCCATGGTATTTTCCTTCTTTGTCGCGGTTATTTTGGCCCCGTGGCTGATGATCCGCTTTGCCCGTAAAACCCACGCACAGGAGCATCACGACCATGAGGGCTTTATCGGCGCCGTGTATCGCCGGGTCGCGTCAAAGGTTATCGCGACCCGCAAAAGCGCCTGGACCTTCCTGATCGCCGTCGGCATCGCCACCCTCGTGTCCATGAGCCTGTTCGGCTTTAAGGTCGTCACCGTCAAACTGCTGCCCTTTGACAATAAATCCGAACTTCAGGTTATCGCCGACCTGCCCGAAGGCACGTCACTTGAAATGACCGAGCGCGTTCTGGCCGAAGCGGCGCGTATTACATCGGGCCTGAAAGAGGTTGAAGCGATTGATGCCTATGCCGGCACGGCCACGCCGTTCAACTTCAACGGTCTAGTGCGTCACTATTATCTGCGTGCGCGACCTGAACAGGGGGATTTGAACGTCCTGCTGGCCCCCAAACACGAGCGTTCACGCGCCAGCCATGCCATTGCCCTCGACCTGCGCGAACGGCTGAAAGCCCTTAAACTCCCGGCGGGCGGAGTCCTCAAGGTGGTCGAAGCCCCACCCGGCCCGCCGGTCATGGCGACCCTGCTGGCCGAGGTTTACGGCCCTGACGCGGTCACCCGTCGCGCCGTCGCCGAGAAGCTGAAAGGTATTTTCCATAGCATCGATTTCATCGTCGATGTTGATGACAGCTACGGCCTGCCGCGCCCCGGTCTTAGTCTGGTGCCGGATCGCACGCGACTGGAAAGCCTGAAAATATCGGAAGCTGAACTCTACGCCTCGGTAAACACGTTGATGAATGGTCAGGTGCTGGGCTATGCCCATCAGGCCAGCCGTTCCGGCGAAGGTCGCGAACCGCTGGATATCGCACTGCGCCTGCCACAAAATGCCCGTTATTTGAACGAAACCCTGAAAGCCATGCCGGTGGCTACGTCGGGCGGACGACTGGTGGCCCTGAATGAGGTGGCAAGCTTTGAAACGACCCAAGGCTCAACCGCCTATTACCGCCGCGATGGCCGCGATGCCGACATGATCATGGCTGAACTGGCCGGGCGCTACGAGGCCCCGATTTACGGTCTGGGTGCAGTCAATGACGCCATTGACGCCGCAGACTGGGGCCGCCTGCCCAAGCCGGTCGTTCGCCTGAACGGTCAGCCCGAGGATGAAACCGTTCCGACCATACTATGGGACGGTGAATGGGAAATCACCTGGGTGACGTTCCGCGACATGGGGGCAGCGTTTGGTGTGGCCCTGCTGGGCATTTACATCCTTGTGGTGGCGCAGTTCAAAAACTTTCGCCTGCCGCTGGTCATTCTGACGCCGGTGCCTCTGACGCTGATCGGGATTGTTATTGGGCACATCTTGTTTGGCGCACCATTCTCAGCCACCTCGATGATCGGTTTCATAGCCCTGGCCGGTATCATCGTGCGCAACTCGATCCTGCTGGTCGATTTCATCCGTCATGCCGAATTCGATGCCAATGGCAGCAAGCGACCGTTGCGTGAGGTGCTGCTCGAAGCCGGGGCAACCCGCTTCAAACCGATCCTGCTGACCGCGCTTGCGGCCATAATCGGTGCCAGTGTCATCCTGTTCGATCCGATCTTTCAGGGGCTGGCGATCGCCTTACTGTTTGGCCTGCTATCCTCTACCCTTTTGACTGTGCTGGTTATCCCAGCCATATATGTTGTTTTTAAAGACGACACCGTAAAGCGAGTTCAGTAAGTATGGTAAGCGCTCAAGACATTGAAACCCTGAAACCAAATGTGCGGCGGGCGACGCGTATGCTTAAACTCCTCGCCAGCGAACATCGGCTGATGATCCTGTGCCGACTGTTCGAGGGCGAGGCCAGCGTCACAGACCTGGCCGATACCCTGGGACAGACCGTGTCCTCCACCTCGCAGCACCTGGCCAAGATGCGTGCCGAAGCACTGGTCGATACCCGCCGGGACGGCCAAACCATCTACTATTCCATCAGCGACCCCGCGGCGAAGCAGATGATCGACACCTTGTGCCAGCTATATAAACAGGGGTAAGGCTGATCTATATAAACCGCACATAGGGAGGCTGGCCGGTAGACCATAAGGCCTACACAGGCTATATGCTCCAGTCGCCATCATACATGCTTAACAGGTCCGACACGCGCAGGCGCTCGATGATCTGGCCTGCGGCTTCGGCGGCGGTCATGCGCTCGGTCTTGACGACAATCTCAGCATTTTCAGGCGCTTCATAGGGGCTGTCAAGGCCGGTGAAGTTCTTGATCTCGCCTTTAAGCGCCTTGGCATAGAGGCCCTTGGGGTCGCGGTTGATGCAGTCCTCAATGGGGGTGTCGATGAACACCTCAAAGAACTCACCGTCCTCAAACAGGTCGCGCACCATTTGCCGGTCAGACGCAAACGGCGAAATGAATGAACACAACACGACCGTGCCCGCATCGACAAACAGCTTGGCCACCTCACCGACGCGACGGATATTTTCCACCCGGTCAGCATCGGTAAAGCCGAGGTCTTTATTGAGGCCGTGACGGATATTGTCGCCGTCCAGCATCATGGTGCGAATGCCGCGGGCGTGCAGTTCCGACACCACCAGATTGGCGATGGTCGATTTGCCCGACCCGGACAGACCGGTCAGCCACAGGGCCGCCGATTTATGACCGTTCAGTTCCTGACGCGCCTGCTTACCGACCGTAAGATCCTGACGGTGGACGTGGGTGGCGCGGTTAAGCCCCTGAGTGATCATGCCCGCACCCGCCGTCGCATTGGTGAAGCGGTCGATCAGGATGAATGAGCCGTTATGGCGGTTCAGGTCATAGGCATCGAAAGCCGTCTGCGACGACAGGCGCACATGGCACAGGCCAATCTCATTGAGATCAAGCTTATGCGCACCTTCGTGTTCCAGGGTGTTGATATTGATCTTATGCTCGATACGGGTGACACGCGCCGGAATATAGTTATGGCCGAGCTTGATCAGATAGGGCCGGTCAACCTGCAAGGCTTCGTCGGTCATCCACAGGATATGGGCGGCAAAGCTGTCGGAGACTTCGGGGCGGCTTTGCGGGTGGGCAAAGGTGTCGCCGCGCGCCACATCGATTTCGTCATTGAGCACCAGCGTCACCGCCGCACCGGCGCGGGCCTCGCTCAGGTCACCATCGGCGGTGACGATGCGTTTCAGCACCGAGGATTTACCTGAACCGGCGACCACCAATTCATCACCGGGCTTGATCACGCCCGAATGGATAGTGCCGGAAAAGCCGCGGAAATCGAGGTTCGGGCGATTGACCCACTGCACGCCCATGCGGAAGGGTTTCTGGGCGTCAACGCTTTCGACATCAACGGCTTCGAGATGCTCCAACAGGCATGGCCCGTCATACCAGGGCATGAGGCCTGAGCGGGTGATCATGTTCTCACCAAAGCGCGCCGACAGCGGAATGGCCTGAATGGAGGTAAAGCCAAGTTGGTCGGCAAATTCGCGGTAAGCCGTCAGGATTTCCTCAAACCGCGCCTGATCATAGTCAACCAGATCGATCTTATTGACCGCCACGACCACATGCTTGATGCCCAGCAGAGAGGCGATAAACGAATGGCGGCGGGTCTGCGGCAGCACGCCTTTGCGGGCGTCGATCAGGATAATGGCCAGATCCGCATTGGACGCGCCGGTGGCCATATTGCGGGTATATTGTTCATGGCCCGGCGTATCGGCCACGATGAACGAGCGTTTAGGCGTGCTGAAAAAACGGTAGGCGACATCGATGGTGATGCCCTGCTGACGCTCGGCCTCAAGGCCATCGACCAGCAGCGCGAAGTCGATATCTTCGCCGGTCGTGCCGTGTTTTTTGGAATCGCGCTCCAGCGACTGAAGCTGGTCGTCAAAGATCAGCTTGGTGTCGTACAGCAACCGCCCGATCAGGGTAGATTTGCCGTCATCGACGGAACCGCAGGTCAAAAAGCGCAGCAGGCTTTTCTCAAGCGTGGCCGTCTTAGGTGCGGCATCGGCGGTCAGGGTAGCGGTCTCAAGCGACATCTAAAATTCCATACATTCAGCTAAAGGTATCGAGCCAGACAAAAGTACCCGCAGGGCAACTTTTGTCTGAGGCCCTAAAAATACCCTTCTTTTTTCTTCTTTTCCATCGAGGCGGACTCGTCGGAGTCAATCAGACGCCCCTGACGCTCGGACGAGCGGCTTGAGCGCATTTCAGCTATGATGTCATCCAGCGTATCGGCCTCGGACTCCACAGCCGCACTGAGCGGATAGCAGCCCAGCGAGCGGAAGCGGATATTACGGATTTCGACATCTTCGCCGGGATTAAGCGGCATGCGCTCATCGTCACGCATGATCAGCATACCGCTGCGCTTGACCACCGGACGCGGCGCCGACAGGTACAGAGGCACAATCGGGATGTTCTCGGCGCGGGTATATTCCCAGATATCAAGCTCGGTCCAGTTGGAGAGCGGGAAGACGCGGATGGTCTCACCCTTATTGATGCGGGTATTATAGTGGTTCCACAGTTCCGGCCGTTGGTTGCGCGGGTCCCAGACGTGGCCGGCGGAGCGGAAGGAGAAAATCCGTTCCTTGGCGCGCGATTTTTCTTCGTCACGGCGGGCCCCCCCAAAGGCGGCATCGAAGCCGTAAAGATCGAGCGCTTTTTTAAGCGCTTCGGTCTTCATGATCTGGGTGTGCAGGGAGGAACCGGAATCGATCGGGTTGATGTTGCGTTCCACGCCTTCCGGGTTGGTGTAGACCAGAAGTTTCACGCCGTACTTATCCGCGATCATGTCGCGGTGGCGGATCATGTCAGCGAATTTCCAGCGCGTATCGACATGCAGCAGCGGGAAAGGCAGCTTGGACGGATAAAACGCCTTCATCGCCAGGTGCAGCATGACGCCGGAATCTTTACCGATCGAATAGAGCATGACCGGGTTCTCAAACGAGGCGGCGACTTCGCGCATGATCTCAATCGACTCGGCCTCTAACCGCTTTAAGTGGTCCGACAGGGGGTAGGTAATAATATTGCTCATGATTCAGTTCGGCACTTTGAAGGCGACGTCGCCTTGCGCGAAAAATTCAGGGTTAAAAAAGCGGGGCTTGGCATAGATGAGCGGCGCACCGTCACGCGATAAAACCTTACCACCCGCGGCCGTCAGAATGGCATCACCGGCCGCCGTGTCCCATTCCATCGTCGGCCCAAGGCGCGGATAAAGATCAGCCTGCCCTTCGGCCACCAGACAGAACTTCAGCGATGACCCGATGGCGACCCGTTCCGAGACACCGTAAAGATCAAGATAGGCTTCGGTTTCCGGCGAATTGTGCGACAGGGAACAGACTGCAGCCAAAGATTGTGGTGCGGCCCGAACCTTAAGCGGCGCGAAATCAGCCAGCGTCAGCCCGTCAAGGCGCTCAGCTTCGATCCGGTAGGCCAGACCCGACACCACATCACCGATATAGAGGGCTTTGCGCACAGGCGCATAGATGATGCCGTATTTTGGGCGCTGGTTTTGGATCAGGGCGATATTGACAGTGAAATCCGGACGGCGATTGATGAATTCCTTGGTGCCATCGAGCGGATCGACCAAAAAGAACGACCCCGTCTCGCCTTCGGGAGCATTATGGCTGTCGGTGTCCTCTTCGGACACCACCGGAATATGGCCAAAATCTTGGGCCAGCCCCTCAGCAATCACGGCATGGGAGGCCAGATCGGCCTGGGTCAGCGGGCTTTGGTCGCCCTTGATCTGGACATCGAACTCGCCCTCATAGATGCGCATGATCTCGGCCCCGGCGTCGATGGCCAGTTGGCCAAGCCTGAGCAGGTCAGTCTCACTTAAAATCGTGGTCGCAAGTTCAGTCGTCACAATCCGGTCTCGTTTTTACAAGGCGCACCTGTACCGCGCGCCCGATCAGGTGTCGCGTAAAAAGCATTTCTGGCTGCGTCAAAAAAGCGATATATCATTATCTGACAGCTAAGCTTTGCTAATCAGGCAATGAACAAAAGGCTAAGGGCGGATCATGGATAATTACAGACGCGAACTGCTTTTGGGTCTTATGGCGATGGGCCTGACGGCGGGAAGTGCTATAGCGCAAACTCAGGATGAACTGGAAAACGCGCTTAAAGCCGCCATCGGCAAGACCTCCAAAAAAACCTCATCGACGGGCCTGCCTGTAGGCGTCACCAAAGCCACCGCCGACAAAGGCATCCGTGAGGCCCTATCCCTTGGGGCGGTCGCCGCCGTCACCCGAGTCGGCCGCGATGATGGTTACTGGGGCGATGACCTGATCCGCATTCCCCTGCCCAAAACCATTGCCAAGGTTCAGAAGACCTTAAAACCGCTTGGCATGTCCGGCGCGCTCGATGAAGTGCATGAAAAGGTCAATCACGCCGCCGAAGTCGCCGCACCTGTCGCCAAGGATCTGTTTTTGGATGCGATTAAATCGATCACCCTGACCGATGTGGTTGGCATTGTCAGAGGCGGGCCGACCTCCGGCACGCAATATTTGCAGAAATCGACGACGCCCCGCCTGATTACCTTGTTCACGCCGCCGATGGGCGAGGCCCTGCAATCGACCGGGGCTGTGCAGTCATTAGACCATGCCATCGAGCGCAACGGCCTTGGGGCCTACATCAAGAAAGACCCCAAGACTTACCTGAGTGAATATGCCGTGGGTAAGGCGCTGGACGGGCTGTTCCACTATGTCGGTACCGAAGAACGCGCCATCCGCACCAATCCGGCCAGCCGCACGACGGATCTGCTGAAAGCGGTGTTTGGCTAAGTGTGGTGTGTTTAAGCCGCCAGAACCTCGACGTTCTTTTTCACCTGCTCTGACGCCAGAGTGACCTGACGGAAGCTGTGGTCGATGCGCACCAAGCTCTCTTCGATACGGTGAATGGCATCGACCGCCGACTGCATATTGCCGGAGATTTCGCCGGTGGCGGCATTTTGTTGCTCAATCGCCCCGGCGACGCTGGTGACACTTTCCATCACAATCGTCATGGCGCCTGAGATTTCACCCAGCGCGTTGACCACATCGGCTGTGACCGTCTGCATGCGGGTAATTTCTTCGGAAATGGTCTGGGTCGAGCGCGCCGCCTGATTGGCCAGCGACTTGACCTCGGACGCCACCACCGCAAAGCCACGACCGGCCTCCCCGGCGCGGGCGGACTCAATGGTGGCATTGAGCGCCAGCAGATTAATCTGACCGGCTATATCCTGAATGAGGGTGACAATGCCGGTCATGGCCGAGGCCGATTGATCAAGATTTAGCGCAAAGGCACTGGCGCTTTCGGCATGCTTGAAGATACCTTCGACATTGTCGCGGGTAACAACCATGCTGACGGAAATCTCACGCACGCTCTGGCTCAGTTCTTCGGTCGCGGCCGCTACCGAATTGATGATGCCGCTGGTGTCAGACGATGCCTCGGCGACATTGGACGCCATACCGGCGGCCTCGGTGATTTCGCCAATCACCCCGCCCAGATCGTCATTGATATCACGGCTCAAGGCATCATTACGCAGGCGACGCAACACGACCGGGGTGAGGTCAGTCGCGAATTTAACGACCTTTACGACCGCGCCGGTGTCATCGAAAATGGGGTTATAGGAGGCCTGAATATAGACTTCGCGCCCGCCCTTACCCAGACGCTTATATTCCGCCGCCTGAAACTGACCCGACGCCAGATCACGCCAGAAAGCCTTATAGTCTTCGGTCGCTATATAGGCAGGATCGCAGAACATATGGTGATGACGGCCCTGAATTTCGCTCAAATCATAACCCATGACTGTCAAAAAATTCTCATTGGCCGTCAGGATGTCGCCCGTCGGGGTAAACTCAATGACCGCCTGCGCTCGGTCAATGGCCTTGATCTTGCCCTGAAAATCATCATTGCGGGATTTAATCGCGGTGAGGTCGGTGGCGAATTTAATGACCTTGGTGACGCGTCCGGACTTGTCACGGATCGGATTATAGGTCGCCTGTATCCAGACGGCCTTGCCGCCCTTGCCGATACGTTTGAATTCATCGCTTTTGAATTGCCCCGACGCCAGATCGCGCCAAAATTGCGCATAGTCCGGACTGTTGATGTAATCGGGGGCACAAAACAGGCTGTGGTGCTTGCCTTCAATTTCCTTCAGATTGTAACCCAACAGGTCACAGAAATTGGCATTGGCGGTCAGAACATGACCTGCCGGGGTAAACTCAATGACCGCCTGCGACAGGCTAAGGGCATCCATAATGGAGCGATAATCGGCAGACTGGGCGGAAAAAAACATATTGCTTCCCTGGTATAATACGACCGTTGCTTTAAGCAACTTATGAAACCAAGATATCAAAGTGAACTTAATCAGCCATTAAACTTGGCCCCTCCAGTAATTTTTATTATGTTTTTCGACTAATTCGCATCTGATTAGGCGGCGTCCCTGAGGCTGTCCATATCGCTGCGCGCGATCGGGGTGGCATAAAGCACAACCTTAGCCACCCCACCCGCATCATCCAGCACCGGATTATAACTCGCAGAAAGCGCGATGTGACGGCCATCCTTACCGTACCGGACACATTCACCGTGGCGAGCCTGCCCTTTGGCCAGTCCGTCCCAAAAGTCCGAATATTCGCTGCTTAAGCCCCGGTCATATTCGCACAGCTTGCGATGGGGGCGGCCCAGCAACTCATTCAGGCTGTAGCCGGTAAGTTTGAGAAAGCTGTCATTAGCATAGAGGATTTGTCCGCGCGCGCAAAATTCGACCACGGCATGGGTATCCGACAGGGCTTTCAGCAGGTTACGGCTGGCCAGTTCCTTTTGCTTGATGGCCGTAATATCGCACCCGGCCAGAATGACGCGCTCCATCTTGCCCATTGAGGCCCTGACCGGCAGCAGGCAGGCCTGCATCCAGCGGGCGCTGCCGTCTCTGGCTTGCAGTTTCAGCGTTTCCTGAAGGGTTTCACCTCCCGACACCCGGCGCCAGATATCTTCGGCGCGGCCATCAGCAACGGTCGCCAGATCGCAAATGACCGTATAGGGCTTGCCGCTCAGTTCATTGAGGCGATGACCCAATAGAGTGAGAAAGTCGGTATTAGCCGATACGATCGTGCCCTTGATGTCAAATTCCATCATAGGGATGGCATCGTAGAGCGCCTGGCCCAGAACCTGTTCGCGGGTCGAAAACAAGGAGGTTAACATCATACGCACACTCACCTGACATAGGGGTTGGTGTATGAAATTACGGTGGAAACCTGAATCGCGACCTAAAACCTATACTGAACCACAGGTTAACTACGATTAATCTATGGGCGCGCCGCCGCCGTTTTGTCGCGGGCGGCTTTGAACTCCGAGGTTTCGCGCCATTGCGGCCAGACAGTCGAGTTGGCCAGCTTAGCCCCTAACTGATAATAGAGCGCCACATCTTCCGCCAGACCCGACAGATCCCAATCCGCCGACCATTCGTCATTGGCCTGATGGTAGCGGTTTTTGCGGTAATCCTCATCAAAGGCGCGACCGGCGATCACGCCACCCTCGACCATATCCAGACCAGAGGCAGCATAAAGCACCGGCACACCGCGCTTGGCCAGCGGGAAGTGATCCGAGCGGAAGAAGTAGCCGGCTTCGGGCGTTTCATCAGGCGTCAGCACGCGATTCTGCCCCCCCGCCAGGGTTTTCAGATCGTCCTCCAGCGACGACTGGCCGGAACCGACCACTTCGACATTGCGTGTGCGGCCTGAGACATTGAGCGCATCCATATTGATGCCACCCACGGTCTTCGCCAGTGGATAGATCGGGTTAGAAGCGTAATATTCCGAGCCCAGTAAACCGCTTTCTTCGGCGGTGACCGCAATGAAGGCGACCGTACGGTCAGGGGTTTTACCCGACGCCTTAAAGGCGCGCGCCAGTTCGATCAGGGCCGCCACACCCGTGGCATTATCAACCGCGCCGTTAAAGATGGCATCGCCCTCAGCGTCCGGCGCACCAATCCCGATATGATCCCAATGCGCCATGTAAAAGACGGTCTCATCGGGGCGCTTGGCGCCTTTGAGCTGGCCGATGATATTGCGGCTGACCACCTCTTCGGCTGCGACCTTATAGCCGCCGGACAGGGTAATTCCGTCCAGCGGCACGGGCTTGAAATCCTTGGACCGGGCCGCGATTTTGAGCGCATTGAGATCAAGCCCCGCCGCCGCAAATATCTTAGTGGCCGCGTCGGCGCTAATCCACGCTTCCAGCTTGGGGCTAGTGGCCGAAGGGTCGGGGCGGACAATATCGAACTGCGCCACCGACCAGGAGTTTTTGACGGTATTCCAGCCGTAAGAGGCGGCGGCACTGTCGTGGATGATCATGACCCCGGCGGCCCCTTTGCGGGCGGCTTCCTCGAACTTATAGGTCCAGCGGCCGTAATAGGTCATGGCTTTGCCGTTAAAGGTCTGAGCGTCTGGTTGATAAAAATCGGGGTCATTGATCAGAACCACAATGATCTTGCCCTTGATATCAACGTCTTTGAAATCATCCCAACCGCGCTCTGGGGCCGTCACGCCATAACCGGCAAACACCAGCGGCGTGTCCTTAAAACTCACCGCCCCCAGAGCGCCGCGTGTCGAGGCCGTAATGTCTTCGCCCTGCACCAGCGGCATAGGCTGCCCCTTGAGGTTAAGGCTCAAAGTCGGATCACTGACCTGAAACTTGCGCAATTTTACGGTCTGCGTCCAGCCGCCATTTTCACCGCCCGGCGCAAGGCCTGCGTCCTTATAGGCCTTCGACACAAACGCGACGACCTTGTCTTCGGCAGGGGTGGCCACACCGCGACCGGCAAATGCGTCAGATGACAGCACCTTTACGTCCTCAGAAATGCGCGCACCGCTAATGACCGGCTCAGCCCCGGCGGCCGCGGCCAGCGCCATCAGGCTAACAGACAGGGTAAGGATTTGAGTGCGCATGGCAAAGGTTCCGGGACAATGACAACTGGTTTCAGTTGACGCTAAATCCTTAAGCCACAATGTCAAGGCTAAGCGCGCGCACCCATGCACTTACCTCTTTTTTGCGCACAAATTCATGACCTTACATATCAACCTTATCGGCGACGGCGCATGGTGAGGCAACCCTAACCTTTTTTCAGGTGCGCGCCATGCCCGACAATCCCAAACCCGCTGAACCGGTGATAACCCCTAAAACACAGCGCGATCATCGTGATCCATCGGGATTCAATGAGCCTGACTACCCAGATAATGCCGCCGACCAGATCATCCCGGACGATCTTGACCACAAGTCTGGAGATGAGGTTTCCGGATTTGATGAGCGTAAACCCTCAGACGTGCACAAATACTAAAAAAAACCGGCGGAATCTCTCCGCCGGTTTTTTTAATAGCTGCTGGGCGGGTCGCTGGCCGGAAAACTGTCTTCGACCATGTGATCCACCTGATCTTCACTCAGGTCATCACGCAGTTTCTTATCACCCTTCAGGCAGCGCCTATATTGATAAGGCCCGTGGAAAAAGCCGTCGTAAAACGATTTAAGAACCGGCCCCAAAACCGCCGTTGAAAAAATAAGCACCGGCAGGCTGAACATCGGGCCTGAAACGGGGCGAGCGTGAGCTACCTGTGTCATCTTTTTAGGTCTCCAATCGGGTAATCGGGGGGTTATTTATGACTTCGTCGATCCTGATCGAGCGTATTGGCATAGTCTTCGTCTTCACTGCGCTGATGACGGGCATTGCTGCGCGGATCATAGGACAGGACGTAGTCATTATCGCGGTCATCATAGGCCCTGCGGTTTGAGGCAGGGCGCGCATTTTTGGCCGAATGGCGAGGGAACGAAGGGTGCGGCATTTGAACGTCTCCGTTGAAATTCCAATCTTAAAGCCTAATGCATACGCCATAAGATTATTATGGCGCACATATGAGCTTAAGTAAAAATATAGCAAATAACGCCATCCATTTCACCGAAAATAAACAGCACGCAGCCGAAACAGCAACGATTTCATATTCAGAAAATCAAATTGTCGTCATTTACAAACCCAACGATTTAAAGACCGTGCTTTTTAATTTAAAATGATCTCTCAAATCCTGCATTTTTATGCGCACGATCTTAGTATTCGTCGCGAACCTGTTTAATTTCGTGTTGAGGAAACGCGCCATGCTTAAACGTCTGCTGACACTTCAGGCTACCGCCCTGCCCTATATGACCATGGCGCAGGCTCTGGCCCGCCCCTTAACTCAGGGGCCGCTGGCGCGCCGTCCGGTTATGCAAAGGGTGGCGCTGGGCGGCCTTATTGGCGCGGGCATGGCGCTTGCCGCCATTGCCTTGGGTCAGCGCCTGAAACGCGGGGCGCTCGATGCTCCGCATGACCCGACCCCGTTTATCTGAAACCCATATCCTATGGAGGTTATTATGCGCGTTAGAGACCTTATGAGCACCAGCTTCAAAATCATCGCTCCCGACACGACCCTGCGTCAGGCGGCTGAGATCATGCGTGACCATGATCTGGGCTATCTGCCGATCGGAGAAAACGACCGGCTGAAAGGTGCGGTGACCGATCGCGATATCGTCGTGCGCGGTATCGCCACCGGCATGAGTTGCGACGAAAGCGTCATGCGCGTCATGACCGACCACATCACCTACTGTTTTGAGGACGACACCATCCGCGAAGCTGCCGAAGTCATGAAGGCCGAGCAGATTCGCCGACTGGTCGTCCTCAATGAGCATAAGCGCGTCTGTGGCATCATCAGCCTGGGCGACATTGCTCGTGAGCATCACGACCGACACCTGACCGGCGATATCGAAACCGCCGTTGCCCAACCCGGCGGACACAGCCGCGCCTGGGATCCGTCCCTAAGCTTTATCCGCTGATCAACGCTTGAGCTGATTGAGATCACGCACGGCGCCGGTATCGGCGGAGGTGGTCAGCGCCGCGTAGGCTTGCAGGGCGGCTGAAACATAACGCTCACGGTTCTTGGGCGTAAAGGCGTCCTTGCCGCGGGCTTCTTCTTTGGCACGGCGGTGGGCCAGCTCTTCCATCGTGACGCGCAATTCAATGGTGCGGTTGGGGATATCGATGTCGATGATATCCCCCTCTTCGACCAGAGCAATCGCCCCGCCTTCGCCCGCTTCCGGGCTGACGTGGCCGATGCTCAGCCCCGACGTGCCGCCCGAAAACCGTCCGTCGGTCAAAAGCGCACACACCTTACCCATGCCCTTGGATTTGAGGTACGAGGTCGGGTACAGCATTTCCTGCATACCCGGCCCGCCCTTGGGGCCTTCGTAACGGATGACAACGACGTCGCCTTCCTTGATCTGGTTCTTCAGGATGGCGTCAACCGAGTCTTCCTGAGATTCAAACACGCGCGCCCGACCGGAGAATTTCCAGATGGACTCGTCGACACCCGCCGTTTTCACGATGCAGCCTTTTTCAGCGATATTGCCGTACAGCACCGCCAAGCCGCCGTCCTTGGTGAAGGCATGCTCGACCGAGCGGATGACGCCGCTTTCACGGTCTTTGTCCAGTTCGGGCCAGCGTTTTGACTGCGAAAAGGCCTGCGTGGTGCGCACCCCGCCGGGGGCGGCCTTGAAGAACTCTGACACCTCTTCGTCGTTGGTGACGCGGATATCCCAATAGGCCAGCGCATGGCCGAGCGTCGGCGAATGGACGGTCGGCAATTCCGTGTTCAGCAACCCGCCGCGGGCCAGCTCGCCCAGGATTGACATGATGCCGCCGGCACGATGGACATCTTCGATATGCACATCCGACGTAGCGGGGGCCACCTTACACAGGCACGGGGTAGAACGCGAAATCCGGTCGATATCGGCCATCTTGAAATTGACACCGGCCTCAGACGCCGCGGCCAAAAGGTGCAGAACCGTATTGGTTGAGCCACCCATAGCCACATCAAGGCGCATAGCGTTTTCAAACGCGGCATAGGAGGCGATTGAGCGCGGCAACACAGTCTCGTCATTACCCTCATAATAGCGCTTGGTGATATCTACGATCATCTGACCGACATTTTTAAACAGGCGCTCGCGGTCCGAATGGGTGGCCAGAACCGTACCGTTCCCGGGCAAAGACAGCCCCAGCGCTTCGGTCAGGCAGTTCATCGAATTGGCGGTAAACATGCCCGAACACGACCCGCAGGTTGGACAGGCGGCTTCTTCGACGGCCTTAACCTGCGCGTCGGAAATATTGTCATCAGCAGCCTGAACCATGGCATCAACCAAATCGAGCGCATGGGTCTTGGCCACCCCGTCCTTATCGGGCCACACGACCTTACCGGCCTCCATCGGCCCGCCGGAGACGAACACCGCCGGAATATTGAGACGCATGGCGGCCATCAGCATGCCCGGTGTGATCTTATCGCAGTTGGAGATGCAGACCATCGCATCGGCGCAGTGGGCATTGACCATATACTCAACACTATCGGCGATCAGATCGCGTGAGGGTAAAGAATAGAGCATCCCGCCGTGGCCCATGGCGATGCCGTCATCAACCGCGATGGTATTAAATTCCTTAGCGACACCGCCGGCTTTTTCGATCTCACGCGCCACCATCTGGCCTAAGTCTTTCAGGTGGACATGGCCCGGCACGAACTGGGTGAAGGAATTGACGACCGCGATAATCGGCTTGGTGAAATCGGAATCGGTCATGCCGGTCGCCCGCCATAGGGCGCGTGCGCCTGCCATGTTGCGGCCAAAGGTGGTAGTGCGGGAACGATAGGCAGGCATTATCTCATCCTTATCCGGAAAGTTGAGAACGGTTCACAAAAACTTAAAGCATTATAAGCCTTTTCAGGCTGGCATATAAGCCTAATGGCCAAGTTGGCAAGACTGATATATGATATGACGGCAAGACGCGGGGTATTGGCCCTTTTGCAGCGCGGAAAAGCCTTTCACAAACCCCGCCTCTCGTGCAAGTTTTGATATCAAAACCGGGGCATTTGGAAAATATTTTTCACAAATGGCTAATATTTAGAAAATTAATTCCAAATCGTCGCTTGATTGCCAATTTTCAGGAAAAAATTTTCCACTTTTTCCTTTGCTTTTTTAAAATCGATCAGGCATATAGTCATCCCAAGCCAAAGCTATGAATGCTGAGGCCAGATGGAGTTTACCTGTTGTGACGAAAGCTATAGCCATAGCGATAGACAAAACCGAGAGCCGTAAGGCGCTCGCGATGTCGTTTGTCAGCATGGTGTCCATTGTATCGCTACTAATCGTGGGCGTCGTACGCCCCATGATCGCGGAGTGGTGACCAAACGGTTTCAGACCAAATTAATGGCCTAAATCAGTCTCCCGCTCCGCCCCCGGAAGCGGGGATTTTTGTATCTAATCACCCTCGAAACCTTTGAAGAGCTGCACCATGAACGCGCAAATCAAGATGACCCCAACCGCCACTGAAGCGCCAGCCTTTATGGCCGCGCCGCTTGAGGCCGTGTCACCTGTAGTATCGTCGGGTTTCGCCATTCTTCATGGATCAATTGCGCCGGTTGGCGGCATTTTAAAACTGTCAGGCTTCGGTGAGCGCTTCGAAGGTCAGGCGCGTGTTTTCGAGGACGAAATGACGGCCATTGCCGCCATCCGCGCCGGTGAGATCGCCTCCGGCACTGCCATCATCATTCGCCACAAAACCGATCTGCGCGATATCGTGGACGCCATTGAGCACGCCGGCATCACCGGCATCGCCCTGATCAGTGACGGCCATATCGCAGGCTCCACCGCCCAGGCCATGATCGTTGGCAGCTGCGCCCCTGCAGCGCAGGCCGGTGGCAATATCGGTCGTTTGCGCGATGGTGACATGATCACCATCGATGCGACTTCGCGCCGCATCGACACCACGGCGGACTTGTCCGGCCGTAAATCCAGCTTCACAGCACCGGCCCGCGGCTATCAGGGCCATCCGGCGCTTGAAAAATATGCACGCGTTATGACCGCAGCCTCTTAACAGGCGCGGTCTTTTTCGTTTCGGGCATTTCTTTTTGGCTTTTCGTATTTATGGCTTTGCCGTAAACCCCTTCACCACTTACCCACGCTACACGAACTTTCAGGAGTACCTTCGTGAAAATCTATACTAATGACGACGTTTCCGCCGACAGCTTGAAAGGCGAGCGCGTCGCCATCGTCGGTTATGGCTCACAGGGCCGCGCCCACGCCCAGAACCTGCGCGATTCCGGCGTTGACGTGATCGTCGGCGTGCGCACCGGCGGCGCTGGCTATGAAAAGGCCAAGCACGACGGTCTGCCGACCGCAGAAATCAAGGACGCCGTTAAGGACGCGACCATCATCGCCATCCTGACGCCGGACATGAGCCATGCCGAAATCTACACCAACGACATCGCCCCTTACGCCGCTAAGGGCGCGTCGATCCTGTTTGCCCACGGCTTCTCGGTCCTGTATGGCCGCGTCGATGCCCGTGCCGACCTCGACGTCATTCTGGTAGCCCCGAAGGGTCCAGGCGACCTCGTGCGCCGCGAATATCAACGTGGACGCGGCGTGCCGTCGCTGTTTGCCGTTGACCGTGATGTAACCGGTAAGGCCGCTCAGCGCGCCCTGGGCTATGCCCGTGGCATCGGCGGTACCGTTGGCGGCGTCATCGAGACGACCTTCAAGGAAGAAACCGAAACCGATCTGTTTGGTGAGCAGGCCGTTCTGTGCGGCGGCACGACCGAGCTGGTCATGATGGGCTTTGAAACCCTGGTTGACGCAGGTTACCGTCCGGAAATCGCCTATTTCGAAGTTCTGCACGAACTGAAGCTGATCGTGGATCTGCTGTACGAAGGCGGCTTTGCCAAGATGCACTCGTTCGTGTCCGAGACCTGCAAGTACGGCGATCTGGTTTCCGGCCCGCGCATCATCAACGAAGAAACCCGTGAGCGTATGCAGGAAGTCCTCAACGACATTCAGTCCGGCGACTTTGCCCGCGACTGGATCCTTGAGAACATGGCTGGCCGTCCGCGCTACAACGCCCTGATGCGTCAGGATCTGGATCACCCGATCGAGCATACTGGCCGTGACCTGCGTTCGCGTATGTCTTGGTTGCAGGAAAAGAATAACGGCTAATAAAACTCACGGAAAAGTTTGAGGCTTTGCCTCAATACATTTTCCGTGGGCCATATCCTCTGATCCGGCTTCGCCTTGGCGAGGTCGGATACACAAAAAATGAAAATTTCTGAAGGGCCGTCCCAAGGAAATTTTCTCCGTATTGTTTACGTGAAAAACGTATTGGCGGCTTGCCCGCCAAACTTTTTTACGAGGGATCATCATGATAAACCAACCGACCGGAGCACAATTGGTAATTTCGACGCTGAGGGCTCTAGGCGTGGATATCCTGTTCGGCTATCCGGGCGGGGCCATCATGCCGATCTATGATGCGCTCGCAGGTTCCGGCCTCACCCATATTCTGGTGCGCCATGAGCAGGGCGCTGCCTTTGCCGCCGATGCCTATGCCCGCGCGACGGGTAAGGTCGGCGTCTGTATGGCCACCTCCGGCCCCGGTGCCACCAACCTCATCACCGGCATCGCCAATGCCTATATGGACTCGGTGCCGATGGTCTGCATCACCGGGCAGGTCGGCACGCATTTGCTGGGCACCGATGGCTTTCAGGAAGTCGATATTCTGGGCCTGACCTTGCCGATCGTGAAACACTCATGGCTGGTGCGCGATCCGGCGGAAATCCCCGCCATTCTGTCGCGCGCCTTTCAAATTGCTCAGGAAGGCCGTCCCGGCCCTGTTCTGGTCGATATCCCCAAGGATGTCGCAGCAAGCTTCGTCAAGGATGTCCCGACGACGGGTGCGTTCCCGTCCTGGCAGCCGCCGCAGCCCAATGACGCCGATATCAAGGCGGCTGAAAAGCTGATTGAGCAATCGCATAAGCCGCTGTTCTATATCGGCGGCGGGGTCGAAATGGCCTTTGCCGTGCCGCAACTGCGCGCCCTGATGGACCGCACCGGTATTCCGGTTGTCTCAACCCTCAAAGGCCTTGGCGCGATCCCAACCAATGATGACCTGTTTCTCGGTATGCTGGGGATGCACGGTACGCGCGCGGCCAATATTGCCGTTCAGGACGCCGATCTGCTGATCGTTCTGGGTGCGCGCTTTGATGACCGTGCCACCGGCAAGCTGTCGGCCTTTGCGCCCCATGCCAAGGTTATTCACGTCGATATCGACGCCGCCGAAATCAACAAACTGAGAGCGGCCCAGGTCGGTATTCTGGGCGACCTGAAAATCGTTCTGGATGGCCTTAAGCCTAAGATGCAGGACATCTCCCTGTGGGTCGCCAAGTGCAAGTCCGACAAAAAGAAACACGCCTTCCGCTATGACGCGCCGGGCACCGGCATCTATGCGCCGGCCCTTCTGAAACTGCTGTCGGAAAAGGCCGGTGATAAGTTCGTCGCCGCCTGTGACGTGGGTCAGCATCAGATGTGGGTCGCGCAACATTGTCAATTTTTGCAAAACCGCGCCCATCTGACATCGGGCGGCTCCGGCGCTATGGGCTACGGCCTACCCGCCGGTCTGGGCGCCAAGCTGGCCCTGCCGGATCACCATGTGGTCACGGTGTCCGGCGACGGCTCGTTCATGATGAACATTCAGGAAATGGCGACCTTGCGCCGTTACGGTATTCCGCTGAAGATCGTCCTGCTCGATAACTCGTCGCTGGGGCTGGTGCGTCAGTGGCAACGCCTGTTTTATGAGGAAAACTATTCGGAAATCGACCTCAGCGATAACCCTGACTTTGTGGTGGTGGCGCAGGCGTTTGGTCTTGATGCCTTCCGTATCACCAGCCGCGATGAGGTCGATGGTGCGCTGGATCGCCTGCTGGCGGCGGATAAGCCGACCTTGTTGCATATTTTGATTGATCCGCGCGAAAACGTCTGGCCGCTGGTGCCGCCGGGCGCGTCGAATGCGGAAATGATGGAGGAGCGTTGGGATGAGCCACTTGATTCATATTGAGATTGACGATCTCGACGGCACGCTCCTGCGGGTGTTGGGCCTGATTGAGCGGCGCGGCTTTTTCATCGATGCGATTGAAATGTATCAGATCGATGAAAAGACCCGTGGCTTAAGCGTTACCGCCCGCGCCAAGGAATCCCATCGCCGCATTGAAACCCTGCTCGCGCAGATCGACCGTTTGTATGGTCTGAAGCGCGTGGCAGAAGCGCGCAAGGCCGCCGCCGCTCAGAAACTGTCGGCCTGATTATGCGCGACTTGAAACCTATCGAAAGCGGGATTAAAGACGTTGCCATAGCAACCGGCTTTGAAATCGCGCCATCTTATCGGGGAACAGGTATACGGGGTCGTCGTCGCGACCCCGGTTCCGTAGGCAGTGGATTTTAAGCCTTTCACACTGCCTTTAAGTTAATTCTCCGAATACGGAATATTCCAAATGAATAAGAAACTCGCTGATACGATCTGGTTCAACGGCAAGCTGATCCCGTGGGAAGATGCCACCATCCACGTCATGACCCATGCCCTGCATTACGGCACCTCGGTTTTCGAAGGTGTGCGCGCCTATGACACGCCCAATGGCCCGGTCATTTTCCGCCTGCATGAACACTCGCAGCGTCTGATTGACTCGGCTCGGATTTATCATATCCAACTGCCCTATACGGTTGATCAGATCAACGATGCCTGCCGCGAGATCGTCCGCGCCAATAACCTCAAAAGCGCCTATCTGCGCCCAATCGCCTTTCTGGGTGAATGCGGCATGGGGGTCACGCCCAAGAAGGAAAATGTTTCGGTCGATGTCGCCATCGCCGCCTTTCCGTGGGGCGCTTATCTGGGCGAAGAGGGGCTGCTTAAGGGCGTTGATGTCTGCGTCTCATCGTGGAACCGCGCCGCCCCGAACACGATCCCGACTGGCGCCAAGGCCGGCGGCAACTATCTGTCGTCCTACCTGATCGGCTATGAAGCGCGTGAGCGTGGCTTTGCCGAAGGGCTGGGTCTCGGCCGCGACGGCCTGCTGTCCGAAGGGGCGGGTGAGAACCTGTTCCTGATCCAGAAGGGCAAGATCTTTACGCCGCCTCTGGCCGCGTCGATCTTAGGCGGCATCACCCGCGACACCGTGATCCAACTGGCCCGCGCCGAAGGCATCGAAGTCATCGAGCAGGTTCTGCCGCGTGAGATGCTTTATCTGGCCGACGAAGTGTTCATGACCGGTACCGCTGCCGAAGTCACCCCGATCCGTTCGGTTGACGGCATACCGACCCGCGTTGGCGGCCCCGGTGATGTGACTAAGCTGATCCAGAAGCGCTTCCACGGCCTGTTCACCGGTGAGACGGAAGATCGCTGGAACTGGTTAGCGCCGGTCAACTAACCACGCCTAAATGTTACGGGATGCAAGGGGCATTGCCCCTTGCACCTTTTATTATCAGGACGATCCAAGATGTCAGACCAACCAAAATCCTTGTTCGACAAGGTATGGGAAAAACACATAGTCGAAGACGAAAGCCATGACCGTCCGGCCGTGCTTTATATCGACCTGCATCTGGTCCACGAAGTCACCTCGCCGCAGGCGTTTTCGGCTATCGAAGAACGCGGCTTAAAAGTCCGCCGTCCCGATCGCACCTTTGCCACACTCGACCACTCGACCCCGACCTTGCCCCCCAATGAGAAGGGTGAGCGCCCCTATTTTACGGCGGACGCCAAAAATCAGGTCGAAACCTTAGAGCGCAACACCCAAAACCACGGCGTCAAGCTGTTTGGTTGGGGCTCGGAAAACCGCGGCGTCGTGCATGTCATGGGGCCGGAAATGGGCCTGACCCAGCCCGGCATAACAGTTGTGTGTGGTGATTCCCATACCTCAACCCACGGCGCGTTCGGCTGCATCGCGTTCGGTATCGGCACCTCCGAAGTCGGCCATGTGCTGGCGACCCAGTGTCTGGCGCAACGCAAACCCAAGACCATGCGCATCACCGTCACGGGCGAACTGCAACCGGGCGTGTCGGGTAAGGACGTGGCGCTTACCATCATCAATCGCTTAGGCTTTGGGGGCGGCACCGGCTATGCGCTGGAATATTGCGGGCCGGTGATCGAGGCGCTTGACATGGAAGGGCGCATGACCGTCTGCAACCTGTCGATCGAGGCTGGTGCACGTTGCGGCATGATAGCGCCCGATCAAAAGACGATTGAGTGGCTGCGCGGGCGTGCCTATGTGCCGACCGATTACGAAGCTGCCGCCGCTGAATGGCTGAAGCTGAAATCTGACGACGGGGCGGTCTTTGACGACGAGATCACCATTGATGGCTCGATTATTGAGCCGATGGCGACCTGGGGCACCACCCCGGATCAGGGCGCGGCGGTTTCCAAGGCCGTGCCCGTGGCCTCCAATGAGAACGAAGCCAAGGCCCTGAAATATATGCACTTTGAGGGCGGCGAAGCCCGCGATCTGGCCAAGGTCGATGTGGTCTTTATCGGCTCCTGCACCAATGGCCGTATGTCCGATTTGCGGGCGGCGGCTGAGATCATGAAGGGCCGCCATATCGCTGACGGCGTGCGTATGCTGGTCGTGCCGGGCTCTGAGCAGGTGCGCGCCGAAGCGGTCGCCGAAGGGCTGGATAAAATCTTCATCGAGGCCGGTGCTGAATGGCGTTTGCCGGGCTGTTCGATGTGCATCGCCATGAACGGCGATTTCGTTCAACCGGGTCAGTTGGCGGTATCGACTTCCAACCGCAATTTCGAGGGTCGTCAGGGGCCGGGGGCACGCACGGTTCTGGCCTCTCCGGCTACGGCTGCGGCGTCCGCTATCGCCGGTCATATCACCGACCCGCGCAACTATTTGCAAAGTGCTTAACTTTCTTCTTCTCCCCCGTAACAGGGGAGGAGATTAAGGAACCAAAATGGCCAGTAACCAAGAACCGATCAATACCTTCTCCTCACGCATCGCCGTGTTGCCCGAAGCCAATATCGACACCGATCAGATCATACCGGCGCGCTTTCTGACGACCACGTCGCGCAAAGGGCTTGGAGTGGCCGCGTTTAACGACTGGCGCTACGAAAAAGACGGCACGCCCAAGCCTGATTTCATCCTCAACACCATCGACCCGGAAGAACATCGTGTGCTGGTGGCTGGCAATAATTTCGGCTGCGGCTCATCGCGGGAACACGCGCCCTGGGCCTTGACGGATTACGGTTTCAAGGCTGTGATTTCGACCGAAATTGCCGACATTTTTACGTCGAACAGCCTGAAAAATGGCCTGTTACCGATTGTGGTGACGCCCGAAATTCACGCCAAACTTCTGGCCAGCCCGCAGCAGCGCGTGACGATTGACTTAGAGACCAACGAACTGCGCCTCGAAGACGGCACGGTCTTTATCTTCAAAATCGAAGCGTTTGCGCGCCAGTGTCTGCTGGAAGGCGTGGACGCTATGGGCTGGCTGATCAACCGCCTGCCCGCCATTGAAACCTATGAAAAAGACATTTCACAGAAAAGGGGGGCGGCATGAGCACCTTTAATATAGTCATCCTCCCCGGTGATGGCATCGGCCCCGAAGTCGCCGCCGCCGGGCGTCTGGCGCTGGAAACCATTGGCGACGTCTTCGGCCATGAGTTCGCGTTTGAAGAAAAGCTGATCGGCGGCATTGCCATCGACACCGTTGACGATCCCTATCCGGCTGATACAGACGCGGCTTGTCTGGCCGCCGATGCGGTGCTGCTCGGCGCGGTCGGCGGGCCAAAGTGGGACTTAAAGCCCAAGCGCCCTGAGCAGGGACTCCTTGCCGTGCGTAAATCCATGGGCCTGTTCGCCAATTTGCGTCCAATGGATGTGGCCCCCTCTCAGGCTTTCCGCTCGCCGCTGAAAGAAGAAATCGTGTCCGGCGCCGACATGCTGATCGTGCGTGAGCTGACCGGCGGGCTTTATTTCGGTAAGCGCACCCGCACGGAAACGACCGCGACCGACGAATGCCTTTATACCGTGGCCGAGGTCGAGCGCGTCGCTCATGTTGCTTTTCAGGCTGCCCGTAAGCGCCGCAATAAGGTCACCTCAGTCGATAAGGCCAATGTCATTGAAACCTCGCGTCTGTGGCGGGAGACGGTCAATAAGCTGCACGCGGCCGAATATGCGGATGTCGAGCTGGAGCACGCCCTGGTCGATTCCATGGCCATGCACCTGGTGACCCGCCCCAAGGATTTCGATGTCATCCTGACCGAGAATATGTTCGGCGATATCCTGTCCGATCTGGCCTCGGTTCTGCCGGGCTCGATCGGATTGTTGGGTTCAGCGTCATTAGGTTCGACCGGCAAAGGGCTTTATGAGCCGATCCACGGTTCCGCGCCGGACATTGCCGGTAAGGATCTGGCCAACCCGATGGGTACGCTCAAATCCGTCAGCATGATGCTGCGCCACAGCCTGAACCTTAGCCGTGAAGCCGATACGCTGGATGCGGCCATTGAGGCGGTCATCAAGGCCGGCACCTTAACCAAAGACCTCGGCGGCACCGCGTCGGGCTCTCAGGTTGCCAAGGCCGTTGCCGACCAGATCCGCGTTCAGGCTAAAGTCGCCGTTTAGGGCGCTGTCCGTTTAAACTATGCGGATAAAAACCCCTCAGGTTTCGGCCTGAGGGGTTTTTATTTGGGCCATAAGGTCATTATCGCTCAGACCTTCGACCTCAATCTGCTTATAGCGTGACGTATCACCGGACAGTAGGGTCAGCCGCGATTTGGGCAGGTTCAGTTCTTTGGCCAGAAACGCCAGAAGGGCCGCATTGGCGCGGCCCTCAATTGGTGCGGCTCTGACCCGCACTTTCAGAATTTTCCGCCCAAACTCATCCACATCCCAACCGTCGATCCGGTCATGGGCGGCCTTGGGCGTCAGGCGGATGACCAGCTTAGCCAAGAATGGGATAAAGGCCGCTTTGAGCCATCGGGATCAGGAATCGGCGCATCCCCGAAATGATCAGCAGCGCAAAGATCGGGCTGATGTCAATGCCCCCTAGCGTCGGGATTAAACGGCGGAACGGTTCAAGGATCGGGCCAGTGATACGGTCCAGCGTATAATGGATATTATAGACGACCCGGTTGTGGGTATTGATGACATTAAAGGCGATCAGCCAGCTCATGATAGCGCTGATGATAATGGCCCAATAGGCGATGCCCAAAATGCCGTCGAGAATAAAAATAACAAAACCGGTCATGCGTGTCCTTAACTGGGATCGGGCGGCGCGGCTTTAAGCGCGCGCAATTACATCCATATAATGATTTGGCTGTGTCAAACAAGTAAGCGTGACAGGTTAAGGAGCGCTTGACAGGCTCATATCCTGGTTTATTAAAACGGCACACTTTGTCATGGACAAAGGGGCCATAGCTCAGTTGGTAGAGCGCGTCGTTCGCAATGACGAGGTCAGGGGTTCGACTCCCCTTGGCTCCACCATAAAAACACCAACCCTTGCGGTTGGTTTGCCCGACGCTCCTTTTATAAATAAGCCCTATTCACACGCCGCCGGTGTGCGCTGCACCGCACACAACCTTCAGGTGATTTGCCTGTACGTTCACATATCGCCGTTATAGATTGTGGGCGTGGGGGATTTGACATGACATCGGCGGCACCGAAACCGGCTCATCTTAACACGCTTGATGGTTTGCGCGGCATTGCCGCGGTTTCGGTCATGGCTTTTCACTGGAACATCGAAGCTGGATCGACGTGGTTTCAGCATAGCCGTCTGGCGGTCGATCTGTTCTTTTTAATGAGCGGTTTTGTGCTGGCCTATGCCTATGATGATCGCCTGAAGGCCGGTCTGCCGTTCTGGGCTTTTTTCGTTCCCCGCCTGATCCGGCTTTACCCTATGATCTTGATCGGGATCGGATTTGGCGCCGCTTGGTTTACACTCGACTGGCTGATTACGGGGGAAAAAACCTTCACGGCGCCCCAGTTCGTCATGTATCTGGTTATGAACCTGTTTATGATCCCTATTGTGACCTGGGATCAGGACATTGCGATGTTTCCGCTTAACCTGGTGCTGTGGTCGCTGTTTTTTGAGCTTTTAGCCTACGCTGTCTATGGTTTGCTGTTCGCTAAAGCCAAGACCCGCTGGCTTTTTCCGGTCATTATCGCAGGCGCCGCAGGTGTGACCGGATGGCTGGTCTTCAATTTTGGACATTCGCCGACGGCACCTGCGGACTTAAGCTTTTTAAAGCAAGGCTTTCTCGCCGATCTTTCGCGGATTAGCCTGTCATTCTTTTTGGGCGTGTTGATCTGTCGTGAGCTCCCCAGGTTAAACAGCTTTCCGTCTATACCCGTCGTTTTTTTGCCCCTGATATGTCTGCTGATATTTGTTCAGCCGGCAGGCGCCTTCAACTGGTGGACATGCCTGTTCGTCATACTGATCGTTTTTCCGTCTATTTTATTGTCCGCTGTACGCGAAAATATCGGTGGCCACTACGGCGCCGTTTCCAAATTCCTAGGCGACATATCATACCCTTTGTATGTCACCCACTTGCCGGTCATGTGGGCTATGCGCGCGGTTTTGCACACACTATTCCCAGGACTGCCCATCATTTGGCTGGGTGTCGTTATATTGCCGGGATGCGTATTGGTCGCTTACTTCCTGCTCAGGTTCTATGACCTGCCTGTGCGGCGCTTCCTGAGCCAAAAGCTTAAGCCCCTGAGCCTCAAGGTCCGCGTCCCGGCGGAATAACTTCGGGCGTCGCAAGACGCACGTCAGGCTCCGGCTTCAGCGCATCAATCAACCCCGGCATAGAAAAACCCGACCTGATTACTCAGGCCGGGTTCTTTTGTCTTAAGACCTTAGAGATCGTGTTCTTAAATTAGAACGCGATGTCGATGGTCGAACGACGGTTCAGAGGCTCTTTCACGCCGTCGCCGGTGGCGACTGCCGGGGCCGATTCACCCTTCCAGTCAACAGCCAGCTTGGAACCGTCAACGCCGAGGCCAGCAAGGGCATCAGCAACGGTCTTGGCGCGGCGTTCCGACAGGCGGATGTTGTAAGCGGCCGAACCGGAGGTGTCGGCGTGACCAACAACCACGATACGGGTCGCGTTACCAGCCTTAGCGTAATCAGCCGCAGCCTGAACCACAGCCTGAGCGTCTGCCGTCAGAGCCGATTGGTCGAATTCAAAGTACACGATGAATTCGCGGGCTTCATAAACCGGGGCTGGTGGTGCAACTGGTTCAACCATCGCCGGAGGAGGCGGAGGAGGCGGTGGGGGCGGAGGAGGAGGAGGCGGTGGGGGTGGTGGGGTCGGCGAACCGAAGGCCCAACGCAGACCAACCGAAACCGTTTGGTTGTCGAAACGACCCGAGAAGTCACCAGGCTGATAGGTAGCCAGCGGCGACGTCGAAGTCGAAGCGATGCTGACCTTATCCAGCTTGTGGTAACGGTAGGTAAGGTCCAGGTCCAGCTTTTCGGACAGAGCCCAGACGAAACCGGTCAGGAACTGGTAAGATGCAACGGTGTCATCGCCAGAGATAGACAGGGTTTGGCTGGCATTCGAGAACTTGCCTTGAATGTCAACGTCAACCTTGGTCAGACCCGCACCGATACCCACGAACGGGTGGAAGCTGGATTCCGGCAGGAAGTCATAGATCAGGTTGGCCATGACCGACGTTTGATCGATCGAGCCATTCGGCGAACCGCAGGTAGTTGCGGTTTGCGTCGATGCGCAAAGCGATTGAGCCGTAAGTGTGCGCGGGAAACCACGAGCCGCGGTTACGTCACCAGGACGGTAGCCACCTTCGAGTTCAACACGCCAGTTCGGGCTGTAACGGTAACCGAGACGGGCAAAACCCGCCCAGTCGTCATCCGTTGCAACGTCGAAGATGTAGGGACCGCCGTCAGGGGCAGCACCTTGCGAACGTGCACCCCACTCGTCTTTCCAGTTGTAGCCGAGGTCGACTGCGCCGTACCATCCCTTGATTTCTTCAGCGACGGCGCCAGACGCCAACGCTAAAGAGGCGAGTGCAGCACTCGCCAGCAGTTTTAACTTCATAATTAGAGCCCTCTCTTGGCTTTTTCCAACAAACAGCCGACGCATTCGGCTGAAAGCTTTAATCATTACAAGCGCATTTAATAACTTCACGGGGGGAGTTTGACTAGCCGTCAAATTGAATTTAGCCCCACATTCAGCCGTTTCAGGTGCGATTAGGCGAACCTGACACCTTAAAGACACGCTTATTCCAATATATCCAGAGTATGTAAAATTTCAATTCGTGATGGATGCGCATACAATTGCGTTAATAGCTAAAAATACCGCACAAAAAAGCTTGCACAAATTTTCCTGAGCCATTAGAGACACGCGCTCTGACGACCACAGGCTTTACAGCCCCTACTCAGACCTCTGCGGAGAGGTGGCAGAGTGGTCGAATGTACCGCACTCGAAATGCGGCGTAGGTGGAAGCCTACCGTGGGTTCGAATCCCACCCTCTCCGCCACTCCCTTTATCACCCCCTGATATCATTAAGGTCTTACAAGACCTTAAGCCATGTGGAACCGGCTCAAAGCGCTACTGGTCCACAATGGTGCTCCACAACGCTGCTCCACACCTCGGAGCAAGTCGGAATATCAGGTCGGCGTTTTCAACGCCTGAGTCGGGTTTGGCCGGATGACCGGTAGCAATTCTTCCCACCTATCAAGACGAAACGGTATGTACTACATCCGCGTCCGCGTTCCTAATTCTCTTCGTGAGCGGCTTGGCTTGTCAGAAGTGAGGCGATCACTAGGATCGTTCACACTTAAAACAGCTAGGCCCCTCGCACTAAGGTATCGATAGCCTGAAAGGGGGCAACTAAGGTGCCCGTCAAGTTCAATTTCGATACAGCGGTAAAACCGGCCAAGGTTGACACCAAGCTCGCAAATGAGTCCGATTTCACGCCTCCAGATGCCACCCCCTCTAACAAGGCCGAAACTCCCGCCAAAGATAGCCAGATAACTTACCCTACTCCTTTCATAGACAGGATGTGTGTAGTGGTGAATGTTCCAGAGTGTCTTCAGGAAGAAATCTATAACGCCCTATGGTCTGGGCTGCGATTGGTGGCACAGTATTATTAGTTCTGGGCAGCGTGGGGTTTGTGGCAATAAACAGTCGCCCCACGCCAGAGGGGGCGGCGATCACGAGGAAAGCCAAACCACTTGATGTTGTGGTTGAGGCCAGAAGGGCATTAGCTGATCGACTGCCCGATAAGGCACTAACGGCTTTATCGAGCAACTTTACGTTGGCAGAGATTGAGGCGCAAACGGAACTGTCGCGGGTGTTCTCAGACACAAAAGCGGCCCTTATAGCTGAGGACGGCCAAGCCCTGGCTGACGAAGCGATCAAAATGGCCTTCTTACCTCCTGTTAAGACGGGGCTGTCCCGCACTCAGATGTTGGCGCAGGCAAATGCTGAGATTGACGAAGGCATCCCTATGCGGGCGCTGGATACGATCAGGGCGAACACTACCGGCACAGATATGTATCAAGACCCGGAAATCCGCGCCGTGGTCGATAGGGCCAGTGCTAAGGCCGATCAACTCATGAAACCGATAAAGGTATTGCACTATCCGCCTTGGCATCACTGCTCAATCAAGACCCCGCCGCCATCTGGCGACACTTAGGCGTCATAGTTATTGAGGACTTAGGGGTGGCCGGAATTGATACGGTGTCGCGCGTCATCGCCGCTGGTAGGAACCGCAGATGGCGGACTAAGATGGGCGGAGAATGGCGGGTCGCTTCATTCCTTGTGAAGCAGATTGCCGAAGACCTGAAATGCCAAGCGGCCTGTGACCTGCTAATGACTGCCCTAAACAACCCAACCGATGAATTGCTGCGGGTTGATATGCTTGAAGCCGAGTGTAGGGATTTGGTAAAAGCACTGGCAGAGGTAGGCAACCCTATTGAACATCGAGCGGTCGCGGCCTTGGCGCTGGGTGGGGGCTTGGCAGAAGAACAGCATTGCCGGTTCCCGGATGCGATTTTCGGTACGTTGGGCTTAATGAGCAACGACAGTCATGTGATTGTTACCGCACACGCCGGATGGAAGCTGACCCGTAATCCTATGTCGTTACTTCTACCCTTGGTTTGGGAGCCATTTATCTCCGGGCCGGATGCCATCGAAACCACTGACGTAATGCCGCCAGTTCAAATGGTCGGCGGGATACCAACCTATGCCGTGGATCAGTTCACCCGGATTGGCGGACAGGTCGCCCGGAGTTTCATTGATCATCACCCAGTGCTTCGGCAGTTTATGAAATCCGCAGGCATTCATCCGGCCAAAATGGCGCGGGTCGTTGGGGATTTGATGTTCATCCTTGAAGGAGGCTTGGTAAAGCGCCGAGCGGGATGGGAACTAGCTGATAAGTTAAGCCGTCCGCATAGGCCGTTGCCAGGTGTGTTTATGCTGGGTGAGCATCTGGAAAGCGCAATGGCGTACATGACCGCCCACGCGGCGCACATCAACGATCTGCGACAGACCCATCTTTCTTCGTACCATCAAGATAAGTAAGCCCAGCAGGCTCATAGGCCGACTAATGTACGCTAACTTCGACTACCTCTATCTTCTGAGGAGCTAAATTTAGAAAGATTGATACCGTTGGATAGCTTAGATTTCCATCGTGCCGCTTCCGTAGCGCTTCCGTGGGCGATAATCACTAGTTTCCGAAATCGCCGCAAATCCTTAAGGATTATGGCGCACCTTGATGGTGTGCAATCAAACGATTTATTCGCAGTTTTAGAGGAATGGCACTACGTTCTCAAATCCACATCGCTGGTATTAGGCGAGCCTTCAAACGCTTCGGATTCCGATGCCTTAGAGGGTGATGTTCCCCCCGCAAATCAAACGTCGGCAGGTCAAAAGAGAGTGACCCGCCGTCATTTGAGAAAAGGGAATTCACGTGCCGCGTGATAAATCTGAAATCATTTATCCAAAGTCTGTGCGCTTTCCGCGCGATGAAAATGAGAATGTTGAGCTTTACCGTGGAGACATGTCTGAAAGCGACTTCATACGCTTTTGCGTCCGATACTACATTGACAACAATGCTGCTCCACCAGTCGGGAGACGCAGAAACCCGATAAAAGACGAAACGGCTTTATCACGGGTTTTTGCGCGACTTGGGCAAACGCATTACGCCTCAAACCTAAACCAGTTGGCGCGTCTGGCTAATCAGGGGGCGCTTGAGGTTACGCCAGATACAGAAGCGGCATTAAGGGAAACTTGCGACCATATAAATGGGACGCTCACTGACTTTAAGAAAGCCTGTGGCTTTAAGTGTGAGCCATGATTTTGAAGGCTTCGCAACGCTCAGGCACGCGGGCGCTGGGGATACATATCCTCAATGGCGAAGACAACGAGCATGTCGAGTTGCATGAGGTCAAAGGATTCATATCCCAAGACATACTCGGCGCGATGAGCGAGATTGAAATCATTACGAAGGGCACGAGGTGTCAGCAGCCCTTGTTTTCTGTGTCGCTCAATCCGCCTCAAACCGAGTCTGTTCGGGTTGAGGTGTTTGAACATGCGCTCAATATGATTGAAGAGCGGCTGGGATTAAAAGACCAGCCGCGTATGGTCGTGTTCCATGAAAAAGAAGGTCGTCGCCATGCGCATTGCGTATGGTCGCGCATTGATGCCGACACCATGACGGCGAAGAATTTGTCCTTCTTCAAAAACACGCTGCGCGAAATCTCAAAGCAGCTTTACCTTGAAAACGGCTGGCAAATGCCGCGTGGGTTTGTGAACTCTCAAGAGCGCGACCCGCGCAATTTTACCCTTGCCGAATGGCAACAAGCAAAGCGTTCGGGTGAAAGCGCCAAAGACCTTAAGGCGATTATTCAGGAATGTTGGTCTGCATCTGACGGCGTGCAAGCCTTTTCGAAGGCTTTGGAGGAGCGCGGGCTGTTCCTCGCCAAGGGTGATAAAAGCCTCGATAAAAACGATAATCGTCTGCATGTCGTCGTGACACATAGTGGAGAAGTTTTATCTGTTGCCCGCGTTATCAAAAAACGCGGCAAAGACGTAACCGCAAAGCTGGGTTCGTCTGAGACCTTAAACACTGTCGCGGAAACTAAAGCGCATATAGCGGCGAATATAGCGCCGCGCCTGTCTGCCTATATCCAAGAGGCAAAGCGTCTGGCGGCAAACCAGATGAAGCCTTTGCATGAGCAACGCCATGCCATGAAAATCCAGCACCAGCTTGAGCGTCAAAAGCTCGATGCAGGTCAAAAGGCACGCCATGAGAATGAGGTGAAAGAACGCGCTGCTCGCCTCTCCACGGGCATCAAGGGCGTTTGGGATAAATTGCGCGGTGAACACGGCAAAATCAAAAAGCAGAATGAGGTGGAGGCATATTTCTGCCTTCAACGCGACCGCAAGCAACGCGATGATTTGGTCATCGCGCAAATGAAAGAGCGGCGCGAATTACAGGATAAAATACGCCTGACCCGCGAACGTGAGGCAAAGCAGATTCTCGCGCTCTACAAAGACGCGGCGCATTACCGCCTCATGCAAGCGGGTGAACTGCCCGAAATGCGCGAAAGTTTAGAGCGCGGCTCTGGGCGTGAAAGAGGCTCCGAACGCGGGGCAAGCCGTGGTCGAGACGTGGGCACTAGGTCAAAGGAAAAAGGGTTAGATTTAGGCTAGAAATTATATATAATTTCATAGATTTAAGGCAGAAATGATTAAAATTGATTGTCAGATAAAAGTATGCTATTATCTGACAGTAAGGATGTAGAAAATGACCGCCATAACCGACAAAATCGCCCGTAAAATCCGCGCCAAGCAGCGCGGCTGGGTCTTTACGCCTAAAGACTTTCTGGATTTTGGGTCGCGGGCTGCCATTGACCAAACCCTATCCCGCCTCGCCCGCAAGGGGATGATACGGCGTTTGGATAGAGGACTTTACGATTACCCCAAGCAACATGCGGTGCTTGGGACGCTATCGCCTGACGCGGACAGCATTGCCGATGCGGTCTCTGCTAAAACGGGCGATAAAGTTTTTCCATCAGGCGCGATGGCGGCAAACTATTTGGGACTTTCGACACAAGTGCCCGCAAAGCCAAGCTACCTGACCAATGGCGCATCGAAAGTGCGCAAGATTGCAGGTCGCACCCTGACCTTCAAACATGCCCGCGTACCCATATTGGTCAATGCCCCTGCACAGGTGAATTACACGCTGCAAGCCTTATCCTATCTCGGCAAAGACAATATCGACGCGGATATGATTAAGCGCTGCGCCAAGCGTTTAGATAGCCGTGACCTGAAAGCCCTGAACACGTCTAGGGCTGTTGTTCCAAGTTGGATGGCGGACGTAATTTTGAAAATCGAGTCTGCCGCGCATGGATAATTTTGCACGCAAAGCCGCTGAAGAAAGACTGGTCTTCATCAATGAAGCTGCCAGTCGGCGCGACGTGTCCGCCATTATCATAGAGAAAGATTTTTGGGTGTGTTGGACGCTCAAGCGTCTGACTGAACATGCCGACCTTGCCCCGTACCTCACTTTCAAGGGCGGCACGTCGCTATCCAAAGCTTACGGCATTATCGAGCGGTTCTCAGAAGATATTGACCTGACTATTGGGCGTGATGCGCCGTGCGTGCGCGATACGGCTTCGCCGATGGAAGCGAGCATTTCAAAGAATGAAGTTGGTCGCCGTGCAGAGGCTTTGAAGCTGGCTGCACAAGCCTATGTGCGCGACGTGGCATTGCCCGCCATTACGGGCGTGGTTGCCGCCGCACTGGGCACGCATGACGGCTGGCGAGTCGTGCTTGATGGCGAAGACCCTGACGCGCAAACCATCCTGTTCTATTATCCAAAATTGCTGAATTACGGCATGGGATTTGGGCGCGGCGCTTTTGGACGTGGCGCATTCGGCGAAGGCGAATACGGCTATATCAAGCCGCATATCAAACTTGAGTTCGGCGCACGCGGTGAAATTGACCCGCATGAATTGCGCTCACTCATGCCCTATCTGGCGCAATCCTTCCCTGACGCATTACCTGAATCTGAGATTCAGTTTTCGACGCTGGCGGCGGAACGTACCTTCTGGGAAAAAGCCACCATCCTTCATTCGCTTCATCATGGCGTAAAGTTGCGTGACCGCATGTCGCGCCATTACTACGACACCTACATGCTGACGCAAAAAGGCGTTGCGGAGTCTGCGCTCCGCGACCCTACCTTGCTAGAAAACGTCGTGAGAAACAAATCCCTGCTGTGGCGGGATGCCAAAGCGTCTTACGACACGGCGAAAATCGGCAGTTTGAAAATCTTGCCAACGGATGACGCATTGCCCGTCTTGAAAAAAGACTATGCCGCTATGTCTGATATGTTCATGGGCGCTGCACCTGAATTTGATGCGGTGATGCGTGGCATGGCGGATTTGGAAAAGCTGATAAACGGGTAAAGTATATCTACACGGAAGGGCTTTTAATTACCATTTTACCAATAATAACATTATCTACAAATTTTAATATGGACGTATTCCAAGGGCTTTTTGATTTATTTTTATCATAAAAATCAGCAACATTATCAAGATTTATTACTTCATGATAAAATTCCTTGGTGATGCACAAAAAATCACTCCATTGATAGGCTTCTTTAGTAGAAATAACTTTGTTCCCTCGTAAAAAATTGATTGTATATTGCCTATCTATTGGCGCAATTAAATCTGGCAAAAGATGTGACAACACTTTTGAATTTGCAACGATAATCGTCTTTATGGGCTGCGGCTCGGCGTCCAAATCACGCCCCACAAAGTTTCCCATTATTTTCACAGCTTTGTAAATTGCCTCAACATTACTCCATTTGTCCCCGTCCATGCTATCGTATCGATAATTTTTAGCCTTTTCCAATTTATCTAGAACACTATTTACGCTACCCTTGAACTCTTCATATGAAACCATTTTTGGACCGCCCATGCCCATTCTATGCATCCCCCAAGAAACCAATGTCGCATAGATAGCTTCCAGTAAATCTTCCCGCAATTCTCCCTTAAATGCACTTCTTCTGCAAATGTTTATCGCCTTACTATGGAAGTATAAACTTGGTCCGTTAAATTTGTTGGCTTTTACAAAAGAAGATAAGCCTTCTTCTAAAAAAGCATTATTTTTAAATTCGTTCACCCTAATATCGTATTTCATAATTTAAGTTCCGATCAATATTACACTGTAAATATTTTAACTTAAATGCGCCCGCATGAATTGAGCAATATTAAACAAGGCTTTATTTTGGTGCAATGAAAAACACTACTTCCACTTTTGGCGATACCGCCCGTGTGGTCGCTTAAATTACGAACCTAGACACATTCAAAATCTATATGGCGCAAGGCTTTGGGGACTTCCTCAAAGCCTTTTCTACTGCGTGGCAATCCATCTGGGATGCGCCCGATTTATGGTGGGTCTGAACACTTCTCCAACGCTGTCCACGGTGGGCGGCATAGCCAAAAGGAGAAGACCATGTTTCACATCACACGCGACGATTTAGCGAAAAAATCAGATGCACAATTGAAAAGTCTGTTCAATCAAGCCGTTCAAGCCAAACCAAGCGCACGCCGTGCCTTCGCACAAGTATCTTTCGCGCTTCGTCTCATCCGCGATGAAATCGCCCGCCGTGGTTTACGCCTGTAATCAAACGACAAAGTCGCAAATAAAAACTCAGTCAAAGAAGGCTGAGTTGGTTTGCTGATTGTTGGCGGTGCTCGCGACCTTCACGTTTGCCTATCAAGCTCGGATTCTGTATAAGCCGCGCAAATGAAAGACTTAAAAGGATACCAAATGACGCGCACCTTCTCGATAATCAAGCCAGACGCAACGCGCCGTAATCTGACGGGCGCGGTCAACGCCGTTATTGAAGCTACGGGTTTGCGCATTGTCGCCCAGAAGCGGGTGATATTATCGAAGGCACAGGCTGAACAATTTTACGGTGCGCATAAGGAGCGTTCATTTTTCAATGAACTGATTGCCCAGATGACCGCTGCGCCCGTCGTAGTGCAGGTTTTGGAAGGCACGGACGCCGTAAAAAGCTACCGCGCCATTATGGGTGATACCAATCCTGAGCAAGCGCCCGTCGGCACAATCCGCAAACTGTTCGCACTTTCAATTGGCGAGAACTCGGTTCACGGCTCCGACTCCGATGAAAATGCAGCGATTGAAATCGCGCAATTTTTCACTGACGCTGAAATCGTCGGTTAGGCTCACAACAAAAGAGCGGCATGGGTTTCCCCATGCCGCCCGCTTGCGCCCCTACAGGCAATAAAAGCCTATTTTGTTTCCCAACAGACGCCCGCATACTCATGCTTCATGCTGTATTGCAGGGCTTCGCAATAGCCGCCCAAAAACGGACATAGCAAATCGGCGGACGGGTTCTTCATCACCGACTCTTCTGTGACGCCGCTAAAATTACCTTGACGGTCAAAGAGCATCGTCAGGGTTTGCGGCACGTTATTGCTGTCCGTCCAAGGGATATTGACAACATAGTTGCTGCCGTCACGCTGCATAAGGTGGCGACCTGCCTTGATGTTCTTGCTCCCCTGCACGCCCATGATGGCAAGTTCAGATGCGGCGGGGTTCATGCGAACACCAAAGCCGATATTGCTTTCGCTGCGGCTCGTGCCAATCATGGCGTTGTTCACGACGGTCGATGCCGTGCCCTCACACGCCATAACCTTGACGGCGGGAAGTGCTGGGGCTGTGCGCTTCGGCTTTGCATCGGCGGCGAATGCCGACAAAGACAACGCGGCGAAGATGGCAGCGATAGAGATTTGGGATTTGCGGGTCATGTTTAGCCTCCTGAGAAAAAATGATGGAGGCTTCGTGTAACAACCCTATTTTTGGTTGTTGGGGGCAAGTTGCCCCGCGCCATAGGCGCGACTACAAACGGGGGATGCGGGCGGGCGGGTTCGAGTAAGCGAAGATGCGGCGGGGGTTTACCCCCAAGAGCAGGTCATATTGGAAATCCAGCGTCGCGGCTGGCTTTCCTTGCGGTGTTAATCGCAGCGATAGATATAGTTTTTTCCGTTCACGCTCGCTTCTGAATAATCGGCGCAAAGGTCGCGGGCGATAGCGTCATAATCTAAATAATATTCAAGGCTTTTGGGGATTTCGCCAAACACGCCATCATTCACAAACTCTTCTGCGAGTTCGCGCATGGTCATGTCTTCGTAAAAATCCATCAAAAAATCACACTTGGGGTCATGGGCTTCAAGGTCAAATTGCATCCCTTCGCGCAGGTGCAAAATCACGCGCACCTTGTCGTCTTCGTCCCATTCATCCACCGCCTGAAAATATCCTGCAAGATTGCATTGGTTCACGCTGAGGGCTTCAAATAGTTCGCAGTCGATGCCGTCGCCTTCGATGAATTGAATTTCAAATTCTTCAACGGGTTGCCCGTAGTCGTTGCGTGCCTTGCTGGCTTTATCGTTAAATTCGGCTTCGGATTCAAAATAAAATCCATAGGCTGATAGGTCATAGGGTTGTGCATGTAGTTGGGTCATTTGCTCTGTCCACTTCTTTATGGGCTAGGGTTTCGTTCTGAAACCTTGCCTCGTGGCGAACGTGGGGGTAGCAACCACACAGGGCGGCATAAGACCGAGGGGTATCACCCGTTCTGCACGCAGCCCGCCTATCTTCGGGCGTAGGAAGAATGGGGATACGGTCTTAGCCGTTCATCGAAGACCCTTGTGGGCGCTGGGGGCAAAGCCCCGAAGACCTCCCTTTCATGAATATGTAATTCAATCCTAAACCTAAACAGCGGATAACTCGCCGTATGAGGGATTGCAGTATAAAAACCCCTTTGCCTTGTTCCCCAATCTGGCTAAGTTCAAACCTAGAAATTTTAATGATTCAGGACATTTACAGTGGCGAACAAACACGAAGACCTCGTTGGATTTATTTGGAATATTGCAAACAAGCTACGAGGTCCGTATCGCCCGCCGCAATATCGGCGGGTCATGTTGCCGATGACCGTATTGCGCCGAATGGACTCGGTGCTTGCACCAACCAAGGATAAGGTTCTTGAGCAATTTGAGAAGCTGAAGGCGCAGGGGCATAGCGACGATGCAATTGCTACAATTTTGAGTAAGAAGACTGACCCTAAACGAGAACAAGCGCTTTATAACACCAGCAAATATGATTTCCAAAAACTGCTGGGCGACCCCGATAACATCGCTCGCAACCTTATTACCTACATCAATAGCTTTTCGCCGAAGGCAAAAGAGATTTTCGACAAGTTCAAATTTGAACAAGAAATCGAAAAGCTCGACAACGCCAATCGCCTCTATCTGATTATCAAAGAATTCGCTGACATCGACCTTCACCCTGATACGGTCGATAACATGGCGATGGGTTATGTGTTTGAACAGCTTGTGCGCAAGTTCAATGAACAGGCAAATGAAGAAGCGGGAGACCACTTTACCCCGCGCGAAATCATCCGCCTCATGGCGCACCTCGTTTATACGTTTGATGAGGATGTTTACAAAGCAGGTATCGCCCGCACGATTTATGACCCGACCTGCGGCACAGGCGGCATGCTGTCCGTCTCGGAAGAATATATCAAAGACCACAATAAGAAGGCTGAACTTCACCTTTACGGGCAGGAATATAACGAAGAATCCTATGCCATTTGTTGCGCGGATTTGCTGATTAAGGATGAGCCTGTCGATAACATCATTTTCGGCGACACGCTGGGCGACGGCAAATCAGGCGATGGGCACGCCGAGAAAAAATTTCACTACATGTTAGCAAATCCGCCCTTTGGCGTGGAATGGAAAACACAGCAATCCGTTGTTGAAAAAGAGCACACGACGCTTGGTGAAAATGGTCGTTTCGGCGCAGGTCTGCCGCGTATCAATGACGGGTCATTGCTGTTTTTGATGCACATGATTTCCAAAATGCACGCTGCCCCCGAACGCGGCGGCGAAGGCTCTAAAATAGCCATCGTCTTTAACGGCTCGCCCCTCTTCACGGGCGATGCTGGGTCTGGCGAAAGCAATATCCGCCGATGGATAATTGAAAATGACTGGCTTGATGCCGTAGTCGCCCTGCCTGACCAGATGTTTTATAACACAGGCATTTTCACCTATATCTGGCTGGTATCAAACCGCAAACGCCCTGAGCGCAAAGGCAAGGTTCAACTAATTGATGCCACAAAACATTTTCAAAAAATGCGCAAAAGCCTTGGCAATAAACGCAATGAATTATCCGACGACCATATCAATGAAATCACCCGCCTTTATGCTGAATTCGGTGATGATGCAGTATCCAAATTCCAGAGCAATAATGAGCCTAAAGAAGCGATTGCTTCAAAGGTTTTCAGAAACCAAGATTTTGGTTATCTGAAAATCACAGTCGAACGCCCACTTCAGCTTAATTTCCAAGCGTCACCTGAACGCATTGAGCGCTTACACACTGAGACTGCGTTCAAAAATTTGGCGACCAGCCAAAAACGCAAAGACGAAAAAGCGATAAAGGCAGAACAAGCCGAAGGTGAACGCAGACAGGCAGAAATTTTAGCCCTTCTGAACACACTTGATGCCGCAAAGCTTTATAAAAACCGAGACCAGTTTGAAAATGCGCTCAATGCTGCCTTCAAAAAAGCGGGCGCGGATAAACTCGAACCTCCATTGAGAAAAGCGATTTTGAACGCGCTGTCTGAACGCGATGACACCGCCGATGTATGCAAGGATGCCAAAGGCAGACCTGAATCCGATAGCGAATTGCGCGACACGGAATTAGTGCCACTACCCGACAATATCGCGCTACCCCTGCCGATTGGGTATGACAGTAAGGCGGACAACACAAAGTTGCTAACATTGGTCAAAGACCATTGTGAAGACTATTTGAAGCGTGAAGTTTTACCGCACGTGAAGGACGCGTGGTTAGACCATACCAAAACGAAGGTCGGGTATGAAATCCCACTCAACCGCCATTTCTATGTCTATCAAGCGCCGCGCCCGTTGGACGTTATAGCAGGCGATATAAAGTCGCTTGAGTCCGAAATCATTACCCTGTTGGCAAAGGTTACGGCATGAAATACCCCGCCTATGACCGATACAAAGATAGCGGCGTGCCTTGGCTTGGGGATATTCCTGAGGGGTGGGGTGTCAAACGTCTAAAATATTTGGCGTCATTCAATGACGAAACGTTAGGCGATACGACTGAACCAGACATGGTTATTAACTATGTTGATATTTCCAGCGTAGATTTGATAAGCGGCATAAAACATGTTGAAGAGCTAATTTTTGAAAAATCACCTTCAAGAGCGCGTCGAATAGTCAAGGACGGCGACACCATTATTTCGACTGTTCGAACTTATCTTAAAGCAATAGCCCCCATAAGAGACCCAATTGAAAATCTAATTGTGTCAACGGGTTTTGCTGTCATCCGCCCTCGTGACAATTTAAATCCTGATTTTCTAGGTTACTGCCTGCAAAGCGAAGGCTTCCTCGGCGAAGTTGTCGCCTATTCAAATGGGGTAAGCTACCCAGCTATAAACCCAACTGATTTGGTTGGATTACCAATTACTGCACCACCCCAAACCGAACAAAAAGCTATTGCTGCATTTTTGGATGAAAAGACGACTGAGATTGACGCGCTGATTGCCAAGAAAGAGGACTTGCTGAAAGCCTTGGCGGAAAAGCGCACAGCCCTCATCACCCATGCTGTCACCAAGGGGCTAAACCCCGGCGCCCAAATGAAAGAGTCTGGCATTGACTGGCTCGGTCAAATCCCCGCGCATTGGGAGGTGAAGCCAATATCTACTGCGGTCATGAAGCTTGAAAGTGGCGTTAGCGTAAATGCCATGGACGTTTCAAAAGAGGATGGTCAACAGGGCGTATTAAAGACAAGTGCTGTTTTTAGTGGCGTCTTCAATGCCTATGAAAACAAAACAGTATACGATGAATCTGAGAAGGAAAGGCTAACTTGTCCTGTTCGCATGGGAGAACTTATTATAAGCCGTATGAATACTCCAGAACTTGTCGGAGCCGTTGGGCTTGTGGATGAAAATTACACTGATTTATTTCTTCCAGACCGCTTATGGCAAACAATTTTCTGGCGCAATGCAACTGCAAGTGCTCCATTTTTATACTATTTTCTTAATAGCAAACTATTTCGCGCAATTATCGCTTCCATCGCTACAGGCACAAGTGGCAGTATGCAGAATATTACTCAGGGCGACCTCATGAAAATGAGAATAGGAATGCCACCTATCGATGAACAAGGAAAAATTGTATCCTATTTGAGAACTGAGCTTAAAACAACTTCAGATGCTGAAATGTTAGTAGGCGCTGCTATTTCATCACTAAAAGAATACCGCGCATCTTTAATAACCAATGCCGTAACTGGCAAAATAAAGGTGGTGTGATGCCGATAAATGCAGACGGTTACATCCACCTATTAAGAAACCACCTCAAACTAGAGAAGTATGGCAAAACCTGTCTGGCTGCCGAAGCAAGAAGTTTGCAGCCCAATCAAATTTCTTTGTCTGAGGCACTAGAAGATAGAACTGGACGAAGAAAAATAGTTCTTCAGTTTGATGGCGATATTTTAGCGGTCAAATTGGATGCAGACTCTAACCCACTATATAATTTTCTTTTAGACGAGCGCCATCCTTGGTCAAAGCGGTGTGATTTCATAATTTTTCAAAGCATAAACAATCAAGTCAAAGCCTATTGTATTGAATTCAAGGAAGCAAGAACACGCATTCCACTTGATAATATTATGCTACAACTCAAAGCGGCTGAAGCGTGGGTTTGTACGTTGAACAAATTGATTTCATCATACCTCGGCGAAACGCACGCCATCCAATTATCTAAGTTCGTGTTTACGGCGTGCGAAAACCCCGCCCCTGATTTAGATATATCGGGGCGGTATCTCGCTCGGTATCCATCCATACGACACTATCTTTTTGATGACGTAGACGGTGTAAACTTATCAAGCTTAGAAAATGCCACAGTAAATACAATTAATTAGGGGGGAAGCGCATGAACAAACATACCGAAGCCAGATTTGAAGATGCAATTGAACACCACCTGTTGAATGCGGGCGGATACGCCAAGGGCGATGCGAAAGGGTATGATGCCGAAGCCGCCCTTTTCCCCGCCGATGTCATAGCGTTTATCGAGTCAACTCAAGCCAAAAATTATGAAGCGGTCAAAGCCTTCTATGGCGCCAAGGCGCAAGGCTCGCTCATTGACGCGCTGTGCAAGGAACTGTCTGCCAAGGGGGCGTTGCATGTCCTGCGGCATGGGTTCAAGTTTTTCGGCAAGACGTTCAAGCTGGCGTACTTCGCACCCAATAGCGGGATGAACAAAGGCGCATGGGACGATTACGGCAAAAACCGCCTGACCATCACGCGCCAAGTGCATTTCAGCCCCAAAGACCCTAGCCTATCGCTTGATATGGTTCTGGCGATAAATGGTCTACCCATTGTCACGTTGGAACTGAAGAATCCGATGACGGGTCAAACGGTTGAACATGCCAAAAGGCAATATCAATACGACCGCGACCCGCGTGAGCCGATTTTCAGATTCAAAGAACGCGCCCTTGTTCATTTCGCCGTTGACCCTGACACGGCGTACATGACGACAAAACTGGACGGCAAAAACACCTATTTCTTGCCGTTCAATCGGGGCAATAATCACAGCGCTGGCAATCCGCCTGTCGTTGGCAACTATCGCACAGCCTATTTGTGGGAAGAGGTTTTATCCCGCGATAGCCTGATGGATATTTTCAAACGGTTTTTGCATTTGCAGGTCGAGGTCAAGAAGATCCCGACAGACAAGGGCATTAAGACCGTCACCAAAGAGACGATGATTTTCCCGCGCTATCACCAGTTAGACGTTGTGCGCAAACTGATTGCCAACACCAAAGCCAAGGGGTCTGGGCATAATTACCTTATCCAGCATTCGGCAGGTTCGGGGAAATCAAATTCTATCGCGTGGCTTACACACCGCCTATCAAGTCTTCATGACGATGCGGATAATAAGATTTTTGATACGGTCATCGTTATCACTGACCGCCGCGTCCTAGACCAGCAGTTACAAGACACCATCTATCAGTTCGAGCACAAGCAAGGCGTGGTCGAAAAGATTGATGAGAATACGCAACAGCTTGCCAAGGCATTGGCAACGGGCGTGCCAATTATCATTTCAACGGTTCAGAAATTCCCCTTCATTGCCCAAGCCTTAGACACCTTAGACAAAAAAGGTGAAGGCATAAAAATCAACACGGCAAACAAGCGCTTCGCGGTCATCGTCGATGAAGCCCATAGCTCGCAGAGCGGCGAAACCGCAATGGAATTGCGTAAGGTTTTGAATAAGGACGGCATTGCGTCGGTTATCGCCGAACAGATGATGGATGACTTGGAAGAGGAAAATCTATCACCTGAAGCGCGTGAAGCCCTACTACGGGAAATGCTAAAACGTCCGCGCCAGCCAAACATCAGCTTCTTTGCGTTTACGGCGACCCCTAAATTTAAAACGCTGGCGGTCTTCAATGAGCCAAGCGAAGACGGGCACGCCCCTTTCCACCATTACAGTATGCGCCAAGCTATCGAAGAAGGTTTCATCAAAGATGTGCTAGCGAACTACACGACCTTCAAGACCTTCTATGGCTTGATAAAATCGGCAGAAGACGACCCCGAAGTGCCGAAGAAAAAAGCCGTGCGCGAGATGACAAAGTTTATGAGCTTGCATCCCTATAATGTCGCGCAAAAGGTCGAACTGATTACCGAGCATTTTAGGAACTTCACGCGCCACAAAATTGGCGGTCGCGCCAAGGCTATGGTCGTGACGGAATCGCGCCTTCACGCTGTCCGCTATAAGCTGACGTTTGATAGCTACATCAAAGAAAAAGGCTATACGGACATCAAAACGCTTGTGGCGTTTTCAGGCACGGTAAATGACCCTGCCGTGGCAGGTAGCCAATTCACCGAAGTCGGTATGAACAATGGCGTCAAAGAAACGGCATTGCCTGAGACTTTCGGGCGAGACGAATATAAGCTGCTTCTGGTGGCGGAAAAATATCAGACGGGATTTGACCAGCCTCTTCTTCATTCGATGTATGTCGATAAGAAATTGTCGGGCATTCAAGCCGTGCAAACTCTGTCACGGCTTAACCGAACCACAGCGGGTAAAGACGACACGTTTGTCTTAGACTTCAAGAATAACTTTGCCGATATCTACGCGGCATTTAAGCCCTATTACGAAGTCACCCCTATGGGTGACATGTCCGACCCGCAACAGCTTTACCAGCTCCAGCACAAGATTGAAGAATGGAAGGTCTTTTCCGATGAAGAGGTCGACGCATTCTGTGAGGTTTGGTTCAAAAACCGAAAGGAGCCTAGCGTCACTGACCACAGACAGTTGAACGCCATCTTGGATGGCGCGGTTGAAGCATTCAAGCTTTTGGGAGATGCCGACAAAGAACTTTTCAAAGGACAGCTCATCAGCTTCCGCAACCTGTATATGTTCTTGTCGCAAATCATTCCGTATCAGGATTCAAGCCTCGAAAAACTTTATACCTATTTGAGATTTTTGATTGCGAAATTGCCAAGGCGGTCTGAGGGCGCAACCTATCAGCTCGATGACGATGTGGCCTTGCAATATTACCGCCTACAAAAAATCAGCGAAGGGTCAATTGACCTGAATGAAGGCGAAGCTGACCCGCTCAAAGGACCGACTGACGTTGGGACTGCGGAAGCGAAAGATGAAATGGTTCAGCTCTCGCTTCTGGTTGACCGATTGAATGAACGGTTCGGAACTGACTTCACTAAGGCAGACGAACTGTTCTTCGACCAAGTCGCAGAAGCCGCGATGTTGAATGAGCGGCTTCAAGATGCGGCAAAGGTCAACAGCTTGGAAAACTTCAACCTCGTATTTGAAAAAATGCTCGAAGGGCTTTTCATCGAAAGGATGGAAGGCAATGAAGAGATTTTCGCAAAGGTCATGAATGACCCGACATTCCGCAACATGGCGGCAGGGCATTTGGTGAAACAGGTATACGATAAAATCAGAACGGCTGACCAATAGGGATTTCAGGGCTACGCTCTGACGGCTTCCAGTGGTCTCTCTGAAAGAGGCAGGGTTGTTGGGGCGGCACGCCTTAACTCGGTGGGGTCAAGGGGAGCGGCGAAACGCTCATCATTGTCGTGGTTCAGGACGCGAAAGTCATGACGGCATCAAAACGGCGCACGGTTTGTCGAGGGTATCCAAAGGGGCTATGAAATGCCCCTTGGTCACGGGTGCAGGGAGAACGAAGTCTTCCGCTCATGGGGGTGTCGGGGGAGAATGAAATCTCCGCCTGACGAGTGGTTAATCGGCGATACGATTTTCTGGTGCGAGCATCGACCCGTGACCCTAAGCTGTCATATCCGCGTATGCGATGATGAGGCTGGGAGGGAATGGGAAAGATGGGAGCGCCAGTGCGAGAGGTTCCCCACAGGAGAGCGCAGCGTCTCCTTGGGCAAGTTGTGTTTGCGAAAAGAAGCCCAGCGAATTGTAGTCAAGCACACAACTTGCGAGAGCCAGATTTTAGTCTTTTGGAGGGTTTTGAAAGTGATGCGCTGTTTGGATGACGGCTTCTCTATGCCTTCACCACACGCGAGATAGATTTTGTTTAGGCAGATTCTTGGTTCACGTCGATGCAGATTTGTTCGGCTGATTTTGCTTGCTTGCCACATCTTTCCCCCACTCCATTTTTGCAGAAATGTTTTGAGTGCCACTGAATTTTTCAAACTCAGGAGGCTATCAGAATGGAACACCATTACCAAAACAATGACGATAACGGGCATCAATTCGACGCTATTGAATATGTGCCCGCACCACGGCGCAAACGTCGTAACGCGCCATATCCCGCGCATAAAGGCTTAGGCTTATCACCCTCAATGCTGGCTATGGGCTGCATGTTGTTGGGTGCGGGCGTGATGTGGGGTTTGGAAATGTACGCGCCTGACCAGTTTAAGCCGTCCACATTTTCAGGCGCAAATCAATCCCGTGTTGAAGCGGCTGTCGAGGCGGCAATTGCTCAGCAGAAAGCCGAACTCGATACCTATGTCAAAAAGGTCGAGTTGGTCTCTCAACAAAACGCAGAGCAATACAAAACGCGGTTGATGGCGACGACGCAATTCTACGACGCTGCCTACCTTCGTGCCCGCGTCTATGCCGAAGCCACCACGCGCATACAGCAGCAGTATATAACGGTGAGACTGCAAACGAAGCAACAATTGCTCGCGCCTGATATTGCCGTCGCCAACCTGTCGCGGTTCTGGGGCTACGGCAAAAATTATCTTGCCGCTGGTTCGGGTGATGCCGCCATGCGGTATTCGGAAGACCTCGGCAATTACGTTTTGGATGAGCTGACCAAAACGGCAATGAGCGGCACGACGCTGAAGGTTGAAGGCTGGGATGACTCCTTGCCGCCGCCTTATGAGGTTCAAGCTTATTTGATGGATATTGAGCCTATCCCATATCCCGCGCCACCAGAATTTTGGACGCATGAAAAACGGAATGCCAAATGAGGCGTGGCGGCAATTTTTTGTCGATGATGCAGGGCACGTTTGCCCTGCATCAAAATTTATCAGGCATGTTTCAATCGGACGCGGCGCAACGGCGTGCCGATGACCTTGCTCAATACATGGAAGACGCCGTGCCGTCTGGTCGCTTGGGCGATGGACGGCTCGCTAACCGAGATGACCTTTTGAAGGCGGGCTTGCTCGGCGATAAAGGTCTCATTATCGGCGGCTTCGGAAATGAACTCATCCGCTATAACGGCGATAGCCCCCTTGTGACGTTTTTAAAGACGGGCGGTGGGAAAGGGCGTGACTATATTCTGCCCACGCTCGGTTTGGTTGACGATAGAAGCATCGTTATCTTCGACCCCAAGAATGGCGAAAATTATTACGCGACGCATGAGCACCGCGAAAAGACCCTTCGAATCCCAAGCATCGTCATTGACCCATACCATGTGCGCGGCACGACCAGCATCGGCATTAACATGCTCGATATTCTGCCGCGCATTATCCAGTCGGGCGGAGAAATTCAGAATGAGCCTGAGTTAATCTCGCTCATCCTCATCCCGCGCAATTACAAATCGAGAGATGGCGCATGGGCGGATGATGGCGGTCGGCGCTTGCTCTCTGTTTGGATGGAAGGGCTTGCCCATTTTGACGTCGAGAATTGCAATCTCGGCGGTCTATGGATGAAGGCAAATTGTTCCGAAGCTGAGATGGCGCTCAATCTGACCATGTTAGAGACGTGCGGCATTGAAGGATTGGCGCGGCGTGCCGCCGCCCTCAAGGCTGAATTTGAAACCGTACCCAAACAATTTTACGCCTATATCAGTTCTTGTCAGACGGCGCTGTCCAGCTTTGAAAAAGGCAAGACGTTAGACCGTGCATCACGGCAAACGGATTTTGATTTTCGTCGCTTGAAACATGAGCCGCATACAGTGTGGTTCATCCTGCCAAGCGACAAAATCGACGTGTCTGCGCCGTTCATCAGCCTGTGCCTGAATTACATTATCGAGACCATCGCCAATGAAACAGGCAAAATCACCACCACTCTACTTTTAGATGAAATGCCGCAATTGCCGCCTATCCCTGCGCTGCTCAAGGCGCTACGGCTTTATCGCGGGTGCGGCGTACAGCCTTGGATGTTCGCGCAGAGCAAATATTCATTCGACGGAAAATATAGTGAAAGCGAGGTACGCGAGTTTATCGAGCAAAGCGCCGTCGTGACATACAAGCATGTCGCGCAGCCTGAAATCATCCGCGACCTGACATTGCTGTCTGGCAATATGACGATTTTCTCGCATGGGAATAATCACTCAGGAGGCAAATTAGAGGTCGCATCTGCCAGCATGAGCGAAACCAAGCGCCCTGTTTTGCAAGCGGAACAAATTCTCGCGCTTGGGGAAAAGCAAATCCTCAAAGTGTCTGGTCTGGCGCATTTGGTGATTGCGGACACCACGCCGTTTTATAAAATTCGTCCGCTTGATTCCGCGTTGAAAGATACGCGAAAACTTCATCGCGGCGGGTAAGACTTCCCCCCAAGTCGAAGGTCTAAATAAGGTGAGATGGCTTTTTCAAATCTTGAAAGGGCAATGCAATGAACATCACGACTACACCAGCAACGCCGCTGCGCGTCCATGAAGCGGAATGGTACATTGTCGAGGAATACCGTTACGGCAAGTTCACCCTACACTTCACACCCGAAGGCGTGTCTCTTTTGAGTGGTTGGGGTGAACATTGCAATCCGCTGAATCATCCTGAAAACCTCATCATAATCGGATTGATGGACATGCTGAATGAAGGGCTATGGATGGCAATGCAGACAATATCAAAGCCGACATACGGGAGTGACGTGAACTCTGATTATGAGGAGCACGGGCGACGTTCGCCATTTGAACCCGATGATGAGATTCCGTTTTAGAAAATTGCCCTCAAAAAAGTATATAACTTTGGTGGGGAGCACACCGCTTCCCACATTTTATGCTATATCTTTGATTACTATGCCATCCTTGACGTCGTTATCTCGTTGAAATGGAAGCTCTAATTTAAACACTGGCACAAAAAAAATGAGTGAGAAACCGCTATTCTATAAGACAAAAGGGAAAGAAAACTCTCCCGCTGACTTCGATGCCAAAGAGTTGGTGAGCAGCATTTTAGACGACAATGTATTTCAAGATTCAAACTCAAACAAAAGCACAGCAACGCCTGAATTAACCAAAGATGCCGAGAAATTTCAGGATTTAATATCAGCCTTCAATTATAAAAGGGTAATAGAATTAGAATCGATAATATATAAATACAATAATTCAAAAATTAAGAATGACGATTTCGAAATCCTGAATAGAATAAAGATTGTTGAAAATCAAATTCAACAAATCAAGATGTATGAGTTGAATGTCGGCGGAAAATATAGCCGCCTTTTGCTGAAAAATGGCTTAAGTGGCGCGGGAAGTGTCGGCTTTCTAAGCGAATTCAAAGCCGATAAATACAATAAGTATAAGATTTTAAATGACATAAACGCTGTTACCGACGGTTTATTCTCTAAGTATTTATTGCCTTTAATCGTCAATAAGTTTAAAATATATCTTGTGGACGCAAGAGATAGGCTAATTAGTTATTTGAGTACAAGCTTTAAGAAATCATCATCACCATCTGATATGGCTGATGATATATTCTCTATACTTGGAATTTCTCAATTATTAGACAACTCAGAATCTCCCGAAGGTGTAGCTGGAATTAAAGCGAGCGAATTCAACGCTTCTAGCGCACCGAAAGCCCCGCAAAATCCGCTAGGTCTAACGCTGCCTGAAAAAGCGCCTGTTTTGTATTCTGAGCGCGAGAAAGACCCTGTATTGGGGCGTAAGCACACCGCCATAGAATTTTACGACCTGCATTGGCGGAAATACGCCGATGCAGGTGTTCTGTTTCAGGATGACCTGCGAAAGCTCGACCCGTCATACATAGACGGGATTTTCAATTTCAGCACGCGACACAACGTAAAAAACCCTGACGCCAAAATTGCCCCTACGGATTTTCTCCCCCCGCCAAAGAGCAAAAAGACCGAGCTAATTGCTGAGACTGGCGATGACCGTGATGCAATAAAGGCACAGATTGCCATGCTGTATCGAAAATTAGAACGATAAAAAAGTATTTGCTGCATTTACGGTTTACATTGAATTAACCCTGTTATATTGACGTATCAAGCGGGCAAAAAGTCCTGCGGATACGTCGCTCTTTCCATTTTAATCAGTGCTTCCCGAAAGGGATTTTTTGGAGACTTGCCATGCGCGAGACTGTCGGACTGTGCCTGAAATTTCACTGCGAGCATCGCTTTTGCAAATGCTCGCCACTGACGCGCCTCAAGGAAGAAATGGTTGCTGAGGCGGCGAACGACAACTTCCCGATGCCGACCGTCATTCTCGAAGACGGTAAAATTATTTTGGCGCTGCCGTATCAGAAGCGACTTCAAACGTCGCTTATTGCCCTTGATAGCGGGCGGCGGGGCGTCCCGACTTGGATTGCAGATGCATTTAATGATTTTGATGCAGTGGGCGGACAAATCCTCTACCCCGACCCGAAAAATGGCGGGCGGCTTGTTCCACTCGAAATCGAGGATGACGGGATAGACAAAGCCTTTGGCTCTATCAAAGATGACCACGGCTCTTTTCGATACATAAGTGACTGGCGCGGTCGTGACCTGAAGCAACGCGGGCAAACACGGATGCTGCTACGGTTTCAACTTTTGGCGGCGGCGTTCAAAATCGCGTATCCGTGCATTGCGCAGCACTTCGCAAGATAGTATCAAATTCAGACAACATACTGATAAATTTGCATTTTAAATTATAATTATGTTATCCTTATATAAGGAGCTTCTGTTTTTGCGGAAGCTCCCTTTGTTTTGGAACGGAAGAGCCTGTCCCGCCATTGAAAAATGGCTTTGACCGCCACCGTTCAAACAAAAAACCAATAAAAACTGAGGATTGTTATCGAACTTGCCCCCGCACGAGGACAAGCATGACGGCATAAATTTGCCCGTAACCTGTAAGGTCAACACCCCCGCCGCTCTTGACGGCGCGGGCGCGTTGACCGCCACTTTTCAGGGGGTAAATACAATGACCTTGGACGTGTCGTTATACATGCCGTTACTAGACGGCTATGATATGAGCGAAAGTGAAAAGACCGAACTGCTCACTATTGTCGATGACATTATGCGGCAGTTTGTTGAATTGGCGTTTGATGTTCATCCAACTCAATTAGCAATCGAAGCGTTCGAGAAAAAATATCCTCACGAAGATATTTGCCACGAGACTCTTGAACCTGTGCGTTCACTTGAGATAACGTCAAAGAAAACAAAAAGGTACGAAAGAAAAACGAGAACTGAGCATGAGCCAGAAAGAAACATTTAAAGCGGTCATATATTGCCGCGTGTCCAGCACACGCCAATCTACCAAGGGTGACGGACTGAACTCGCAAGAGACTCGCTGCCGTGAGTATGCCCGCTATAAGGGATATGATGTAGTCAAGACTTTTCATGACAGCATGACTGGCTCGGTTGCATCGCGCCCCCAAATGAACGCCATGCTCAAATATATCAAGTCATTCAAAAATAAAGAAAAGCATGTCGTCATTGTTGATGACATTTCCCGTTTGGCACGCGGACTTTCTGCGCACTTGAAATTGCGTACCGATATTGCGGCTGCTGGTGGGATATTAGAAAGCCCCTCTATCGAGTTCGGCGAAGACTCGGATAGCAAGCTTATCGAGAATTTGCTCGCTTCGGTAGCCCAGCACCATACTCAGAAGAATGGTGAGACAACGCGCAATCGTATGCGGGCTAGAGCTATTCAAGGCTTCTGGCCACTAGCAAAGGCTGTTGGGTATAAATATACCAATGGCGATGGTGGCGGGCGTGTCTTAGTGCCTGACGAACCTCTTTTCAGTATTGTTCAAGAAGCCTTAGAAGGCTTTGCCAATGGCGTTCTAAATTCACGGTGCGAAGTGCAGCGCTATCTTCAAGCGCAGCCTCAGTTCCCAAAGGACAAAAAAGGGAACGTCACCAACGAACGGGCTTTTCAAATTCTGACGCAGCCATTGTACTGCGGCTATCTTGAGTCAACGAAGTTAGATGTGAGCCTGCGTCCCGCCCGTCATAAGGCGATGATTAGCTATGAGACCTACTGCAAAATTCAGAAAAAGTTAAACTGCTCTTCGCGGACACCAAACCGCATGGACGTGTCAGCCGATTTCCCGCTCAGAGGTTTCGTGTCTTGCGCCGACTGCGGGCATCCATACACGGCGAATTGGACAAAGGGGTCTCACTCGAAGTTCCCCTATTATATCTGTCGTGGGCAAAAGACCTGCCCAAGCTACGGCAAGTCCATCCGCAAGGAAAAGATGGAGGCTGAATTTGAGACCCTTCTCAAAACTATCCACCCTTCAAACAATCTGGCTGAAATCGCAGCCAAGATGTTCCGCACCCATTGGGAGCGTTTGACGGCGACCAAGGATGAGCAGCGCAAGGCACTGGCGGCGCAAATCGTTCAGATTGATAAGAAGATAAGCCAGACGTTGGAGCGGATTATCGATTCTGAAAACAAAACCGTCATTGCGGCTTTGGAAAAGCACGTCACTGACCACGAGAAAGAGAAGCTTTTGCTGAACGAGAAGTTGGCAAAATGCGGCAAGCCCATTCGACACTCTGACGAAATTTTTCGAACGGCGCTTGAGTTCATCGTAAGCCCTTGGAAACTATGGGCTTCCCCTCGGTTAGAGGAGAAGAGAATAGTCCCAAGACTGGTATTTTCGGGCAAGCTTGCATACAAGCTAAAGGAAGGCTTTCGAACGACGGATTTATCCTTACCGTTCAAAGCTTTAGAGGGTTTTTTAAGCCCTCAAATGGAAATGGCGCACCCGACAGGATTCGAACCTGTGACCTTTGCCTTCGGAGGGCAACACTCTATCCAGCTGAGCTACGGGTGCGCACGATCAGGGCAGCCCTTTTGGGCCTGCGCGGGCGGAACCTATGCTAAACCCGCGCCCCGCTCAACTTAAAATTTGGCTCACCCACACGATTTCCGCGCCCCACATACAAACGCCAAATTGACGAAGGTGAGGCAATTGCTTTAATGGCATTCATCAAAGCCCCCACCCGCCTCAAGGTATTTTAAGACATGAGCACGACCCAGCCCCCCGAAGTCATCTATGTGGATAGCCACAAGGTCGGATGTAATGGCGGTGGCGGCGCGCTGGGCCATCCGATGGTCTACCTGGAACTGGGCCAGGACGGCGAAGTCGAGTGCGGCTATTGCGACCGCAAATTCGTTCATAAGGATCATGCGCATGAATATGCCGATCCGTCGCCCCGCCCTGAAAATCACTGACCCCGATGAGATACCTGCACACCATGGTGCGCGTCAAAGATCTTGACGCGTCGCTGGCGTTTTACGGCAAGGGCCTTGGGCTTTACGAAGTCCGTCGCCATGAAAGCACGCAAGGCCGCTTCACGCTGGTTTTTCTGGCGGCACCGGCAGACTCCGCCACCGCTGAGGTTAATGGCGGGGAACGCGCCGCGCCTCATGTCGAACTGACCTACAACTGGCCGGATGAAAACGGTCAGGCTGAGGATTACACCGGCGGGCGTAATTTCGGCCATTTGGCCTATGAGGTCGATGATATCTATGCGACCTGCCAGCACCTGATGGATATGGGCGTGATCATCAACCGCCCGCCGCGCGATGGTAATATGGCCTTTGTGCGCTCACCCGATAACATCAGCATAGAACTGCTGCAAAAGGGCCCGCCCAAAGCCCCGGCTGAACCGTGGGCCTCCATGCCGAACACAGGAAGTTGGTAGCGCGCGCTAATCCTGACTTGATCTGACATTATATAGGTTTAGGTATAGCCGACTATATTTCGTATCGAGGGCAGGATAGATGAGCAGGAAATGTCTGGTTCTGGTGGATGGCTCCGGCTACATTTTCCGCGCCTATCACGGCCTGCCGCCGCTGACGCGTAAATCCGACGGGCTGCCGGTCGGGGCCGTCTCCGGCTTTTGCAACATGCTTTATAAGCTGATCAAGGAAAACCGCGGTGATGGCGGGCCGTCGCATCTGGCGGTCATTTTCGATGCCGGCTCAAAGACCTTCCGCAATGATCTTTATGAGGCCTACAAAGCCCATCGCCCGCCCGCACCCGAAGACCTGATCCCGCAGTTTCCGCTGATACGTGAGGCGACGATTGCCTTTGGGGTGCCCAGTGTCGAACTGGCTGGATTTGAGGCTGACGATCTGATTGCCACCTATGCCCGCATGGCGGTCGAGCAGGACTTTGACGTCACCATCGTCTCATCGGATAAGGACCTGATGCAGTTGGTCAATGACCGCGTGACCATGATGGAGCCGGTCAAGGCGGTCACTATTGGCCGCGAGCAGGTCTATGAGAAATTTGGCGTGCCGCCGGAACTGGTGGTCGATGCGCAGGCCCTGATTGGCGACACAGCCGACAATGTGCCAGGGGCGCCGGGCATTGGCGTCAAGACCGCTGCGCAGTTGCTGGCCGAATACGGCAGTCTCGATGCCCTGCTGGCCCGCGCCCATGAGATCAAGCAGCCCAAGCGCCGGGAGGCCCTGACCGATTTCCGCGATCAGATTTTGCTGTCGCGTGAACTGGTCAAACTTCGTGACGATGTGCCGCCGCCGTTCGATATCGACAGCTTTGCCCTCAAAGACCCCAACGCCGACGATCTGATCCCGTTCCTGACGCGGATGGAGTTTTCTTCTCTGGCGCGGCGCATGGGTGGGGCGATCACAGCGCTGGAAGAGGCGCGTCTGGATGCCGCTAAAACACCGTCCGCACCAATTTCACGCCCGCTTTACGGCAATATCGGTGAAAAGCCCGTCACCAGCGTCATTGAGCCGTTTAATCATGAATCTTACGTCTGCGTGCAGGATATCGACATCCTCAAAACCTATGTGGCACGGGCGCAAAAGCTTGGCTATGTCGCTGTCGATACCGAAACTGATGATCTGTCGGCCACCCATTCGGGGCTTGTCGGTGTGTCCTTAAGCCTTGGCGCCAATGATGCCTGCTATATTCCGCTGGCGCATGAAAGTGACGACGGGCTGGCCTTTGGCGACGCCTTGCAGCAAATCCCGATGGCCGAGGCGATTGCGGTTCTGAAACCACTGCTGGAAGACCCGTCGGTACTGAAAATCGGCCAGAACATTAAATATGACCTGAGCGTGCTTAAGCGCCACGGCATCGATGTGGCGCCCTATGACGACACCATGCTGATCTCCTATGTGCTGGAAGGCGGGCTGCACAGCCACGGCATGGATACCCTGTCGGAACTGCATTTGGGCCATACCCCGATTACCTTTAAGCAGGTGGCCGGCACCGGAAAGGCGGCCAAGAGCTTTAAATATGTCGGCCTGGTTGAGGCTACCAAATATGCCGCCGAAGACGCCGATGTGACTTTGCGTCTATGGCGGTTGCTGAAACCGCGCCTGCAGGAAAATGGTCTGCTGACGGTCTATGAAACGCTGGAACGCAAGATGCCAACGGTTCTGTCCGACATGGAACTGACCGGCATACGCATCGACCCGCAGGTTTTGCGCGGTTTGTCGCAGGACTTCGGCGTGCGCATGGGCGCGCTGGAACAAAAAGCGCAAGAGGTCGTCGGGCGACCGTTCAACCTCAACTCCCCCAAACAACTGGGCGAGATTTTCTTTGATGAACTGAAACTGCCGGGTGGCAAGCGCACGGCGTCGGGTACCTGGGCGACCGATGTTAAGGTGCTGGAAGATCTGGCCGAACAGGGTATTCCTCTGGCTAAAATCCTGATGGACTACCGCCAGTTGGCCAAACTCAAAGGCACCTATACCGACACCTTGCATCAGGTCGCCGATCCGAAAACCGACCGGGTTCACACCTCGTTCCATCTGGCCTCGACCACCACCGGGCGTCTGTCGTCCAATGAGCCCAACCTGCAAAACATCCCGATCCGCACCGGTGAAGGCCGCAAGATCAGAACCGCCTTTATCGCCAGGCCGGGCCATCGTCTGATCAGCGCCGACTATTCGCAGATTGAGCTTCGTCTGCTGGCGCATATTGGCGATATCGGCCAGCTTAAAAAAGCCTTTTCGGACGGTATCGACATTCACTCACTGACCGCGTCTGAAATGTTCGGCGTGCCGCTCAGCGAGATGACGTCTGAAATCCGCCGGCGGGCCAAGGCTATCAACTTCGGCATTATCTATGGCATTTCGGCCTTTGGTCTGGCCAACCAGTTGGCGATCCCGAACGATGAAGCGGGACGCTATATCAAGACCTATTTCGAGCGCTTCCCCGGCATCAAGGCCTATATGGACGCCACCAAGGCGTTCGTGAAAGACCATGCCTATGTGACGACCATCATGGGCCGGAAAATCCACATCCCCGACATCCATGCCAAGGCGGGCGGTCAGCGGCAGTTTGCTGAACGCGCCGCCATCAATGCCCCCATTCAGGGCACCGCCGCCGATATCATCCGCCGCGCCATGATCAGGATGCCGGGGGCGCTGACGGCGGCAGGCTTTAAGACCAAAATGCTGCTGCAAGTCCACGACGAACTGATCTTTGAAGCCCCCGATGATGAGGTCGAGGCCGTCATGCCGTTGATTGTCTCAGTGATGGAAAAAGCGCCGTTGCCTGCGGCTGAAATCAGCGTGCCGCTGGTCGTGGAGGCAAAGGCCGCGCTGAACTGGGATGAGGCGCACTAGGCCTCGCCCCAAAGTCCTTCGCTACCGCTCAGTGTACTTTGGGCCGGAAGAAAAGGCCGCAATGGACATACCCTTGCGGCCCTTTTGTTACTACAAAATCTTAACGCACATTGCCATTAAGACTAAACGAATTGCTTGAAACCCTACCGCGGCCAGCGCCGAGTGTGCTTAATTACACACTCGATTCTTCCATACCGGCTGCGGTAATAAGAACGCACATTTACGCGCCTTTCCATTCCGCTTCTCCAATCGGATAAGAGGTTGAAAACTTGCTAAACATTGCTAGATTAGTGGTGCGGTCACAAACTAGCCGTTTAGCGGTGAAAGTTGTCACCCCAGAAGAGGCCGCCTGGCCGGGCGGCTTCTTCATTTTTACTCCCGTTAATGCACCGGTGTCCGTGCGGGATAATCAGGCAGAATCATCGTATTAATCCTTTCCAAACGAACCTAACACCCCTGTGACCTTAGAGCAACTACTGTAACATATATGTCAGCCATCACCGTCAAACGCCTTGACCACATCAATATCCAGACCCGCGATATGGCGGGCACGATTGCGTTTTATCATGACCTGCTGGGGCTGGAGGCACGGGTCGCCCCTGAGCGTGATCCGTCCCTGCGGCAATGGCTGTATGACAGTGGAGACCGCGCCATCATCCACCTCAACCTGTTTGGCACCGACAACACCATCCCGCGCGAGGTCGTGCCCGGCGATCCAACCGGCGCCATCCACCATGTCGCCTTTGAGTGCGAAGGCTATGACGACATGGTTGAGCGACTAACCTCGCGCGGCCTCACCCACGCCACCAACGAAGTCAAACCGATTAATCTGCGTCAGATATTTGTCGCTGACCCTAATAACGTCCTGCTGGAACTCAATTTCCGCCAAAACTGATGCGTAGCGTTTGTAAACCCTGTTCAGACTTTATTTATCATACTCAGTTAACCATACCGTCGGGAGCGGTGGGAGGCTGAGCCACGCCTGTGGCATATCACCTTCCGGTCAGTGTATTTGTTTTGTGATGAAGGTTTGAATTCCCATGCTTAGCCGTCTTACCATTCGCGCGCGTGTTATCGCCGCCTTCGCCATCGTCCTTTTAAGCACTGCGGCCTTGGGTATATTTTCGATCAACCGCCTGGGCGTCGTCAATACGTCCCTAGATGAGTTGGGATCGAACTGGCTGCCAAGCGCCAATGTCCTTGGCGACATGTCCCAGGATTTTGAGCAGATGCGTCTGCGCCAAAGCCAGTTGCTGTATACGAGCGGTTCGGAATTTCAGGAAGCCCGCACCAAGGCCATAGCGTCGCGCGAGTTGCTGGAAAAAGATTGGAATGCCTACAAGCCCATGATCGCTGAGGGTGAAGAAGCCCAAATGGCCGCCGAGATCAGGAAGCAGCTTGATACCTACTTCACGAACTCAGACAAATTCCTTCAAATGGTCGATAGCGAAGACCCCACGGCCATGAATTTCTATATGAATGACATGCAGGATCAGTCGCAACTGTTGCGTAAAGCCGTCCGGGATAACCGCGCCTTTCAAACCAAAGAGGGCGGCGCTGTCGCCCAGGCAAGTATGGCCCTCGGTAAGCAAGCCTCGACCCTGATCCTGATCGCTCTGGGCATCACCGCCGCTGCGTCAGTCGCCATCGGCTTTGTGATGATCCGCACCATTTCCGCGCCGATCGGCAAGATGGCCGACACCATGCGCACTCTTTCAGGCGGCAACACCGAAGTTAAGATACCCAACCTCGGCGAACCCAACGAAATCGGCAACATGGCCGCCGCCGTCGAAGTCTTTAAGGACGGCATGATCCGCACCCGTGCATTAGAGGCCGAAGCCGTCAAGGCCCGCGAAGACTCCGAATATCAGCGTAAGCAAGCCATGATTGAGCTGGCTGATCAATTCGAAGGTGCCGTCGGTGGCATCGTTGAGATGGTCTCCGCCGCCGCCACCGAAATGCAGGCCACAGCCCAGCAACTGACCTCATCGGCACAGGAATCTGCGGCTCAGGCGACCTCAGTGTCCGCCGCTGCCGAAGAAGCCGGCACCAACGTCACGTCTGTTGCCGGCTCGGCCGAAGAACTGGGTGCCAGCGTCGCCGAAATCAGCCGTCAGGTCGATCATTCACTGGTTAAAGCGCGTGAAGCAGTAACCGAAGCCGACACGACCATGGCCATCGTCTACGAGTTGTCGGAAGCCGCAGGCCGCATCACGGGTATCGTCGATATCATTTCCGCCATCGCTCAGCAGACTAACCTGCTGGCGCTCAATGCCACTATCGAGTCGGCCCGTGCCGGCGAAGCGGGTCGCGGCTTTGCCGTTGTGGCCTCGGAAGTCAAACAACTGGCGCAGCAAACCGCCAAGGCCACCGAAGAGATCAATCAGCAGATCGCGGCCATTCAGGGCACCACTAAGCAGGCGGTGACGGCGATCGAAAATATTTCGGCCACTATCCGCGAAGTCAATGACTCCTCCACCACCATTTCGGCGGCGGTTGGGCAACAGGGTGCGGCGACCAGTGAGATCGTTCAGGCCGTCAATCAGGCCTCGATGGGCACCACCGAAGTGACCGTCAACATCACCGGCGTGGCCCGCATGGCCGAAGAAACCGGCGCCGGTGCGTCTCAGGTCTTGAGCGCCTCATCGGAACTGGCCGAGCAAGCCGAACAGCTTCGCCATCAGGTCAGCGCGTTCCTCGCCAGAGTGCGGGCCGCTTAAAAGCCAGTACATAGCTTACGAAAAGCCCGCCAAAACTTGATAGTTTTTGGCGGGCTTTTTTATTGTCTTTATGGGGAGAAGCTTACGCCGCCGCACCAATACCGGCGGCTTGCATCAGGGGCCTTAGCTGCATGAATGCGGCCGGATCACTCATCAGGTTCGTGCGGGCTTCCGGGCTTTTCAGCAGCTTCATCACCTCGGCCTTAGCCATGTCACTGACCGGCCCAAGCGGTGCCGATTGCCCGGCCGCAAAGCCCAGCAACAGGGTCAGTTTCTGCATCGATGATCCGCCGACCCGCGTGAGGTGCATCATCAGATTGACTTCGGACGCAATCGACGCCCCCAGCGCCCCCAGCTTATCCCGCAGTTCCTGCGCTTCCTTTTCCGGCAGCTCTGCCCGGATCAGGCGCTTTTGCAGTCCGGCCAGAAAGCTTAACCGCGTCGGTGCCGATTTGGACGCATCCCGGATTTCGCGTTCAAACCTGTGGCCGGTCAAACACCCGCTGACCCAACGCACCGCCTGACGCTTATTGGCGGAGCCGACGACATTTTCACACAACCAGATCAGGCGCTCAATCTCACCAAAAGCCGAGACCGTATCCTTGGTCAGGCTTTCGACGAAATCACTGGACACCAGCGTCTTGGAGCGCTCGGCAAAGGCTTCGGCAATATCCTCACGCTGGGTCTGCTCCTTGCCCGCCGCAGTCATGACCAGCGCCAGCGCCCGCAGGGTTTCAATCTCCAGCACCGGGCTTGACGGGCGCAGCCGACGCACGCTCTTCAGTTCGACCAGCAGGCGCTTGGAAATACTGGCCGAAAGCGCCTTGAAATGACCGGCTTCGATCAGTTTGAGGATATCGGCCAGAACCCCGGTCAGTTCCGGCAGGGTACGCGACACCACCGGGTCAATTTTCGCGACCATCTTCGCTTCCGGCCCGGCCACCAGCCGCGTCAGAATGGCAAGCCCCGACCCCAGATCAAGCTCCTGCCCCACAATGTCGGTCAGTGCGGTCTTGCCCGCAAAGATTTCCATGATCGGCGCTTCAAACACCTGAACCGCCCAGCCCCAGCCTTCACGACTTTCAGCCAGCCGGTGCACAAAGGGCAGCAGAACCTCCAGCTTGCCCGCAGGCGTCGTCGCCGCCTTCATTAACTTCGCTACACCGCCACCCAGCACATAGGCCTTTTCAGGGTGGCTGTTGATCTTATCGATCTGAGCGGTCAGACCGTCCAGCGTCAGATCGGGAAACAGGTTCTTGCGGCCATCACTGATGACGCGGGTGCACGCCTTATCGATCAAAGCCGTCCAGCGTCGCATGATTTCATGGATCGACGCGCCGGTCTCCTGCGCTTCGGGGACGGCCAGCTTTTGGGCGGCATGCTGCACGTCATTATTAGAGGCTTCAAACCGTTCCACCAGATCAGGCCGGTGCATCATTTCAAAAGCCGTCACCTTATAGCGCCGCAACCAGTCCTCAAGCAGACGCGCCACCTTTTCGCGGCCCTGGGCCGTATATAGCTCCTGCGGACTGCCGCAAATATTCTCGGCGGGCTGAGTCGGGCGGTCCTTTTTCTTTTGTTCAGGCGCGCCCTTGTTGAGCACGGTGAAGCTTTTGAATTCGCCGCTACTTTCAGAAAAGACTTCTTTGGTCACCATGACCGCGGCGGCGCGGTTTTGCGCCAGCATGTCTTCGGCCATGGCGATCGCCGCCTCGCGGTTTTCAACCGCCCCCTGAAGCGCCCAGCCGGAGGCTGGCGTTTTACGCGCGAACACTTCGTAATGGATACCGCCGGACATATTTCTGACCTTAATGTGACCACGTCATTCTGACGGGCTGTTGGTTGCCGCACTCTATTAAAAGCGCTCTAACTCATAACAATCCTTACACAAATGACGTTAAATTAAGGTTGAAGCCCACTTATAGCCCGATTAAGACCTTTAAGCGGTCAACTTAAAGACTAGAATTAAAGTCTTATCAGCCACATATTGACGACTAAGATAATTTGCGGAGACAGACCTGACATGGCGAAGATCACTTTGGTGGATGATGACGAGAATATCGTAACGTCCGTATCTTTGGCACTGGAAAGCGGTGGCCACACGATCACTGCCTATTATGACGGCGCATCGGGTCTGGCAGCACTTGAAAAAGACCCGCCTGATCTGGCGATTCTGGACGTGAAAATGCCGCGCATGGACGGCATGGAAGTCCTGCGCCGCCTGCGCGCGACCTCCAACCTGCCGGTCATCATCCTGACCTCCAAGGACGATGAGATTGATGAGCTGCTGGGCTTTAACCTCGGTGCCGACGACTATATGCATAAGCCCTTCTCCCAACGTCTCCTGCTGGAGCGGGTCAAGGCCGTCCTGCGTCGTGCAGGCATTGTCGAGCAGGGCGAAGCCCCGGAAGTCACCGAAGCGCTCAATGCCAAGTCGCTGAAACGCGGCAAGCTGGTTATGGACGCCGCCCGCCACGAATGTACCTGGGAAGGCAAGCCGGTGCGCCTGACGGTGACCGAATTCCTGCTGCTGCACGCTCTGGCTCAGCGTCCGGGCTTTGTCAAAAGCCGCGACAACCTGATGGATGCCGCCTATGACGATCAGGTATATGTCGATGACCGCACCATCGACAGCCACGTCAAGCGGATGCGCAAGAAATTCCGGCAGGTCGATGATGAGTTTGATTCGATCGAAACCCTGTACGGCGTGGGCTATCGCTACAAAGAAGCTTAACCCTTTGGCTGGGGCTTTGATGCCAAACCGGTTCAAATTCACCTTTGGCAATTCACGCCTCAGCCGGCTGGTTCTGGGGCTGAATTTGCTTGGGCTGCTGGTGCTGGTGGTGGGTGCTTTGGCGCTCAACGAATTCCGGCAGGGGCTGGTCGAAAACCGTAAAGAGTCCCTGACGGCGCAGGCCGACACTATGGCCGAAATCATCGCCGTCGTGGCGACGGTTGGTGATCCCCAGCCCTATCTTGAGGCCTCCAGCGCTCATTTGGCCCTGAGCCGTTTTATCCCCAAGGGACAGCGCGCCCGCCTGTTCAATGCCGAGGGCGAACTCCTGTCGGACAGCTATGTCGTGTCTGAGAGCGTCGATGTCCGGCCCTTGCCCCCGGCCCGTGACCGTGGTGAAGCCGCACCTGACCGCTCTGCTCAGACCGACAGTCTTGAAAAAGCACAGGCCGCACTGAGCGATGAGGTCAAGCTGGCCCTCGGCGGCACGCAGGTCACCTCGGTACGCCTCAACGAAAGCGGCAAAAAGGTCGTGTCGGTGTCGATCCCGATCCGGCGCGTTAAGATGGTGCTGGGGGTGCTGACCCTTGAGGCGGGCGATGTTGACGCCATCGTGGCGGCCCAGCGCATGGCCATGCTACCATTCATACTGGTGGCGGTCGGGGTCAGTTTGTTTTCGGCGCTTCTGGTCAACTGGCTGGTCAGCCGTCCGATCCAGCGCCTGTCCGCCGCCGCCGACAGCGTGCGCATGGAGCAGATTCGCGCTATTTCCCTGCCTGATCTTGAAACGCGTAAGGACGAAATCGGCACCCTGGCCCGCTCGCTGGAATCGATGACCGATACTCTGTCCAAGCGCATGGACGCGATTGACCGCTTTGCCGCCGACGTGTCCCATGAGATCAAAAACCCCCTGACCTCGATACGGTCGGCACTGGAAACCCTTAATCTGGTCAAGGATGACAGCGCCAAAGAACGGTTGATGAACGTCATCAATCAGGATGTACATCGCCTTGACCGGCTTATCACCGACATTTCCAATGCCTCCCGTCTTGATGCCGAGCTGTCGCGTGATGCACCCAAGCCGGTTGAGATCGGTGCCCTGATGGAAGATATCGTCTCGCTCTATACGCCCGACGATGACACGTCGGTTAGGGTGGTTTTCACCCGCGCCCTGACGTCGTTATCGTCGCGGGTTATCGGGCGGGAAGGCCCGCTGGGGCAGGTATTTCGCAACCTGATCGACAATGCCCGCTCCTTCAGCCCCCCCGGCAGCACCGTCCATATCCACCTTGGCCATTCGCATCAGGATCCGTCTTTGCCGTTGCATATCACCATAGATGACGAAGGCCCCGGCATCCCCGAAGACAATCTGGAAACCATTTTCGAGCGTTTTTACACCTCCCGTCCCAAGGGCACGCTGTTTGGGCGCAATTCAGGCCTTGGGCTGTCGATTTCACGTCAGATCATTGCCGCCCACCATGGCCGCATCTGGGCCGAAAATCGCAAGGACGAAGCCGGTAATATCACGGGCGCGCGCTTTACGGTGGCCCTGCCCAATACCTACGGCCCGTTATGAGTAAGCTTATTGTTCACGCCACCTCCATCAGTTGCCTGATCGGCGACACCTGGCAGGGCGTGCTGATTAGCGGGCCGTCCGGGGTGGGGAAAAGCGATCTGGCCCTGCGCGCCTTATCTAAAGGGTGCGCCCTGATCAGCGACGATTATTCGGTGTTATGGCGATCTGGCGACCACCTCTATGCCGGGGCGCCTGACACCATCAAAGGCCGGATCGAAGTGCGCGGCGTCGGCATCACTACCTTGCGAACCCGCCATTTCAGCCGCATCAGCCTTACGGTGCACTGCCAAAATTCCGCTGTCGAACGCCTGCCCGAACCGGAGTTTAGCGACATACTTGGCCTGAAAATCCCGGTCCTGAGACTTAACCCAAGGGAAGCGTCAAGTGTGGCCAAACTGCTTATATCCCTGACACAAACCGTCCGCGCACCCTCAATTCGCTTGGATTAGGACTAATTTACGCCTAAACAGGTAAAAGGACTTTTTGCAGTGCATACAATCCGCTAAGATCAGCGGTCTTGGCCCAAAGACTATCAGGGCTATGACAGCGGTTCCGGATTTTACGGATCGGTTTGAGGAAGTTGTCTTTATGATCGGGCTTGTGATCGTAACCCACGGCAGGCTGGCGGAAGAGTTCATTTCCGCCATGGAACATGTTGTGGGTCCGCAAAGTGCCGTAACGGCAATCTGTATCGGTCCTGAAGACGATATGGCCCGCAGACGTCAGGATATTTTAGAGGCGACCTTTGCCAACGATCTGGGTGATGGCGTGATCCTGCTGACCGACATGTTCGGCGGCACCCCGTCCAATCTGGCTATCTCCGTCATGGAGCAAACCAAGGCCGAGGTCATTGCCGGCATCAACCTGCCCATGCTGATCAAGCTGGCCTCTTTGCGTAAGAATGAGCCATTATCGACCTGCGTGCTCCATGCCCAGGAAGCCGGCCGCAAATATATTACCGTGGCGTCTTACGTCCTGTCGGGCGAAAGCTGAATTAATCTTACCTGAATATTAACCCAAACGTCTTTTTATCAGGCTTGATGAGGACGCAGGCTTTGCGCATGGTAGCGTCCATTCCAAGCAAGTTCGCAGGGTTGCCCACAGTCATGAGCGTCGCACACGCCGAAGTCGAAATCTGCAACGAAAAAGGGCTGCACGCGCGCGCATCAGCCAAGTTCGTCAAGCTGGCCGCCACCTTCAACGCCCAGATCTATGTCCTGCGCGACGACCACCGCGTCGATGCCCAGTCGATCATGGGCCTTCTGATGCTGGGCGCCGGTAAGGGCAGCCATATCGGCATCGAAGCCGAAGGCCCGCAGGCCGCCGATGCCGTTCAGGCGCTGGTCGATCTGGTCTCTGATCGTTTCGGAGAAGAGGTATGATGCGTGCCGCCGTTGCCACAATTATCCTGTACCTGACCGTTCCGTCCCTCGTTCTGGCCGAAGAATGGGATGCCGCGGCGGCTGATACCCCAAAACCTGTGGTCAAGCGGGTCGCCAAAAAACCGATCGTCAAGAAAAAGGCTGAAGCCGCGCCGACCTTGCCCGCAGCCCCGGTGCCTTACACCAGCTTGAAACCCGCGCCCATGGCCGCCGTTCAGGCGGCGCCGCTTAAGCCGATCACCTCATCGCAACCGGTCGCGGCCATTGGCGCCCCATCCGTGATGGATATGGCCATCCCTGAACCGCCACCACCGCCCGCGCCCCCCACTGTGATCGTCAACCTGAAAACACCCCCGGCGACTAAGGTAAGCGCGCGCGAAATTACACTGAAATGCGATACGGTGACGACGACGGGCAAAGACCACACCACACGCGGCACGTTTTACCTCAGCCTGATCCCGTCTGAGACCTTTCCGGATACGGCGGCGGATTTCAAGGTCATGTCCATCGACCCTGACCACACCTCGATCATCCGTGATACGCTCTGTTTCAGCTTTCGATGCAATGCCGCCGTCAGCCCGGCCTATTACGAACTGATCGATCAGACCCAGAAAAAGGGCGGCTATCTTAAGGTATCGCTTAATCGCACGACGGGCGCATTCTACGGCCAGAAGCACTGGGCCGAGGATAAGCGCTTTGGCCTCGGATCTACCGAAACCCTGTCCGAAACTGGCACCTGCCGCCCGCAAGGTACGGGCGGCCCGGCACTGTTTTGAGGTTAATACTTTAGTTTCAAGGTCACGCCATACATGCTGGGCTCGCCCTGAATGAAGGTGGCGATCCCCAGAGTATCGCCGACATTGCCCGCGTCCTTGATATAGTCTTCGTCGGTGACATTGGTGCCAAACAGCTCAACTTCCCACGGCCCGCGCGCAGGCTTGAAGCCGAGACGCAGATTAAGCAGGCCATAGGCGTCCTGTGTTTCATCCTGTTTGGTGTCGGCAACCGGGCGAAGCCCCGCCACCGCTGGCTGGAACTGCGGCAGGTCATTGTTATCGTCAAAATAGACTTCCGACTGCCAGACATAGCTTGGGGTGAACGACAGTGTCCCCAGCCCAAACTCCTTTTTCAGGCGTGCGCCCAATGACACCGTATGATCAGGGCTCAGACGGAAATGATTGCCGTCATAGAGGCCATTTCCGAAGCGGGCATGGTTATAGGCGTAGGTGGCGAACAGATCGACGCCCGGTGTGGCACGGTAATAGGTTTGCGTTTCCAGACCATAGGCCTTGGCTTCACCGGCGCTGACCGTGATGACATTGCCAGTATTGGTGGCGACCGACGTCTGGAAGTTGTCGTAATGATAATAATAGACCGCCGAATCCCAGCTCATGCGACCATCAAACAGACGGGCCTTAACCCCAGCCTCAAGGCTGTCGACCGTCTCAGAATCGGCTTCGGTAAAGACCGCGGCACTCAGCGGGGTGCTGCCGGAATCGCCGCTTAAGGTCTTGGGCTGGCGTCCGCGCGAGATCGACGCGTAGGCATTGAGCGTATCGCTGAACAGATAGCGCCCGACCAGACGATAGGTGAAACCGTCATCTTCAAAATCGCGGTCAATGCGGTTGCCGTTACCGGCGGTCGGCTGCTTGAATATCCCCAGCGGCAGGCTAAGCGCCCCCATCAGCGCCTGATTGAATACCGCCGTCTGCTGTGCCGATGACGGCATCATACCGGTCGCCTGCACATATTGAGTAACATAGCTGGTCACGGTCGACTGAGCAAAGCTGGCCGAGGCCAGACCGGAATTGCCGACAACGCTGGCCGAGTAACCCGATGTCTTGTCGTCCTTGGTGTAGCGCACACCGCCGCTGATCTCGAACTTCGGCGTCAGGCGATAGGTAATATCCCCAAAGACATCAAAGGAGCGCGTCTCACCAAAGCTGGTCGAGGTTTCGCGGTGGGCCGGATCGAGCAGCGGGTAAAGCGCCGCCAGTGACGGGGTCGATTGCAGGGCGGCCTGAATGAACGGATAGGACGGCACTGTCGGGCGCGGCAACTGATTGGTCAGAAATACCGAAGCGACGCGCTCATCGATCTGAAGCGGCACCGCCGTGCGGGCCTCCTCGTCGAAATAGCTGACACCGGCAAACCACGACAGCTTATCATTGCCATCATAGTTGAGGCGCAGTTCCTGGGTCCAGACCTTACCGTAAGCATCTTCGCCGAACACGGTTAGCGGCAGGGACATGCCATCGGCATCGAACACTTCCGAAGCCGTAAAGCGGCGATAGGCGCTTAAGGATGACAGGCTTAAGGTGTCGCTGATCTCATAGCGCCCCAGCACCGTCGTGCCCCACACATAGCGCTCTAAGCCCAGATCGCGTCCGCCCTTAAAGCCACCCGCCGCCGACAGGGCCGCCCCGCTGTAAGGGCTAAGGTCGCCGATGACGGCCCCGGTTTGCGGATTTGTCGGCGTGAAGGTGCCGGATTTAAAGCCCGTACCCGCCGGTGTATCTTCCTGATAGTTGACGATGACATCAAAATTCAACCGATCGGTCGGCGAATAGCTGATGACCGCCCGCGCGGCACGGGTATCGAGGCTGTTGAAGTCCTCGCCGCCCAGCAGATTTTCAGTATAACCGTCGCGCGATTTGAAGCGGGTCGCCAGACGCACCGCCAGTTTATCCGTAACCGGCAGGTTCATCATAAGTTCAGTCAGGCGGTAATCATAATTGCCAAAACCGACCTGCGCTGATGCATCGAAATCCGTCGGATCAGCCTTGTTCTGAATGACATTGACCGCCCCGATCAGCGCGCCGCGCCCAAACAGGGTCGATTGCGGCCCCTTAGCGATTTCAACACGGTTCAGATCGAACAGTTCAATATAGGCGCCGCGCGACCGCGAAATGCTCAGGCCGTCCTGAAACACGGACACGCGCGCTTCGCCGGTGGCGGTGCCGGAGTCAGACGTTATGCCACGCATGATAAAGCCCGGATTGTTGGGCGACTGATCCTGAACCTCAAAACCCGGCACGAACTGCGCCAGTTCCTGAAAATCAGTTATGCCGACATCGTTCATAAAGGATGAGTTGAACGCCGTCACCGCCGCAGGGACGCTGAGCAGGGTCTGCTCACGTTTTTGCACGGTCACGATGACTTCGGTGATCGGCTCATTCAGAGGTGTTTGGGCGACAGGTGTTTGCGCATGGGCGGCACCTGCCATTAGTGCCATGAGGCTTACGCTAAAGCTTGCCGATTTCATCAATCTACCTGTAACCGTCGCCATAACCGCACCCACCTTTGTTAACCCAAAACTTACCTTGACCTACACAGGGCTAGTGACACTATGTTTACAAATTATGTCAGGCCCACAATGTGGTCACTTTGAAATATGGGTGTCACCCAAAGGCTACAGTATATGCCGGTGCACAGCCTGCGTAATCAGGCTATAACTGTGTCATGTTATAAAATCGTGCCTGAAATTTTTAAGCCTAAAACTTTCCATCTGTCTTGAATTGTCAATTCGTAACCATTATAGTTACGTTTCAAGTTTGCGTACCTCACACCCCAATCAGAGATCACATCATGACCAAATCCTTCCTCAAATCCGCCCTGGTGGCTGCGGCCCTTCTGGGCGCCAGCTTCTCCCCGGCCTTAGCGGCCCCTGAAACCTACGCGATTGAGCCTACCCATACCGAAGTCCTGTTTAGCTGGACCCACTTTGGCTTCTCCAAGCCCACGGGCAAGTTCATGAACGCCGTCGGCACCCTGGTGCTCGATGAAGCCGCCCCTGCCAACAGCTCAGTCGAAGTCACCTTTGCCATTGACGGCCTGAACACCGGCGTCGCCAAGCTGGATGAGCACCTGAAAAAGCCAGACTTTTTTGACGCCGCCAAGTTCCCGACCGCAACCTTCAAATCAACCAAGGTTGCCGTCACCGGCGCTGATACCGCCAAGGTCACCGGCGATCTGACCATTCACGGCGTCACCAAGCCGGTCACTCTGGATGTCAAGCTGAACAAGATCGGCGAAAACATGATGAAGAAAAAGACCGCGGGTTTCTCGGCGACCGGCGACATCAAACGCTCTGATTTTGGCATCGGCGCCTATGTGCCGGCCGTCTCCGATGAAATCACCCTGACGATCACAGCCGAAGCCAACCTTAAGTAGGCTTACATTTAAATCGCTAAATATGCCCTGTCCGCTCAATCGGGCGGGGCATTATTGTATCAGGAGGCCAGACATGACCCGAATGCCCACCCTCTATTCCTCACGGCGGCGGGCCATGCTTTTTCATCGACTGGAATCCGTCTGACGTCTGGACTGGCATGGGTGAATATTTACGTGATATTGCCCGTCAGGTCGGCCAGACCCCCAAGGCTATTCTGGTGATTTCCGCCCATTGGGAAGAGGCTGAATTTACGCTGCAAACGGCGCAACAGCCGGATTTGCTGTTCGATTATTACGGCTTTCCGCCCCACACCTATCAGATCACCTACCCCACCCATAATGACGCGAAACTGATGGCCCGCATCGGGCAGTTAACGGCGCAGGCCGGTATTGCGCTCAATCACGATGCGTCGCGCGGCTATGATCACGGCGTCTTTATTCCGCTCAAGCTGATCTATCCCGATGCCGATATTCCGGTAGCGCAACTGTCGCTTAAAAAAGGCTTGGACCCTGCCGAGCATATCCGGCTGGGGCAGGCTTTGGCCCCTTTGCGGGACGAGGGCGTGCTGATCATCGGTTCCGGCATGAGTTTTCATAATATGAAGGCCCTGATGGGACGAGGTGTCAATCTTGCCGGACAGGCGCACAATTTTTCGTATGACTTTGATGACTGGCTAAAAACCACCGCAACGGAAGCGGCCCCTTTACAACGCATCCAAAACCTCACCCGTTGGACACAAGCCCCCGCCGCCCGCGATGCCCACCCGCGCGAAGAGCATCTGATCCCGCTGATGGTGGTTGCCGGGGCCGCTGGTGATGATAAGGGCACGGCCACCTACAGCCAGACCCTGCCCCATATCAATGCCGCCATCAGCGGCTATCAGTTCGGCTGACTTTACATATGAAGCGCCAAGCGGCACTGTAGGCAAAAACCTACAGGGATTATCCATGTACCGCCGCCATGTCCTCACGGGCCTTACAGCCGTCTCTGCCGCCGCCCTTGTGACACCGGTATCAGCCAAACCGCGCAACCCGTGCGCCATAACACGTTCCGGCCCGATCGAAGGCTTTGCCAAAGGCGGGATCAGCACGTTCTTAGGCATACGCTACGCCACCGCCCCCCGCTTTCAGCCGCCCGTCCCTCCTCCAGCATCGAAAGCCGTCTACAAGGCTAATCGTTATGGCCTGTCGTCCCCTCAAAGCGGTAAGGCCGATATCGGCATCAGCGAGGACTGCCTGTTCTTGAATATCTGGACACCGGATGCCCACCCGCGCAAGAAACGTCCGGTCATGTTCTATGTTCACGGCGGGGCCTATAATGGCGGGTCCGGGTCCGATCCGCTTTATGACGGCACTAACCTTGCGGCCCACGGCGATGTTGTGGTGGTCACGGTCAATCACCGCCTCAATGTGTTTGGGTATCTATACCTTGCGCGATTTGAGAGGTTGGTGAGCGGCGGCACTCATGGCCCACTAGGCTTTTCCGGCAATTGCGGGCAGATGGATCTGCATCTGGCGCTGGAATGGGTGCGCGATAATATCTCAGGCTTTGGCGGCGATCCGGATAATGTCATGGTCTTTGGCCAGTCCGGCGGCGGCGCCAAGATCGCCACCATGATGGCCACGCCTGCGGCCAGGGGTCTGTTCCACAAGTGCGCGACCATGAGCGGTCAGCAGGTCACCGCCTCTGGCCCCGGCAACGCCAGTTTGCGCGCCGAAGCGTTTCTTAAAACCCTTGGCCTCCAACCCGATTCGGACGGATTAGCCGCCGTGCAGACCTTGCCCATGCAGGCCTTGGTCGATGCCCTCAAAACCACTGACCCTGTGATTGGCAAAGGTAGCGTCTATATGGGGCCGGTGCTGGATGAGACAGTCCTGTTTCGTCATCCGTTCTATCCCGATGCGCCCGCACAATCGCATCATATCCCGATGATTATCGGCAATACAAAGGATGAAACCCGCGCTTTTCTGGGCGGTAATCCGAAAAATTTTGAACTGACCTGGGACGACCTGCCCGCCAAGCTGCCGCCCGAATACCGGGTCGATATCGACCCCTATCTGGTGATCGAAACTTACCGCAAACTGTATCCGGATATGTCGCCGTCCGATGTGTTTTTTGCGGCCACCACCGCGGGCCGGTCATGGCGCGGGGCGATTATCGAGGCCGAAGAACGCGCCAAATCGGGCGCCAAAACCTTCGTCTATCAGGAAAACTGGCCAACGCCCAAGGACGGCGGCAGGCTGGGCGCGCCACACACCATCGAAATCCCGCTGGTGTTTAGGAACACTGCCGTCAATGACGCCATCACCACCAATGCGCCGGAAGCGCAAGCTATGGCCGATCTGTTCAGCGATGCCTTTATTGCTTTTGCCCGCACCGGATCGCCGCAAACCCCCGCCTTGCCCGAATGGAAGCCCTATAGCTTGGCCAACCGTGAGACCATGTTAATGCATCTCAAGCCGGAACTTGCCCTTGATCCTCGGGGCGAAGAACGTAAGCTGTTCGAAAAAGTGCCGTTTATCCAGCAGGGAACCTAGGCCAAAACACGATCAATCCACCGCGCGGCCAATTCAGGCCAGTTGGCATGGGTGCCGGTGGTTTCACGCAACGCAAAGCCGTGCGGGGCCTGATCGAAAATATGGGCTTCGACATCGCGTTTTAAGTTCTGACCGGCCTTGATCATATTGAGCGCATGATCAACCGGCACGATCTCATCATAAAGGCCGTAGGCCAGAAACACCGGACAGTCCGGCACGCCGTGCGGTTCAGCCGCAACCCCGATCGGCCAGTCGTTATAGAAATCCTGCTTTTCGACCGGCGGATAATCCGGTTTTCCCACCGGAAACTTATAGTCCTTATGATTGGCATTGATCGGCGCATAGGCGATCAGCGCACCAGCGGCTTTCAGCGCATGATCCTGACAGGCCATAACCCCGGCCAGATGCCCGCCCGACGACAAGCCAACATGCAGCAACGGTAAGTCCTTGAACTGGGCCAGATAGTCGAGGCAGGTCAGGCCGTCTTTGAGGGCCATATCCTTGTCGTGATTACCTTGGCCGGGCAGGCGGTGGGCCATGACATAGGCATCAATCCCAAGACTGTTGAGCCACAAAGCGACCTCAACACCTTCTTTGTCGTGCATCAGGCGGTGATAACCACCCCCGGCATAGACCAGCGCTCGCGCCCGTGCGTTCTTGGTATAGTAGCCATGCAACTCCAGCCGCGTCACCGCTTCAATCTGCCGATCCGGCCACTGCCCTGACAGCACATTGGCAGGGCCTTCCGACAAGGTAATCACATCAGCGGGCACAGGGTCATTCGGCACGATAAAGGCAGGGTTTGGCATGGGATGGTTCTCTTTATTTGTGTTGACCCGACCTAACCCATACCGCACCGAATTGACAAGGCTTAGGCCGTGACCTTTTCAGCCGCAAGCGCAGCAGCATAGGCGGCTTCAAGGGATTCAATCACCTCAGGATCACTCGCCAAAGCTTCGGGGAACACAGCGTGTAAAGCCAGCACCGCCTGAACATCCGATACCTCATCGTTGAGCGTGTTGCCCAAGGCAATGAGTTCAGCCGCCAGAGGATCGGTAATGGCCTCACCGCTGACCGCCTTGTGGCGCACAAACCGGATCCACGCCGCCAGCGGCACACCAAAGCGGCTGATATCCGCACCCCGTGCCAACGCCTCAGACAGCGACCCCAGAAGCCGGATCGGCAGTTTTTGCGAACCGTCCCAGGCAATCTGCGACAGCAGATGGCGGATGGCCGGATTGCGGAAGCGCTTGAGGATCGCCTCACTATAGGCGACCAAATCCAGTCCTTTTGGTGCCTCCAGCAATGGCACCACATCTTGGATCATCAGATCACGGACAAAGGCTGACAAATTGGCGTCCGTCATGGCTTCGGACACGCTCTCATAGCCCTTATGCAGCCCCACATAGGCCAGGGTCGAATGCGGCCCGTTGAGCAGACGCAGCTTGGCGCGCTCATAGGCCGGCACATTGTCGGTCAGGGTCACACCAGCGCGCACCCAGTCCGGGCCACCGTCATGGACGTGGTCTTCGATCACCCACTGGGTAAAGGCTTCGCGCTGGATCGGCCAGGTATCGGTCACGCCGGTCGCGGCCTCAACGCGAGCGCGCAAGGCATCATCGGTCGCCGGTGTGATCGAATCGACCATGGTGCAGGGACATTGCAGATGGGCTTGGGTCCAGTCGGCTAAAGCCTGATCCTGTTTGGCCGCCAGCGCCACCACAGCCGCTTTCAGGCGGTGACCATTTTTCGGTAGGTTATCACACGGGATCAACACGAACGGCGCCTTGCCCGTGGCATGGCGGCGGCGCAAACCTTCGACGACATAGCCGACAAACGATTTCGGCGTCTGCGGGTTAGCGACATCATGGACGATATCGGCATGGGCGAAATCGAGCGCGCCGTCCGGCGTCAGGCAATAGCCTTTTTCAGTCACGGTCGATGAGACAACGCCGACACTGTCGCGGGTCAGGCGTTCAAGTACCGCCTCAATATCTTCGGGGCCGACCAGAACCTCGCGCATCGACCCAATGATCTGGTATTTGATTTCCTCATCCAGAATGGCCAGCGTATAGAGCCCGTCTTGGGGGTTGAGCGCATCGCGCACCCCGGTTGAATGTAGCGACACCCCGCAAATGCCCCAGCGCGGATCGAAGGCCGCAATCGCATCCAGATAGGCTGCCTGATGGGCGCGGTGAAACGCCCCCGGCCCAAAATGCACAACCCCGATCGAAAGCCCTGACGGATCATAGGCCGGTTTAATCACCTCAGGTTTCAGGGCATCAAGGTTAGCAAGCGACAGTCGGGACATCAGGCATTTCCTAAATCATTATTGTGGTTTTCAAGGGGGCGCATGGGGGAAAGTCCGTTTCCCCCATGAGGTTAAAGCGTCACCCCGTTCTTCCAGATCGCGATCTCGCGTTCCTCATTCTTTTCGTTGCAACTCGGCTGACCCGACGCGGTTTTCAGGATCAGATTCATCAAATCATCCGCCGTTTGGTCAAGTGTCTTTCCTTCTAAGGCCTGACCAGCATTAAAATCAATCCAGTGCGGCTTTTTATTCGCCAAAGCCGTATTGGACGCAATCTTAAGCGTCGGCGCCGGAAAGCCAAGCGGCGTGCCGCGGCCTGTAGTGAACAAGACAATTACGGCCCCTGCCGCCGTAAGCGCCGTTGAAGACACCGCATCATTGCCGGGCGCTTCCAGCAGGGACAGGCCGGGAACGGTCGCCCGCTCACCATAGCGCAAAACCTCATTAAGCTGGCTCAGGCCGCCTTTTTGCACCGCCCCCAGCGACTTTTCCTCTAAGGTGGTAATACCACCGGCCTTATTTCCCGGCGATGGGTTTTCAAAGACCGGCTGCTTATGGTCGAGGAAATACTGCTTGAAATCATTGACCACATTGACGACGCCTTTGAACACAGCTTCGTCTTTCGCGCGCGCCATCAGGATGCGCTCGGCCCCGAAAATCTCCGGGATTTCGGTCATGATCGACTTACCGCCCGCCAGCGCCACGCGGTCAGCAATCCTGCCCACCAGCGGATTGGCGGTAAGACCCGAAAACCCGTCCGAGCCACCGCATTTGACCCCGATGACCAGATCGGAAACATGGCATTCTTCGCGTCGGTCTTTTTCGACTACGGCCACCAGTTCTTCCAGCGCCTCTAGGCCCGCCTCATGCTCATCCTCGACCATCTGGGCGGCGAAATATCTGAGGCGATCGGGTTCACGCGACACTTCCTTGATCAGGGCGCTGAGTTGATTATTCTCGCAGCCTAAGCCCACGATCAGCACCCCGCCCGCATTGGGGTGAGACGCCAATGCCGCCAGCAGTTTACGGGTATGGTCAAGGTCGTCGCCCAATTGCGAACAGCCCAGCGGATGGGTCAGGGCAAAGACCCCGTCCACCCGCCCTTGGAACCGTTCACCGGCGATCTTGGCCAGACGCTCTGAGGTACGCGCCACACAACCGACCGTACACAATATCCAGATTTCATTGCGAATACCGACGCGGCCATCCGCACGGCGATAGCCCATGAAGGTATGGGCGTCCGGCGCATCACCGGGTTTGGGAGCAGGTTTGGGCTGATAGTCATAATCCTCAACCCCGCTTAAGGACGTCACCAGATTATGGCTATGGATATGCTCGCCGCGTTTTATGTCGACACTGGCATGGCCGATGACAAACCCGAATTTGAGCACATCCTGACCCGCCGGAATGTCATAGAGCGCCAGTTTATGACCCTTGGGGATATCGGTCTCAAGCACAAGCGGCGGCTGTCCGTCGATGTCGATCACCGTGCCGGCCGGCAGTTCTTCGACCGCAATCACCGCATGGTCACTGTCATGAACGCGCACATATCGGATCAGAGCATGGTCGCCCTCACCCAGTTGGCCGCATCCGGTTTTAATGTCGTCTGGCATAATTTTTAAACCTTAAGGCCCTCTCTCCCGCAGGGCCGGTAATAGCTGATTTTTAATTTGGACAGTCGCATAGTTTCGCGTTATGGTAACCGGTGTCATTAATCTTTTTATGACCCGATAGCAAGCCCATCTTACACCCGAACGCAGTCCGCTGAAACCACATACATTCCGATGCCTGCCCGGCCGCCCCTCCCACGGCTTTCGCGCATCTTGTCATCGCCATCGACGCACTTTACACATAACTTAAACGAAACGACCGGGAGCCCATGACCATACCCCCCCAGACTCAACCCGCTAAGGCCTCCGCCGCAGACCCTGTCGAAGAGTTCCTGAAGCGGCGCAAAAAAGCGACCATCAATGATGTCGCCGCCTTGGCACGGGTATCCAAAAAGACCGTCTCCCGGATTATCAACAATTCTCCGTCGGTGCGGGAAGAAACCCGCGAAGCCGTCAATGCCATCATCGCCCGCATTGGCTTCCGGCCCGACCCGCAGGCGCGCGGTCTGGCCTTTCGCCGGTCGTTCCTGCTGGGGCTGATCTATGACAACCCCAACGCCCAGTACATCGTCAACATGCAGATGGGCATCCTCGATAAGGTGCGCGGTTCCGGCATCGAACTGGTGGTCCACCCGTGCGATAAAACCTCTGACAGCTTCCTTGAGGAAATCCGTGACTTTGTGGAATTGCAACGCCTGTCGGGTGTGATCCTGCTGCCGCCGATTGCCGAAAACCGGCAACTGATCCAGGTGTTAGAAGAACTGGCGGTGCCGTTCGTGCGCATCACCGCCCGACATGGTGACGATAATTCCCCCCCAATCAAGACCTCTCAGGTCGTGTCGCGCGACCGGATGGGCTGCCAGCAGGCCGCCGATCATCTGGTTGAACTTGGCCACCGGCGCATCGCCTTTATCGAAGGCCCGCACGGTTACGCCTCCGCCAAGGAGCGCCGACAAGGCTTTGCCGAAGGCCTTAAGGCCCACGGCCTTGACATCGACCCTGCGATCACCGCCGAAGGCGCCTATTCATTCGAATCCGGTTTTGAGGCCGGCCAAAAAATCCTTAGCCATCCCGATCGGCCGACCGCCATCTTTGCGTCGAACGACGAGATGGCCATTGGCGCCTATAAGGTTGCTCTGCAAATGGGATTGTCAGTGCCCGGCGATCTTAGCATCATCGGCTTTGACGACAGCCCGCTGGCGTCGCGCATCTACCCGGCGCTGACGACCGTGCGCCTGCCAATCCGCGATATGGGCAGGGCCGCGGCTGAAACCCTGATTGATCAGGACAATAGCCGAAAACACACCACAGTGTTCGATGCCGCTCTGGTCGTGCGCGATTCCACCGGCCCCGCCCCCAAAGGCTTCAAGCCGTAAGACGCACAAAGCTGAGACGGCTTCGCAAATAGTCGCTGGACAAATGCGATGACACCGGTTACCTATAGCGTCAGGGAGTAGCTGATGTGACCGGCCACGTAAAAGGCTCCGGCGCTTCATAATTATTGGTACCCATAAGATGCCCGAACCATTGAAACTGAATGAGGATCGCCTCTTTTCCAGCGACCCTAGCCAGCGCGCCATTGCCCGTGAGCTTTATGCCCTGGTCAAGGATTTTCCAATCCTCAGCCCGCATGGCCATACCGATCCGCAGTGGTTCGCGGATAACGAGTCCTTCGGCAATGCCACTCAGCTATTTCTGGCACCTGACCATTACATCTACCGCATGCTCTATTCGCAGGGTATCAGCATGGACGATGTCGGCGTCGGCTCCAAGGCGGGCCCCAGCCCAGCTGATGCGCGCACAGCCTGGAAAATCTTTGCCAAGAACCAGCACCTGTTCCGCGGCACGCCCACGTCGATGTGGATGGGCTATGTGTTTGACCAGATCATGGGTTTTGAGGTCAAGCTGAGCGAAGAGACGGCGGATTTCTATTTAGACCGCATCGGTGAACTACTGGCGTCCGACGCCTATCGTCCGCGCGCCCTGTTTGAACGCTTCAATATCGAACTGCTGGCGACGACGGAATCGCCGACCGATAGCTTAGAGCACCACCAGAAAATCAAGGACTCCGGCTGGCAAGGCCGCGTGGTCACCGCCTACCGCCCTGATCCGGTTATCGATGCCGAACACGAAGACTTCAAAGCCAAGATGAAAATCTTCGGCGAACTGTCCGGTGAGGATGTCTATAGCTGGAAAGGCTATCTGCGCGCCCACCGCAATCGCCGCGACTTTTTCATGACGATGGGTGCCACCTCGACCGACCACGGCCACCCAACCGCCAGGACCGCCAATCTGTCACCTGTGGACGCTGAGGCCCTGTTTAACCGCATTATTCGTGGTGGATTCTCACCTGATGACGCCGAACTGTTCCGGGCTCAGATGCTGACCGAAATGGCGCGTATGTCGCTGGATGACGGCCTGACCATGCAGATCCATCCCGGTGCCTTCCGCAACCATAACTTCAAGGTATTTGAGACCTATGGCCGCGATAAGGGCTGCGACATTCCGCTGCCGACTAACTATGTCAACGATCTGAAACCTTTGCTGGATGCGTTCGGCAATGAAAGAGACCTGACGGTAATTCTGTTTACGCTCGATGAAACCAGCTATGCGCGCGAGCTGGCGCCACTCGCCGGTCACTATCCGATCCTGAAACTCGGCCCCTCATGGTGGTTCCACGACTCACCCGAAGGCATGACCCGCTTCCGGGAGCAGGTGACGGAGACTGCCGGTTTCTACAACACCGTCGGCTTTAATGACGACACCCGCGCTTTCCTGTCCATCCCGGCTCGTCACGATGTCGCCCGCCGCATCGACGCCAACTTCCTGGCGCGACTAGTGGCCGAGCATCGTTTGGACCTGGATGAGGCGGCGCAAACCATCAAGGACCTCACATATAATCTTCCCAAAGCGGCCTATAAGCTTTAAAGGGTGGATCAAACGTGACCTAAGATGCTCCGATTTGATTGATCGGAGCGTTCATCTCTTCACGAGGTTTTCCATGTGCGATAAAATTTATCACAAAACCTACTATGCGACCCATCCGGATATGATGGTCAATGTTGGCAATCAGGATCTGCGCGATAAGTACCACATGGGCGGCCTGTTCAAAGCCGATGAGATCGTTCTCAACTACACGCACTTTGAGCGCTTCGTCATCGGCGGTGCCGCGCCTGTAAACGGCGTCGTCAAGCTGCCGGATCAGACGGAGCCCGCGTCTGCGGCCGGTCATCCGTTTCTGGAGCGGCGCGAACTTGGCATCATCAATGTCGGCTCAGGCTCAGGCGTCGTGACCATTGATGGTGTTGACTATGCTCTGGGCCAAAAGGACGGTCTTTATGCGCCGATGGGCACAGCTGAGGTTCTGTTCAAATCGAACGATGCGTTAAACCCCGCCAAATATTACCTGACCTCGACCCCGGCTCATCAGCGCTATGAGACCGTCAAGATTTCGATCGATAAGGCGGTCCCGCTGGAGCGTGGCTCGCTGGAACAATCGAACCAGCGCGTCATCTATCAGTACATCGTGCCGACCACCGCCAAGTCCTGCCAGCTTCTGCTCGGCCTGACCGAGCTTTCGCCCGGTTCGGTATGGAACACCATGCCGCCGCACCTGCACGACCGCCGCTCTGAGGTTTATTTCTACTATAACCTTGGTGACAACGACCGCGTCTTCCACTTCATGGGTGAGCCGGACAATTGCCGCCACATCATCATGCAGAATGACGAAGCAGTGGTCTCGCCGCCGTGGTCGATCCACATGGGTGCGGGTACGTCGAACTATACCTTCATCTGGGCGATGGGCGGGGAAAACCTCGACTATACCGACATGAACGTGCTCGATATCTGTCAGTTGAAATAAGAGCTTATACCTCCCCGCTGTGCAGGGGAGGAGATGAAAAAGGAAAAAATCATGACACAACCATTTGATCTGACCGGCAAGGTCGCCCTTGTCACCGGCGCCAATACGGGCCTTGGTCAAGGCATCGCCATTGCGCTGGCCGAAGCCGGTGCCGATATCGCCGCCGCCGGTATCGTGCCTGCCGATGACACGGCTGAAAAGATCAAGGCCCTGGGCCGCAAGTTCATCAATATCGACGCCAATCTGATCACGATTGAGCCGGTTGACCGCATCGTCAAGGAAACCCTCGACGGCCTCGGCGGCCTCGATATCCTCGTCAACAATGCCGGTCTGATCCGCCGCGCCGATGCTGTTGAATTCTCGGAAAAAGACTGGGACGACGTCATGAACGTCAACATCAAGTCGGCCTTTTTCATGTCGCAGGCGGCGGGTAAGCACTTTATCGCACAAGGCTATGGCAAAATCATCAACATCGCCTCGATGCTGTCGTTTCAGGGCGGCATCCGCGTCCCGTCCTATACGGCGTCAAAGTCCGGCATCGCTGGCATCACCCGCCTGCTGGCCAACGAATGGGCAGCCAAGGGCGTCAACATCAACGCCATCGCGCCGGGCTATATGTCGACCGACAACACTGCCCAGATCCGCGCCGATGAAGCCCGCAACAAGTCGATCCTCGACCGTATTCCGGCGGCCCGCTGGGGTGATCCGGCCGACCTTGGCGGCACGGCGGTGTTCCTGGCGTCACGCGCCTCTGACTATGTCAACGGTGCGGTTATCCCGGTCGATGGCGGCTGGTTAGCTCGCTAATCCGCCCTGACTGTTAGTAAAAAAGAAAACCCCTTCCGTTTCCACGGAAGGGGTTTTTTGTGTCCGCAAGTTCGATAATCGCTTAACCGACAAGGCCCTTGATGTAGGCTTTGATCTCTTCGTCCTGCGCGTTGGCAAAGAAGTATTCCGAGAACTTCTCACCGGCCACGGCGGCCTTCAGAAGGTCCTGATCAGTGGTCTTGAGGACGGTCAGCATGTCCCTGCACGACGCGGCCTTCAGGTCTTTCAGGATGCCACGGTTCTTGGCCATGATCTCAGCGCGCTCCTTGGGATAGCCCAGACCGCGCTCACCGTCGAACAGCTTACGATACACGTCCTGCAGGTTCAGTTCAGCGGCCCAGCCAAAGCCCTTGGCGTAGGGCATCGAAATCGCGTTGCCGTCATTGATTTGGCCAAACAGGAAGGCGTCGGTCGGGTCGATCACCAGACCACAGAAAACGCCGGGCATCGAGTTACAGGCCAGCATGGCGCCCATGCCGGTGCCGCAGCCGGTGACGACGAAATCAACAGCCTTTGAATTCAGCAGGATACCGGCCAGCAGGCCGTTCATTACGTAGGTCAGCGAGGCCTTGTCGTCGGCGCCGTACATACCATAGTTAAACACCGTGTGGCCGAGCGGTTCGGCAACCGTCTTGAGCGCGTCGAAAATGATGCCGTTCTTGGCGGCCTGGCTGTTCTCGTTGATCAGAGCAATTTTCATGAGAAATGTCTTTCTGCGTATTTGTGCGTGAATATGCGCGTAGTCGCTTCAATAGCCGTCGAGGGCCGTTACAGCAAGCCCGCATGGGCCCAATTTTCAGCTTTATATATAATCAGCGTTGAAAATGACACCGGTTTCCTATACTAAGGTTCCTAATAGCAAAAATAACAAAATACACAGCGGGGAAATGTGACTTCAAGCAGCGTCAGGCTTAGCGCCGTCACCAAATCGTTTAACGGCACCGATGTCATCAAGGGTGTGAGCCTTGATGTCAAAAAGGGCGAACTGGTCGTGTTTGTCGGCCCGTCCGGCTGTGGCAAGTCCACCTTGCTGCGCCTGATTGCAGGCCTTGAGACCCCGACATCCGGTGAGATTGTCATTGCCGATAAGGACGTGACCTACGCCCACCCGTCCAAGCGCGGCGTGGCGATGGTGTTTCAATCCTACGCCCTTTATCCGCACATGACGGTCGAAGACAACATCGCCTTTGCGCTTAAGATTCAGGGCCGCCCCAAGGCTGAGATCCGCGCCAAGGTGCATGAGGTTGCCGAGATTTTGCAACTGGATCATCTGCTGCAACGCCGCCCCAAAGCCCTGTCAGGTGGTCAGCGTCAGCGCGTCGCCATCGGGCGTGCCATTGTGCGCGAGCCGGATGTTTTCCTGTTCGATGAACCCTTGTCCAATCTCGATGCGTCTTTGCGCGGTCAGATGCGCGTTGAAATCGCCCGCCTGCACCGCAAGCTGGGCGCGACCTCGGTCTATGTGACCCACGATCAGGTTGAAGCCATGACTCTGGCCGACAAGATCGTGGTGCTGCGCGCAGGGTTAGTTGAGCAGGTTGGCTCACCCATGACCCTTTATCGCCATCCGGCCAATCTGTTTGTGGCCGGCTTTATCGGCTCGCCGCGCATGAACATCCTGCCCGCGACCTTTGCCGGATCGACCGCCGACAGCGTGCGCATCCAGACGGCGCAAGGATCGCTGATCATCCCACGCAAGGATGTATCTAAACCCGCGTCTGATAAAATCCAGTTGGGCTTGCGTCCGGAATCCTTAAGCTTCGCCGTGCCCGGCGCAGAGGCCCACCTGACCGGCTACGTCACCCTGATTGAGCGCCTCGGCGGGGAAACCTTTGCCTATGTCGCGCTTAAAGAATTCGAATGCGAGCCGATCATCATCAAGCTGGACGGCGAAGCCCCGGTTCATAATCATCAGGAAGTTGCCCTGACCATCGAGCTTAAACGCGCCCATCTGTTTGACGCGGACGGTATGGCGCTCGGCCACGCGCCCGACTTTGATCCGACTCAGGTGTAGAGGCCGCCATGTTCAATGACAAAAAAATTGGCTCGCTCTATGTAGCTCCGTTCGTCATCGGCTTTTTGCTGTTTACGGCCTTTCCGTTCATAGCCTCATTCGTGCTCAGCCTGACTGATGCCCAATTGCAGGATCAGTTGGGCAGCGCCAATTTCACCGGCCTGCAGAACTATACCGAAATGGGTCGCGACGCGACGTTCCAGAAATCGCTCGGTGTCACGTTTTTCTATGTGTTCCTCACCGTGCCGCTAAAGCTGGCCTTTGCGCTGTTTATTGCCGTCGTTCTGAATTTCAAACTGCGTGCCATTGGGTTTTTCCGTACCGCCTATTACCTGCCGTCAATCCTTGGTGGCTCGGTCGCCATCGCCATCGTCTGGCGCTTTGTGTTCGCCGGTGACGGCCTGATCAATCAAGCGTTAGAGATGATCGGCATTACCGGCGTCAACTGGTTGGGCGAGCCCAATACTGCCATGTTTTCAATCATCCTGCTGCGCCTGTGGCAGTTCGGCTCGGCCATGGTGGTGTTTCTGGCGGGCCTCAAGGCTATCCCCGAAGACCTCTATGAAGCCGCTGATTTGGACGGCGCGTCACGGATGCGCCAGTTCTGGATGATCACCTTACCGCTGCTGACGCCGGTGCTGTTCTTCAACTTTATCATGCAGATCGTGCAGGCCTTTCAGGAATTTAACGGCCCCTATATCATCACCGGCGGCGGCCCGCTCAAATCCAGCTACCTGCTGCCGCTGATGATCTATGAGGAAGGGTTCAAATACTTCAACCTCGGCTATTCCTCGGCCCTGTCGTGGGTGCTGTTTGTCATCATCGCCGTCTTTACCGCCATCGCTTTCTGGTCCCAGAAACACTGGGTCTTTTATGCTCAAGATCGGGGAGACCAGAAATGAGCGTGTCCGCACCCGCTGACGCCGGATGGCGTAAACACCTACCGGTCATCAATGCCTTCCTGCGCTACGGCATACTGATCATTATCGGCTTCATGATGCTCTATCCGCTGTTCTGGATGATCGGTGGATCGTTTAAGAACAATCAGGAAATCTTCTCCTCTATCGGTTTCATCCCGAAAGAGCCGACACTCGATGGCTTCAAAAAAGGCTGGGAAACCTCGACCGAATATACCTTTGCGACCTACCTGATCAACACCATGAAGATCGTCGTGCCCAAGGTGATCGTGACGGTTATTTCGTCCGTTATCGTCGCCTACGGCTTTGCCCGTTTTGCCATTCCGGGCCGTAAGTTATTGTTTGCACTGCTGATGGCGACGGTTCTGTTGCCGAAATCCGTTTTGCTGATCCCGCAATATCTGATGTTCCGCGAATTTGGCTGGCTCGACACCTATCTGCCGCTTATCGCCCCGCAAGCCTTTGCGGTCGAAGGCTTCTTCGTGTTCATGATCATTCAGTTCATGCGCTCACTGCCCATGGAAATGGAAGAGGCCGCGGTCATGGATGGCTGCAATTCCTTTCAAGTACTGACTCTGGTGGTGGCCCCCGTCATACTGCCTGCCATTATTTCGGTCGCCCTGTTCCAGTTCATGTGGTCAATGAACGACTTCCTGCAGCCCCTGATCTATCTGTCTTCGGTTGAGAAATATCCGGTGGCGCTGGCGCTCAAAATGTCGATCGACGTGACCGAAGCGACCTCATGGAATGAGATTCTAGCCATGTCGACCATCGCTTTGGCACCGTCCCTGATCCTGTTTTTTGTGGCCCAAAGATACTTTGTCGAAGGCATCACCTCCGGCGCGGTGAAGGGGTAGACTATGTCAGATTTGACCCTAATCGCTGCCCGTCTGCATCGCCGCAACCTTCTGCTGGGGGCGGCCGCATTCACCGGCCTGACCGCCTGCTCAAAGACCCAAACCTCATCGTCAAACGGGGGGGCTATCACCCTGCGCATGAGCTGGTGGGGCGGCACATCCGCCCACAAAGCCACGCTCAATGCCCTGCAACTGTTTGAAAAACGCCACCCTCATATTCGCGTGCGCGGCGAATATACCGGCTTCACCGGCCATCTGGAGCGCCTGACAACCCAGATCGCCGGCGAAACCGCGCCGGATGTTATGCAAATCAACTGGTACTGGCAGACCCTGTTTTCGCGTGATGGCGAAGGCTTTACCGACCTTAATCAGTATAAGAATGAGATCGATTTCAGCCAGTTTGATGCCCGCACCCTGTCGATGGGTACAACGGCGGGTAAGCTTAATGCGTTGGCCATTTCCAATGCGGCACGGCTGATGTACCTCAACAAAACCACCTATGATAAGGCGGGCCTAAGCCTGCCTGACACATGGGAATCGCTCTTCTCGCGCGGGCCGCAGTTCAAGGCCAAGCTGGGTGACGCCTATTATCCGCTTGACGGCCTGTTTCAGGATTTCATCACGCTGGCGCGGTCATATATCGTGCAAAAGACCGGTAAGGCGCTGGTAAATTCTGAGACCAAGTCGCTCAACTGCACCCGCGCCGACATGCACGAATATGCCGGGTTTTATGCCAAAATGATCCGCGATCATGTCTGGCCCAGCGCGCAGGTGCGGGCGTCTTACGGCTATCTACCACAGCAGGAAATGCGGCCGTGGATCAATGGTGAGTTTGCTGGCACTTATCAATGGAACAGCGCCATTGAGAAATATACCGACACCTTAGCCAGTATTGACGGGCGACCGCAGGAAGTCGTGCTGGCCCCCTATCCGATACGGCCGGGGGCGACCGACGCCGGATTGCTGTACCGGCCATCGATGATGTTTGCGGTTAATGCCAAATCCCCGCATCCGCGCGAATCGGCCATGCTGATCAACTTCCTGCTCAATGACCCTGACGGGGTGCGGGCGATGGAGACCAAGCGCGGCGTACCGGTCTCCAAGACCGCGCAAAAAATCCTGCGCGACGACGGCCTGATTGGCAAACTCCAGCAGGATAGCGAAGACATGCTGGCCCGCCTGCCCATCAATGTGCTGGAAAGCCCCTACTTCGAGCACCCGCGCGTCCGCGACGGTTTTCAGGATATCTTAGAAGCCTTTGGCTACGGCAAGATCACCTTAAAGCAGGCCGGTGATGCGCTTTATGATGACATCAACGCCATCCTGCACCGGATCATCCGCTAAGGTCATGCCGAACCCAGACTCGCCACGCCTGAACCTGATCGCCGATCTGCCGACGGCACTTACCTTTGAAATCAGCGACGGCAGCATCTACCGGACGGACACGGCGCGCAAAGTTTGGGTCGACGGCGCACCCGCACTCACCACCGATCTGAATGTCTTTACCCTGACCGGCTTAAAGCCCGATACGCTCTATACGGTGACCTTGGACGACGAAGAGCTGGTCGCCCGAACCGTCCGGTGCAAGGCCGTGCTTGATCCCAGCACCTTCGGGGCCAGAGGCGATGGCATCACCGATGATACCGCCGCCTTGCAAGCCGCGATTTCCGCCTGCCCGTGCGATGGCCGGGTGCGTCTGACGGGCGGTGATTATGTCAGCGGGCCGCTATTTCTCAAAAGCGACATGGCGTTTGAGATCGCCAAAGACGCGCGCCTTCTGGGCCGGCGCGATATCGCGAACTGGCCCATCCTGCCCGGCACGCTTTATGATGATGACGGCAACGAAAAGGCCTGGCTGGGCTCATGGGAAGGTGAGGCGCTGAATTGCCACGCGGGCCTGATTAACATCATTGCGGCCCGCAATGTCATGATCTACGGCGAAGGCGAAATCGATGGCCGTGCCGGGTTCGACACTTGGTGGTCGCGGCCCAAGGCACCCTTTGGCGACGGCGATCACGCTGCCTGGCGACCGCGGCTGATCTCGATCATCGACAGTGAGAAAATCACCCTTGAGGGCCTCACGGTCGCCAACAGCCCGTCATGGACGATCCACCCGCTGAACAGCCGTTGGCTGACCTTCACCAACCTTAAGATCAAGGCTCCGTCCGACAGCCCCAATACCGATGGTCTCAACCCGGAAAGCTGCACCGATGTTAAAATCTGTGGTGTGCATTTTACGGTCGGCGATGATTGCATCGCCCTCAAATCGGGCAAGATCAGTATGGCCCGCAAAGTTTTGCGACCGACGCGGCGGGTGATGATTTCCAACTGCTGGATGCAGGATGGTCATGGCGCCGTCGTGGTCGGATCTGAGATGGCTTCCGGCATTTATGATGTCACCGTGCGCGATTGCCTGTTTACCGGCACGGATCGCGGCCTGCGTATCAAGACCCGGCGCGGGCGCGGTAAGGATGCGGTGGCAAGCCACATCCGTTTTGATAATATCCGCATGAAAAATGTCGGCACAGCCTTTGTGATCAACAGCTTTTACTGGTGCGATCCGGACGGCAAGACCGACTATGTCGGTAACCGAAATCCGTTTCCGGTTGATGAGCGCACGCCCTCTATCGGCAATATCACCCTGACACGGATATATTGTGACCAGACGCGCCATGCCGCCGCCTATCTGCTCGGCCTGCCGGAACAACCGATCGACGGCATCCGTATCGATGATTTCAGGGTTAGCTTTTCAGAGACCGCCGACGCCGGTTTTCCCGACATGGCCGCCTCTATCCCCGCCGTCGCCCGCAAGGGACTTTACATCTGTAATGCCCGTAATGTCCGCCTGGAGCACCTCGACCTTAAGGGATATCTTGGGTCGGAAATCGAATTGGAAAATGTCTTATGATGAACCTATCCCACAATATCCCCGTCGATGTCATTGATGCGCCCATGCGCCGGACGTTTACGGTGAGCAACGCGACTATCCGCACCCTGTCGAAGTTTGGCGCGCAGGTGCCGGTATTTATCGGAAACTATTTCAAAAGCTGGGAACCGTACCGTCCGTACTGGAACTACGAAGACGGCATCGTCTGGAAAGGCGCGCTTGACCTTTATCAAACCACCAAGGATGAAGCCTTTCTGGACTATATCCTGAAAGAAATGGAAACCCGCGTCCTGCCCGATGGTTCCATGCCGACCTTCCTGCCCACAGAATATAATATCGACCATATTAATGGCGGTAAGATCCTGTTTCCGCTTTATGAGATCACCGGTGAGGATCGTTTCCGTAAGGCGATGGATATCCAGTTCGCGCAGCTAAAAGACCATCCGCGCACGAAATCCGGCAATTACTGGCACAAGCAGATTTACCCGCATCAGGTCTGGCTCGACGGCATGTTCATGGCTCAGCCGTTTCAGGTTGCCTATGCCCGTATCACCGGCAATGACGCCCTGTTTGCCGACAGCGTGCAGCAGTTTTCCACTGTTGATCGCCTGCTGAAAAAGGACAATGGCCTTTATTTCCACGGCTGGGACGAAAGCCGTCAGGAGCGCTGGTCGAACCCGGACACCGGCCTGTCGCCCAATGTCTGGGGCCGCGCTATGGGCTGGTGGATCGGGGCTCTGGTCGAATCCTATGAACATTCCACAGGTCTGGATGAGGCTGGCAGGGCCGAACTGGCCCGCATCACGCGCGATACCTTAAATGCGCTGTTGAAATTCCGCTCTGATAATGGCTTGTGGTATCAGGTGGTCGATCAGGGCGACCGCGACGGCAATTACGAAGAAGCCTCGGCCTCGCTCATGATTTCATACGGCCTGATGAAGGCGGCCCGCCTTGGGATTGCGGGGGAGGCGGAGCGTAAGGCCGGCCGCGACAGTCTTCAGGCCGCTATTGACCGGTTCCTGACGCCCACGGCGCTGAACGGCATTTGCGGGGTCGCGGGCCTTGGCAATGTACCCTATCGCGACGGCACGTTTGCGTATTATATGTCTGAAAAAATCACCCCCAATGACCCCAAAGGGGTCGGGGCGTTGATGTGGAGCCTGAGTGAAGGCCTGAATGAAGGAAAAGCCTGATGCCGTTAAAAGATATTGCCAAAAACTTCGTCACCGCCCGTCGTTCGGCGGCAGCCTTGACGGATTATCCGGGCACGATCCCGTCGGTTTTGGATGAGTCCTACTTCATTCAGGATCAGGCCATCGCCCTGTGGGATAAGCCGGTCATCGGCTGGAAAATCGGGCGACTGGCGCCGGAGCGTCAGGCCGAACATGGCACCGAACGTCTGGCCGGGCCGATTTTTCAGCCGATGCTTAAGGTCTATCACGGCGAACCTGTTCATGTGCCGGTGTTTGAGCATGGCTTTGCCGCCGTTGAGGCTGAATATGTCTTCCGTATCGGCAAGGACGCCCCGGTCGCGAAAACCGCTTACACTGAGGCCGAAGCGCTTGATCTGATCGACGCCATGTTCGCCGGCATCGAGATGGCGGGATCGCCATTGCCAACCATAAATAAGCTCGGCCCCACCGTCGTGGCCTCGGATTTCGGCAATAATTTCGGGCTGATTTTGGGGCCGCAACTGATGGCCTTTGATGAGACATCCACGATCGACGATCTGGATGAAAACGCCGTCAAGGCCTTCCGCGCCATCACGGAAATCGACGGCCATGTGGTGGGCCAGGGCGGCCTGTTCACCATGCCCGGTGGCCCGCTCAAGGCCATCGGCTGGCTGGCCGGTCATCTGGCACGCCGTCAAAAACCGCTGCGCAAAGGCCAGTTGATCTCATCGGGGGCGACCACAGGTATTCATGATATCCTGATCGGTCAGGCCGCCACGGTTCGCTTCGATAGCCCAAATCTATCGCCCACCGAGTTAAAATTGCAAACCTATCGCCTGGAATCAGACGGCGCTGAACTGGCCTGACATACGCCAATAAGATGAATTTGACAGCAAAAGCGGCTTAAATTGCCGGTTTCGTAGCGTCTGCCATCCGATAATATGGCAGATTTATCACTTTTGACAATAACGTCATTTCGATACTTGTTTTATTTAAGCATCTATGTGTACCATATGCTACCGGTGTCATAACCAAATACACGCCATGACACCGGTGTCAAATTTTTAGCCAAAACGAGCGCTCTACTCTGGAGTTCTTAAAACAATGACTGATCAGCCACCTCATCGTGAGGGGTGTGATCAATGGCAAAAACGGGGAGTTGATCTATGCCTGCCAAAATCAAGCACGCTACAGGTGCGTCTAATACTTATCGGTCCGGGATGCGCTTTGGTGCTTCGCTTGCTGTCCTGATGGCGGCGGCAGTCAGTACCACTGCCTTTGCGCAAGACCCGGCACCGCCAGCCGAAGAGGATGTCGAAACCGTCGTCGTCACCGGCTTTCGCGGCTCACTGCAAACCTCTATCAACGCCAAGAAAAAAGAAAACGCGATTGTCGATGTGATTAAGGCCGACGACATCGCCGATTTCCCGGATAACAATCTGGCTGAATCCCTGCAGCGGGTGCCAGGCATTGCTATTGACCGTGACGGCGGCGAAGGTCGCTCCATCGTTGTTCGCGGGTTAGGCCCGGACTTTACCCGCGTGAGGGTCAACGGCCTCGAAGCCCAGGCAACGGCTGGCGGTAAGGATGCGTCCGGTGGGGCAAACCGCGGCCGCGGCTTTGACTTCAACGTCTTCGCCTCGGAACTGTTCAACAGTCTGACCGTGCGTAAGTCCATGACGGCCGACGTTGAAGAAGGCTCACTGGGAGCCACGGTTGACCTACAAACCGCCCGCCCCTTTGACTACAAAGGCTTCACCATGGCCGTAGGCGGTCAGATCGGATATAATGACCTGTCCGAAGACACCGCGCCGCGTGGCACATTCCTGATTTCCAACCGCTGGGCGGATGGTAAGCTGGGCGCTTTGTTGTCGGTTGCCTATTCTGAGCGCACGGTTCAGGAGGAAGGTCCCAACACCACCCGCTGGGCTAATGCGTTCAGCCCGTCGACATCCGGACGCTTTGCCGGTTATCAACTTGGGACGGCGACAACCGTAACCGCCATTCCCGCGACCGGCACCATTACCAACCCGACCGCGCTCGAAATTTCCAACGCGCTCTATCCGCGTATTCCACGTTACAACCGCTTTAGCATCGACCAAAAGCGCCTCGGTGTCACCGGTGCCTTCCAGATGCGCCCCAACCCCGACACCCTGATTACGGTTGACGGCATGTACGCAAAGTTTGGTGCGGATCGTCAGGAATATGAAATCGAAGCGATCTCGTTCAGTCGCACGGGACAAGGTCTGCCGCGTACGGTCGTGCGCGATTACACCATTGATGATGAGGGTACCTTGATTGCTGGTACCTTTGATAATGTCGATGTCCGCGCCGAGCAGCGTTATGACGAGCTCTCAACCACCTTCAAACAATTGAACCTGACATGGGAACAGACCATAAATGAGCGCTTGAAGGCGACCTTCCTGATCGGTAAGTCTCAGTCCCTGACCGACAACCCTGAACAGACCACCTTCACCTTTGAATCCTATGATGTTGACGGCTATTCCTACGACTACACCGACAGCCGCAACCCCGTATTCAACTACGGTACCAGCACTACAAATTGTAACACTAATCAGGCCTGCTATTGGACCTATTCCGGCAGCAATACTTTGGGCGACCAGTCTCTAATCCGACTGCGTCCCCAAAAGATCGAAAACGAGTTTGCCACGGCCAGGGTTGATCTGAAGTGGGAAATCAATGACATTCTCGCCCTTAAGTTTGGCGCATCGAAAAAGACTTTTGACTTTTTCTCAACGGAGTTCGGTCGGGTCACCACCAACGCTAACAGCCGCGATGAAAATGCTTCCGCGACAACATCCGCCGGTCTGATCGCCGCCATTAATGCCGATCTTGGTAAGTTCTCCCAATCCGCAAGCCAGGCCGGGGTCAACTTCCTGATCCCTAATCTGGACCTGATCCGTTCGACGTTCAATTTCAACTGCAATTGCGTCAACAGCTACGGCAACTTTACGGTCAACAACACCAACTCCAACTCACGCGCCAATACCCGTGAAGCGCACGAAGATGACACGGCGTATTATGTTCAACTCGACTTCGACACTGAATTTGGCAATATTCCGGTACGAGGTAATGTCGGTGTACGGGAAGTAGAGACTGAGTTAAAGGCCATAGGCCTCAGCGGTGTAGGCACAACCGCCCGCACCACTGAAGTTCAGCGCAGCTATAAGGACACCCTGCCCAGCGCCAATATTGCCGTTGAACCGCTGGAGAATGTCATCATCCGCTTTGCGGCGGCTAAAACCATGTCGCGACCGACCCTGCAATTCCTGTCACCCGGCGGATCGATCAATACTTCGGGTTCAACCGCCGGCACCATCGGCTCTGCGGGCACACCATTCGGCAATCCTTTCCTGGATCCGATCCGGGCCAATACCTATGATGCCAGCTTTGAGTGGTATCCTGATGCTGACAGCCTGTTCTCGATTGGCCTCTTCAAGAAAGAGATCAAGAGCTATATCCAGATCGTCGCCCAATATCAGACAATAGAAAGTCTTGGTCTTGAGCCCGCTCTCACGGCCGGTCTGGCGGCGCCCTATAATGACCCGAATTTTAACTGGCTGGTCTATGCGGCTCGCAATACTGACGGCGGCGATCTCGAAGGGTTTGAAATCAGCCTGCAACGTCGCTTCACCTTCCTGCCAGGCTTCCTCAGTAACTTCGGCGGGATCGTGAACTATACACAGGTCAAGTCGGAAATTGAGTATATAACCAATACGACCGGTTCGGGTGGCAATGTAACCAATACCTATACAACCGCCGATCTGGTCAACCTGTCGCCAACCTCATGGAACACCACCCTCTATTATGAGGATGACAAATTCTCAGGCCGTGTGGCCGTGGCTTACCGCGATGGCTACATCTCCCAACTTGTCCCCGGCAATGGCTCAGATTACCGCGGCAAAAATGAAACAACCAATGTCGACGCCCAGTTCAGCTATAAGGTCAATAAGCACCTTACGCTGGTCGCCGAAGCCATCAATATCACCGATGAATATGATGACGGCTATATTGCTTACAATACGCCCCAAGGTAACACCGGACAGGACCTGCTCTACGACTATTCACACTCAGGCAGGTCCTACTACCTCGGTTTCCGGTACAAATATTAAGCCATCCGTTTGTGTGCGCCGGAGGCAGGTGCCGGCGCACCTGAGTAGAGTACGCCTGATCTGCCTGAAACTGTCCTTTGTGTTGTTACCTTCACAGCACACCTGACCCGAGCTTCGCGGCCTTCCCGGCCCGAAGCTCTTTTTTTATGAGACCGGCCAAAAGCGCTTCACAGACACGGCTTTGCGCACTACACACAAACCCATAAGGAACGAGGGAAACTGAACATTATGAAGGCCTTTGCGTGCTTTGGGGAATTGCTGGTCAGGCTGACGACGACAGGGGTTGACCCGCTTTATGGCCTGCCGGGTCTGGTGCCGTTCATCGGGGGTGCCGAAGCCAATGTCGCCGTCGGCTTGCAGCGCCTTGGCCACAAAGCCAAAATGATCAGCGTCATCCCTGACAACGATCTGGGTCTGGCTGCCGTTCAGGAGGTGCGTAAATGGGGTGTCGATACCTCTGATGTCACCACGGCCCCCGGCCGGATGGGGCTTTATTTCCTGACCACCGGTGCCATTCACCGCCCCTCGGATATTCTTTATGATCGCGCCGGTTCTGCCTTTGCGATGGCGGATTTTTCAAAGCTGGACTGGACCGCATTGCTGGCGGATTCCGAGTGGCTGCATGTCTCCGGCGTGACCGCGGCCCTTGGTCAGAACTGCGTCGACGCCGCTCTGGCGGGCATGAAGGCGGCTAAGGCGTTAGGGGTCAAGGTCTCGTTCGACTGCAATTACCGCCCAAAATTGTGGGAAGCGTGGGGCGGCGACGCCCCCACCCTGATCAGGCAGTTGATGTCCCATGCCGATCTGATCTTTGGAGGCTACCGCGATATCGAACTGGTGTTCAAAACCAAATTTGACGGCGAAGACGGCTCAATGGCGCGCAACCGCGCCGCCGCCGACCATGCCTTTGCAACCTTCCCCGACCTGATGCGCCTGATCTCCACCCGCCGCACGCAGGTCAATGTCGATCACAACCGTCTGGCCGGACTGATGTTCACGCGATCTGAGAGCCTTGAGACCAAGACCTATGACATTGCGGGCATCATTGACCGCATCGGCGGCGGCGATGCCTTTGCCGCCGGTGTGCTGCACGGTATTTTAAGTGGCAAAACCGATCAGGACGCGCTTGATTTGGGTATCGCCTGTGGCTGCCTCAAGCACGCGATTCCGGGCGATTTCAGTCTGGCGAACACCGCCGATCTGAACGCTTTCCTGAGTGAGGATGGCTTCGACGTTAAGCGCTAAACGTGCTTTATTAAGACGCGCATCTTTTCCAAAAACCGCTACACACTTTTTGGGATGCGCTTTACGCCGCCGCCCGCAGCGGATTGATCCGCGATTTGGCAATCAGCGTGTTGATCAGCAAATCCGGGTCGATCGGCTTAGCGAGGAAATCCTCTACCCCGGCCTCGGCCCAGGCTTTTTGGTGATGCTCCATGGCATTGGCGGTTAAGGCCACAATCGGCGTATCCTGATTGGGGCCGTCCTGATTACGGATCAGTTTCGTCGCCTCGATACCGCCCATGACCGGCATCTGCATATCCATAAGGATAATGTCAAAGGCTTCCGAGCGGCACAGATCAACCGCCTGCTGACCGTTTTCAGCCATCACCCAGCGCCAGCCGAGAGGCTGCACAAACAACGACACAATCCGGCGGTTGACCTCATGGTCATCGACAATCAGGATGGTGCGCGGCCCCTCTGCGGGTGCCTCATCAACCTCATCCGCATCAAAGCCCTCCGGCATGTCGATCGCCGTCAGCAGCAGACTGTCATACGGCAGGCTAAGTGAAAAACACGACCCATGGCCAAGGCTGGAGCGCACCGAAATATCACCTCCCATAAGCTGGGCCAGTTTGCGCGAAATCGCCAGCCCCAGACCGGTTCCGCCATAACGGCGCGTCGTCCCGGCATCGGCCTGTTCGAAGCTTGAGAAAATACGCTCCAACTGATCGCCCGCGATGCCAATGCCCTGATCCTCGACATCAAAACGCAGTTCATTATGTCCTTGCGCATCTGACATACGATAGACCCGCACAATGATCAGCCCCTTGGCAGTGAACTTGACGGCGTTGGACAGGAGATTAAACAATATCTGACGCAGCCGCAGAGGATCGATCATGATCTGAGACGGCAAATCATCCTCTATCTCAAGCACCAACCGCACATTCTTGGCCTGAGCCTGCGGCGACCACAGTTGACCGACGCCCGCGACCAGATCCTTAAGGTCAATCGCCGCCCGCTCAATCGACATCTTACCCGCTTCGATTTTCGAGATATCGAGCACATCATTCAGCAGACCCATCAGAACCTCAGAGGCATTGCTGAGCATTTTGACGTGGTCACTTTGTTCTTCATTCAGCGGGGTGCGCTTCAGCAAATTGGCCGCCGACAGCACAGCGTTCATAGGCGTGCGGATTTCGTGGGTGATAACCGCCAGAAAATTAGTCTTGGCGGCACTCTCATTCTCCGCCAGCTTTCGGGCTTCCTGTGCCTCGTCCTTGGCCACCTTAAGATCCAGCAGGCTCTGATTGTTCTGACGCACCGCCCAGGCCAGATTGCCCAGAAATACGAACGTGCCGACATTGACGATAAACAGGGTGAATGAGTTGTGCCCCGGTTCGATCACCGCTGTCACCGACGGCAGGAACAGCAGATAAAGCGCGTGCGGCAACAGACCCGCAAACAGGTAGCTGCGGCGGTTATAGAGTTGCAGGGTCACATGCAGCAAAGCGCCGCAGATCGAAATAACCGCGAAAATCCGGCCCTCTTCGCCGCCAAAAATCCACGTATAGGCGGCCATGGCGGAAAAAATCAGGGTGCTTAAGGCAATCGCGATAATAAACTTGGCTTCGTCGCCCTGTTTTTTCGGATTTTTCAGCGCGGCCTTAAACAGATTATTGTCGATAATCTGAGAGGCGAAATAGACCAGAAACCACACAACCGGCCAGATGGAGGGCTCCAGCAACATGGCTGTGCCGCCCAGAAACGCCGCCAAACCCAAGCGGGTCTTTAATCCCTTGACGCGGGATTGGGCAATTCCGATAAAAATAGCATCGCGCATGGGCAGTTAGGTCCGAAGCTTAAACCGCGACCCTAACCCAAAACCTTTAAAAGAGTTTTAGTTTACGACCTTATCGACGCTGGCACGGGTAACTTCGTGGTAACCGGCCCTCGCGTCAGTATAGACCCGACGCGCCATAGCCTGCCCCCAGCCCGGCTGATCCATCAGATCGCGGTACAGCGGCGTAATGAATTTGCGCCGTCCCTGCGAGGTCAGGAAGGTTTCAAGTACTGGCATGGCCGGTTCGTAATGATGGGCAATCGCCAGTTTCAGCCAAAGGAACAGGATTTCGGAATTATGGCTGGCTGAGAATTTAAACGCCTCATCAAGGCTTACCATCTGCGCTACCGTCAGGGTCTCCGGCATCTGATTGAGGAACCTTTGCCATTCCTGCGTCGTCCAGTCCTTGGTCTGTAATTCAGCCGGTGCCGTACCGCCGATAAAGGCCGCCGCTTGCGCATCGACCTTATCGAACGCATCGGATTTCGGGACAATAATATTGGCGGGCAGGCCCGGATCATAGATCCATGCCCGCACATTGATCTTGTCTTCCAGCGCCTTGTCGCCCTTGAGCAGATTTTCGCGCAGGTCTTCGATAAACGCCTCAGATGTCATGCTCTGGAAGGCATAGCGGTTGAAATAGCCCTTCAGGTAAGCATCAAACCGGCGGCGCCCCACGGCGTCCTCAATCACCCGCAAGAACGAGGCCCCCTTTTCATAAGGGATTTCCGAAAACCCGTCGTCGGGATGCTTACCCTTGAGGTCGATATAAAGGGCCGTCAATTCCGGATGCTTATCATCCATATAGCCCTTCACCGTATCCTGAAGGTCTTTATAGCCTAACGTGCGCAGCATGGCGGCGCGGTCCTTGCCATAAAGCTCTTCCATGATGCGGTTTTCAAAATAGACCGTAAAGCCTTCGTTGAGCCAGAAATCATTCCAGGTGGCATTAGTCACCAGATTGCCCGACCACGAATGAGCCAGTTCGTGGGCGACCAGAGATACCAGTGAGCGATCCCCCGCAAGGATCGTCGGCGTGGCAAAGGTCAGGCGCGGGTTTTCCATGCCGCCATAAGGAAACGACGGTGGCAGAACCAGAATATCATAGCGTCCCCAGCGATAAGGCCCGTAAAGTTTCTCGGCGGCCCCAACCATTTTTTCGACATCGACAAACTCATCAGCGGCGGCCTCGACGGTGACTTTTTCGGCATAGACACCGGTGCGCTTACCTAATGGCCGGAAATCAATCTCGCCCACAGCAATCGCGATCAGATAAGGCGGGATGGCTTCGTCCATCTTGAAACGATAGGCTTTTTTACCCGGCGCATCGATGACATCTTCGCCTTCGGGCGTCAGCATATCGGCGCTCATCACGGCCTTGAGCGCCCGCGGGGTCACGATGCGGGCACTGTAGGTCTGGCGAATGGCGGGGCTGTCCTGCGTCGGCAGCCAGGACCGGGTCAGGATGGCCTGCCCTTGCGAAAACAGGAACGGCTGCTGCTTGCCCGCCGTTTGAGACGGTGCCAGCCACTGCAGGGCTTCGGTCTTAGCGGTCGTCTCATAACGCACGATGATCTTTTGCGCACCCTGCGGCAGCTCAATCGTCAGCGGGGCCCCCAGAACGGGATCAGCCTTACCGAGCGCATATTTCAGCGGCGCACCAGCGGCATCGGTGACACCCAGAATGTTCAGCGCCTTGGTATCGAGGATGACCTGACGGGCATCAGGCTCGGTCTCAAGCGACAGCGCGGCTGTGCCGGACAACACCTTACGGTCAAAATCGGCTGTCAGATCCAGATCGACATGGCGCACCCGCGCCTCAAGCGGTTTGGCGTAGGAATGATAATCCACCGCCTTGGCGGCAATCGCCAGAGGGGCAGCGCTGCCCTCGTCCGGTTTGGGTGAGCAGGCCGCGACAACGAACAGCATGGCCAACGCCATCCCAATGCCCGCCCCAACGCCTGCAAGGATTCGCGCATAGCAACTACCGGCGTTCATTCGATCTGTGACCCGCATAAAAATCAAAACCCCATCAAGGCCGCATTAAACGAAAAATAAGCTCATCACACAACTGTGAAAATAATGAAAAAGCCCGTGACATGATATGCCACGGGCTTTTCTTAGTCGGTTTTAGCGATATGCCGAAACAAAGTTCGGCGAAGCCAAAAGTGTGAGCGGTTTTCGGCTATAATATCGCGATCAAGCAAAACTCAGATTTTAGCTGGCTTGTTTCTGGCGGCGCTTGAATTGAGCCCCATCCGCACGATTTACCTTGGGTTCCGCAACGGCTGGTGCCGGGCCACGCTTGGCGCCATCACGACCTTTGTAGGCGTGGGGATCGCGGGCCTTATGGCCGTCAGCGCTCTCCGTGCGCTTACGGTCAAACGGCTTTTTGGCACCAAAGGACTTTTTATCCCCGAACGGCTTCTTGTCACCAAACGGGATTTTGGCACCATCATTGCGGTTACCATCGGCCTTAGCATAGGGACGCTTGCCCTCATCGCGGCGCTCCGAACGCTCACCGGCAGGACGTTCAAACGCGGGGCGTTCAAAGGCAGGGCGCTCAGATGTTGCGCGCTCAGCACGGGATGCATCCGACGATTCGTCAAAACGCTTTTTGGCGTAAGAGTCGCGATCAAAAGGCTTCTTGTCACCGAATGGCTTTTTCGCACCAAAGGGTTTTTTGTCGCCGTACTTGCGTTCACTGAAGGACTTCTTTTCGGTGAAGTCGCGCTTAGGGGCAGAAGCTTCACGCTCGGCCGCCATCGGATCGAAAGCCGCCGGACGCTCAGCGCGCTCAGGACGGCCCCCGTCACGCGTACCTTCACGCATGTCGCGGCGCTCATTGCGGCCCGGACGGTTGCGCTGACGCTTTTGAACACGCTCGGCATCGCCGTCGATGTGACGGGCAACAGCAATACGCTCAGGCGTTTTCGGCTTTTCGGTGTTGCCCGACGCCAGAATGGCTTCGTCCAGCAGCTTCAAAGCCTGATCCTTACGACGGTCAAACGACGGGATGCGCTGGCGAGTTACGCGCTCGATATCTTTCAGGAACTTACGCTCATCATCGGCGCACAAAGTAATCGAGATACCCGACTTGCCGGCACGGGCGGTACGGCCAATGCGGTGGACATAGGCTTCGGCCACGTAAGGTAGCTCAAAATTGATGACGTGGGTCACGCCGTCAACGTCGATACCGCGAGCCGCAATATCCGTGGCGACCAGCGCGCGGACACGGCCATCACGGAAAGCCTGAAGGGCGCGCTCGCGCTGGCCTTGATTTTTGTCACCGTGAATGGCGGCGGCTTCGATCCCACCGGCTTGCAGATAGGCGGTCACGCGATCAGCCGAACGCTTGGTACGCGTAAAGACCAGCGTGCGGGTCAGGGCGTCTTCGGCATAAAGCTCAGACAACAGGGCGCGCTTTCGCAGTTGTTCAACGAAGATGACCTGTTGCGTCACGCGCTCAGCCGTGGTGGCTTCGGGAGCGATTTCGACCCGCTTAGGATCGGTCAGCAGTTCGTTGACCAGACCGACGATTTCCTTCGGCATGGTCGCCGAGAAGAACAGGTTCTGGCGCTTATGCGGCAGCTTGGCGGCGATCTGGCGGATTGGCTTGACAAAGCCCAGATCCAGCATCTGGTCGGCTTCGTCGAGGACCAGGAATTCAACCCCGCGCAGGTCAACCGTCTTTTGGTCCAGATGGTCAATCAGACGGCCCGGTGTCGCCACCAGAATATCAAGGCCGTTCAGCAGGGCCTTATATTGCGGGCCGTACTTCACGCCGCCAAAAATAGTCGCGATCTGAAGACCCATACCGCGCGAATAGGTCTTAAAGCTTTCGGCGATTTGCGTCGCCAGTTCGCGGGTCGGCGACAACACCAGCACGCGCACGGTGCGCGGGGCCGGAATGATGCGGTTGGTGAGGATGTGGTGCAGGATCGGCAGGGCAAACGCCGCCGTCTTACCTGTACCCGTCTGGGCGATACCCAGCAAATCATGGCCCTTAAGGACGATCGGGATCGATTGCGCCTGAATAGGGGTCGGGTTGATGTAGCCTTCTTTTTCAAGGGTCATCAACAGGGACGACGTCAGGCCAAGGTCTTTAAAAGTGGTGGAATTAATAGTGCTCACGGAGAGACAACGCTTTCTGGGGTGAGGCCGCTTAGAAGTCTCACGCACAAGCGCAGACACGCAAACAGCCCTGCCCGCGCCTGTAATGTTTAAGGCCGGGCGGTTTATGGGCGAGGCTCCGCGTGTCACGAGCCATCGTATTTTTTGATTGTGACCGCCATTAACATGGCGATAAGGTTATAAGTCTGTCAGGCGATACGGCACACACAAACATGTGGTGTAATTTTAAAAAGCCTTACCTCACGCGGCCTGACAAATAGATTTCGCGGATGCGAAGACGCTCACATGAGGCATACCGCAGGAAATGTCAAGAGGTACTGTTGTAATGACATTTTTCTAAAAAACGTGATCACTGACGGCTTTGGACACGGTTTGTAAAGAAACCCGGATTAAGGTGCACCGCAACAGGGCAAGGTATTCTCTTGCCAAACGCTGGTTACATGATCCGCCCAAATCAGGCTCAGGGTCGCGAACGCAGCGCAGTAAGCTTAAAAAATCAGTATATTAAGGCGTTGCGTTCAGTCCCCTGTTCGTTTCAACGAGGTGCAATCTATCATGGCCACACCGTCTGGTCCCGTCTCTTCTCTACATCGCGCCGGCGCCCCGGTCGCGTCACCCAAGGTCGAAATCATTCAGCCCTATGAAATGTTCACCAACCGCCGGAACGAACCGCGATTTGAGTGTAACGACCGTGGCTGTCTGCTGTTTTTGAACAGCCAGCAAACCATTCACTGTACTATCCTTGACCAGTCGGCCTCCGGCGCGCAGGTTCTGTTTGAAGAGATCGGCGAAATCCCGGCCGAAGTCTGGCTGATCGATCTGGATGCGCATATTCTGCGGCGAGGGCGGTCGGTCTGGACCATGGCGCATAAGATGGGTCTGAAATTCGACTTCATCGAAAAACTGACGCCGGGCAAGATGCCTTCACCTAAAGTACCCCGCGCGGTCTATGAGATGTGGCAAAGACTGAACCAACCCGCCCCCCCGAAAGACGACGACACTTTCTTTTTGGATTAAAAAAAGGCCTCCCGATCGGGAGGCCTTTTTATCAGGTCAACGACCGGAACTTCAAAGTGCCAGTTACGGCCTTGAGTTCTTCCAGCGCTTCTTTTGAATAGCCGCGATCGACATCGACAATCACATAGCCCAGAGACTCATTGGTCTTCAGGTGCTGAGCCAGAATGTTAAGGTTATACTTGGCGATGATGTTGTTGATCGCCGCCATAACCCCCGGCACGTTCTGATGGATATGCAGGAAGCGGTGACGGCCTTCGACTTCGGACAACTGCACGTTTGGCATATTGACCGAGAAGGTCGTATCGCCCCGGTTCAGGAAATTCAGCAGGCGCTCAGAGGCAAACTCCCCGATCGCTTCCTGCGCTTCCTCGGTCGAACCGCCGATATGCGGCGTCAGGATCAGGTTCTTGATGCCGGTCAGCGGGCTTACAAACGGGTCGTCATTGGTGCGCGGCTCCTCAGGGAAAACATCGACCGCCGCCCCGTAAATCTTGCCCGATTTCAGCGCCGCCGCCAGCGCCTCAATATCGACCACATGACCGCGCGACAGGTTGATAAACAACGCGCCGTCCTTCATCTTGGCAAATTGCGTGGCCCCCATCAGGTTCTTGTTTTCGGCCCGGCCATCGACGTGGATGCTTAAGACATCGGCCTCAGACAGCAGGGCATCCAGCGAGCGATAGCGGCGCGCATTGCCGAGCGTCAGCTTTTCCGCGACATCATAATAGATGACCCGCATCCCGAACGCTTCGGCCAGGATCGACAACTGTGAACCGATGGCGCCGTAGCCGATGATGCCGATCGTTTTATTGCGGACTTCATGGGCGCCGGTCGCAGACTTATCCCACTTGCCAGTGTGCATCTGGATCGACTTATCGTAGATATTGCGGGTCAGGATGACGGTCAGGCCCATGACCATTTCAACCACAGAGCGGGTGTTGGAATAGGGGGCGTTAAAGACCGCAACACCCTTTTTCGAGCAGCCCTTAAGGTCGATCTGATTGGTGCCGATGCAGAACGCCCCAACCGCCAGCAGCTTATCGGCGGCATCGAGCACCTTTTGCGTCACGGTGGTCTTGGAGCGGATGCCTAAGATATGCACGCCCTGAATGGCGGCGATCAGGTCATCTTCATCGAGCGCACCTTTAACGGTCGTGACGTCATATCCTTCTTCGCGGAAAGCCTGAATGGCGGTCGGGTGGACGTTTTCGAGCAGCAGCACCTTAAGGCGCGAGCGTGGGAAGGAATAGCGGCCTTCAAAGCCTTCGTTATGCAGCACCTCATCGAACGACACGACGACCTGCGCGGCTTCAATGCCGTGGGTGGCCTGCACGACCTTTTCGCGCTTTACGTTCTCCACAAAAGCATAAAATCGATCGGCTGCCCCGCCCTTATAGACCTCAAAATCGGTCCAGCCATCGCCGACCATGACCACAGGCCCGGTGATGTCCCAGCCTTGCAGGGCCACAACCTTACCGCCGTCTTTGGACAGGGGATTGCCCTGATCAACGCTCGCCGCGATACCGTCATCGCCGAACACCAGACGGTTGGCGAGAATATGCTCAGGCCGGATGCCATACTCGGCCACCACGGGGGCGATAAAGTCATGGAAACCGCCAGAAATAATGCGGAACTTGCCCGGATGGCGCAGGAAGGCTTCTTTGTTGCGGGCGACCGAGGCACTGACCAGCCCTTTAAGGGTTTCGACCAGACCCGCCAGATCCTCCACCGTCGGCTTTAGAATCTGAACGCGGCGTTGCAAGGCTTCGGCGAATGAGATTTCCCCCGACATGGCCAGATCGGTCAGATCCTTAATCGCCGTAATGTCGGTCAGACGGGCCGGATCGGAAGAAAACAACTGCTCGGCCAGTATATCCAGCGCCTCAACCTGAGTGAAGGTTGAGTCAAAATCCAGAACTATGGTCGGCAGAACCGCCGCCTGAATTTTGTCAACTATCGGATTTTCAAGAATTGTGGTCATAACAATTGTACTCACAAAGGGCCGTTACATGCGGCGCGAGACAGACATCAGCATGGCAATATCATGTTGATTTTCGCCTGCGCAAATAGGACAAAACCCCCCGCAAAACAACCGCCCTTAGTGATTAATACGTGCCGCCCCCTCTTTTTTTGGCAAAACCCTTGATTATCTATGCCGTTCCGTTTCAAGACTTAGCCAAATTCCCTAAATTCGACGCTGCGTTTGCGCAGTGGCTCCATAAGATCAGGTTTCATGAGTAACGACACCCCACCCTATCAGGACTTTTCCGCCCGATTTATTATCGATACCTTGCCGGTCCATGGCCGCGTCGTGCGTTTGGGCGACAGCCTGAACACTATCCTGAGCGCTCATAACTATCCCGATGAAATCGCCCATCTGGTGTCCGAAGCCTGCGCGCTGGCGGTGCTGGTCGGCTCGGCGCTGAAGTTCGAGGGCCGCCTGATCATGCAGGCGCAAGGCGAAGGCTGTGTGCGCTATGTCGTGGCCGATTACGATACCCGCGGGGGCTTGCGCGCGTTCTGCCGCTACGATGAGGATGAACTGAAAGAACTGATTGCCGCCAATGCCACGGAGTTCACCAGTCTGGGGGCCCGCGCCTTAATCGGTAAGGGGACGTTTATCATGACGCTCGATCCCGACGGCCAAATGGATCGCTATCAGGGGGTGACCCCGATTGAGGGCGACAGTTTGTCCCTTTGTGCGGAACATTATTTCGCCCAGTCCGAACAAATCCCGACCCAGATCAAGCTGGCCGTATCGCGCGAAGACTCAGGCGTTGGCCCGGTCTGGCGCGCCGGTGGCGCTATGATTCAGGCCATTGCCGGTGACCTTAGCCGCGGCGAAACCCGCGAAGCTTTCGACCATATCCGCGCCCTGTTTGCCACCCTGGGCGAAGATGAACTGACCGATTTTTCGCTGGAGACTGAGCGCCTGCTGTACCGCCTGTTCCATGAGGACGGGGTGCGGCTGTCGACCTTTAAGGAGGTCTACCAGCAATGCCGCTGCTCGCAGGCGCGGGTGGAAAGTCTGGTGCAATCCTTCTCTCCCGAAGAACAGAACGACATGATCGAGCCGGACGGCAAGGTGCATATCACCTGCGAATACTGCTCGACAACCTATTTTATCGATCCGTAACCAGAGCGTTTTCCCATCAAATGGAATCATTTGATGGATAGATAAGCGCGACCATATAAACCTCTTGCAATTGCGGCAAATGCCGTCCCGTATTAAACTGTGTGCAGCCCGTATATAAAAACGGGGGCCTACAGGGGCGGTGAACACTATGGCGGATTTCAATTCGCATCTGACGCGCCGACGGCTCGTTCAGACCGGTGCGGTGGCGAGCGCGCTGGCCGCCTCAACTTGTGTCAGACAACAGGCCTTCGGACAGAGCACAGATACCGACCCGGAGATGGATGAGGCCCGGCTTGCGGCACGCTCCACCTTCGCCAACCAGTTGACGCTGGCTGTGCAGATCAATGAGACCGGCCCCTATCAGTTTGTGGTCGATACGGCGGCCGAGCAAACCGTGCTTGCCGATGACGTCGCCAGCCGCTTAGGCCTTCGTGCCGGGCGCATGGTTATTATGCGCGGCCTTAGCCATAGCGTGCCCGCCCAAACCGTAAATGTGAAAAAGCTGGCGCTGGGGCCGTTCACCCACAAAGACCTTAACCTGCCGGTCTTGCCCAAGACATTGCTGGGAGCGGACGGGTACTTAGGCCTCGATATCATCAGCAACAGCCGCATCACCTTCGATTTTGGCAAACGCAACATCCGCATTGAGCGGCCGCGATTTTCGCCCCAGCGCATATATTCACCGCGCACGGCGCGCATCCAGGCCACGGGGTCCGCCGGACGCCTGCGCATTACCGACTGTCGGGTAGACGGGGTTATCGCCGCCGCCATCATCGACAGCGGCGCAGAACTGTCTATGGGCAATATAGCACTCAGAAACGCTTTGGTAGCGCGACATGGCCACAGGCCCGATCTGGGGCCGGTCGTTCTGACCGGGGTAACCGGCGGTGACATCACAGGCCGACTAATGCCGATCAACCGCATACGCATGCAGGACCTCATCTTCAGCGACTGCGCGGTGGCGATTGCCGAAATTTCCCTGTTTGAAAGCTGGAGCCTCAGCCAGAAACCGGCCCTGCTGGTCGGCATGGATTTTCTGCGTCAGTTCAGGGCAGTGTCTATCGACTTCCGCGCCCAGGAAATACGATTTGAACTGGCGACGGCCCCGCCCAACCCAAAGCCGGTAGTGGAAATCGTACGCGCTTAGGGGTTAGTTAAGCGCATCCCAAAAACCGCTGTACACTTTTTGGGATGCGCTTTTAGGCCTGCAAATCCAGCGAGTAACCCGCCGAACGCACCGTGCGGATCAGGTCTTTTTCAGCACCATCATTCAGGGCTTTGCGCAGACGACCGATATGGACGTCAACCGTGCGGGCCTCGACATAGACATCATTGCCCCAGACGGCATCCAGAAGCTGCTCCCGCGAAAAGACACGCTTGGGGTGCTGCATCAGGTAATCGAGCAGGCGGTATTCGGTCGGCCCCAGATGGACATCACGGCCCCCGCGCTGAACGCGGTGCGACAGACGGTCAACCGAGATTTCACCGAACTGGACGCGGTCTTCGCTGAGACCGGGGCGAATACGGCGCAGCACCGCCCGGATGCGCGCGATCAGTTCAACCATCGAAAACGGCTTGACCACATAGTCATCGGCGCCGGTATCGAGGCCGCGGATACGGTCGCTTTCTTCGGAACGGGCGGTCAGCATGACGATGGGCAGATTGCGCGTTTCGGTCTGGGCGCGCAGGCGGCGGCAGACCTCGATGCCCGACACCTTCGGCATCATCCAGTCGCACACCAGAAGATCAGGCATACGCTCTTCGATCATCATCAGGGCTTCGTCGCCATCGACGGCCTGCGCGACCTCATAACCTTCTTTTTCAAGATTATATTGCAAAAGCGTCGATAAAGCGTCTTCGTCTTCGGCAATAATGATGTAGGGCTTCATACTTTTAATTCCGTCATCAGATACAAATCCGGAAATATTTCGCCGGGCCGCCCCAAGAAATATTTTCACCGTTTAACCCGGTGAAGGTACACTGAGGCGTTAGCCGAGGGACTTTCACCGGATGGTTATGGTTCCATAGTCGTGAGTTTGGGGCGTTCGTTCATGTAGTCTTCGCCGGTCACCTCGTAGTGGATGTGCTCGGCCATATTGGTGGCATGGTCGCCGATGCGTTCCAGATTCTTGGCCATGAACAGGACGTGCGTGCAGGCCGAAATGGTGCGCGGATCGCCCATCATGTAGGTCAGAAGTTCGCGGAACATGGCGTTGTAGTGTTCATCGACTTCAGTATCCGACGACCAGACGGCCTGGGCTATATCCAGCTTTGAGCCCTTATAGGCATCCAGGACATCACGCAGACGCGACGACACCAGCTTGCCCATACGCTCGATCGAGCGGGTCAGGCCCGACATCGGCTCGGACTCGGAAATAACCAGTGAGCGCTTGGCGATATTCTTGGCCAGATCGCCGGTGCGCTCCAAGGACGTGGCGATCTTCATGGCGGCGACAGTCCGTCGCAGATCGGACGCCATCGGCTGACGCAGCGCAATCAGGCGGATGGCCTTGCGCTCAATGTCTTTTTCCAGTTCATCAAGGCGCTGATCGCGCTGAATGACGCTCTGGGCCAGGGCGACATCGCGGCGGGCGACGGCTTCGACGGCATCAGCCACCTGAGCCTCAGCCAGCCCCCCCATAAGGATGACCTCAGCCGACAATTGATCCAGTTCTTCGCCATAGGTCTTAACGGTATGCGGGTTCATGTCTCACTCCTTGACCAAAGCGCATTCCCAAAAGTGGGGCCGGTTTTGGGATATAAATGCGCGCTCTTAACCAAAACGCCCAGTAATGTAATCCTGAGTGCGTTGGTCTTTAGGATTGGTAAAGATATCTTCGGTGTTACCAACCTCGACCAAATTGCCGAGATGGAAGAAGGCGGTCTTTTGCGACACCCGGGCTGCCTGAGCCATTGAGTGGGTAACGATGACAATGCAAAACTGCTGACGCAACTCATCGATCAGTTCCTCGATCTTGGCCGTCGCAATCGGGTCAAGCGCCGAACAGGGTTCATCCATCAGGATGACCTCGGGGCCGACCGCAATAGCGCGGGCAATCACCAGACGCTGCTGCTGGCCGCCGGACAGGCCGGTGCCCTGCTGGTGCAGGCGATCAGAGACTTCGTTCCACAGCGACGCTTTTTTGAGCGAGCTTTCGACGATGTGATCCATCTCTTCTTTCGAGGTCGCCAGGCCATGAATTTTCGGGCCGTAGGCGACGTTCTCATAGATGGTCTTAGGGAACGGGTTCGGCTTCTGGAACACCATGCCGACACGAGCGCGCAGGACCACCGGATCGACCTTACGGTCGTTCAGGTCTTCGCCGTCAAGCAGGATAGTGCCGTCAACACGGGCGCTGGGGATGGTGTCGTTCATGCGGTTGAGACAACGCAGGAAGGTCGACTTACCGCAACCCGACGGGCCGATAAAGGCGGTCACCGACTTATCAAGGATATCGATGTCGATACCGTGCAGGGCCTGCTTGTCACCATAGTGAACCTTAACGTCACGGGCGACGAACTTCGGGGTTGTAGCGGTCGTGGTCATGGACGGGTCTCTGGGTTTACCGATGGACGTATCAGGGGCGTAAAGCGGGCGCGTATAGAGTTTCATGATTACCACCGTCTTTCAAAGCGACGACGCAGCAGGATCGCCGCCAGGTTCATGATGATCATGAATACCAAAAGCACGATGATGGCCGCCGCCGTTCGTTCGTGGAAGGCGCGCTCAGAGGCGTTTTCCCAGATAAAGATCTGAACCGGCAAAACCGAGGCGGCTGAGGTGACACTTTCCGGCAGACCCGGCACAAAGGAGATCATGCCGATCATCAGAAGCGGCGCGGTTTCCCCCAGAGCGTGGGCCAGAGAAATAATGGTGCCGGTCATGATGCCCGGCATGGCCAGTGGCAGCACATGGTGGAACACGGCCTGAGTCTTTGACGCGCCAATACCGAGCGCGGCTTCGCGGATCGACGGCGGCACGGCGCGCAGGGATGAGCGGGTGGCGATAATCACGGTCGGCAGAGCCATCAGCGCCAGCACCACACCGCCGACCAGCGGCGATGAGCGCGGCATACCCAGCCAGTTGATAAACACCGCCAAGCCCAAAAGACCATAAACAATCGACGGCACGGCCGCCAGGTTGTTGATATTGACCTCGATCAGGGCCGTCCAGCGGTTCTTGGGCGCAAACTCTTCAAGGAACAGCGCCGCTCCGACACCGATCGGAATGGCCAGCACCGCCGTCACCAGCAGCATCATGGCCGAGCCCATGATCGCCCCCAGAAGCCCCGCCAGTTCCGGCTGGGTCGAGTCGGTATTGGTGAACAGATAGGTGTTGAAATGGCTGGTGACCAAGCCCTTGCTTTTCAGAGCGTCCATCCACACCATTTGCTGATCGGAAACATTGCGATCCGCCTCAACGACGTCGCGCGTGATTTCACCCTTATAGTAAAGGTCGGCATTGGCGGCGATCGGTGACGTCAGGCTGATTTTCTGACCCAGCAGCTTTGGATTGTCACGCAGGGCCTCCAGCGCCTTAAAGCCCAGATCCGGCGACAGGATTTCTTTATATTCGCCTGATGTCGTGCCGTATTCATCATCACTCACGCCCATCTTCGCCATGACCTGTTCCGTGATCATCTGGTCGTAATTGGCGCCCATGATATCGGTCGGGTCAATACGGTTGGGGTCGAGATAGACCTCGGTCGTGATCGAATGGGTGACAAAGGCGGTGTAGCCCTGATGGATGATGCGCTCCAGCAGTATGCCGAGGAACAGCACCGCCACGGATACCGCCAGTATGCCATAGGCGCGAAAGCGCAGCTCGGCCGCGTGGCGCGATTTCAGGCGCTTCGCCACCTTTGTCTTAAGATCTGGGGTCTTCAGGTCGGGCTGTGCCGCCGCGCGCGTTTCAGCCAGAGATGATTGAGCGGAATCAGTCATATTGTTCCTGATATTTCTGGACGATGCGCTGAGCGATCAGGTTAAGAGCAAGGGTCACGGCAAACAGGGTCAGACCCAGACCAAAGGCAGCAAGTGTCTTGGGGCTGTCGAATTCCTGATCGCCGGTCAGAAGCGTGACGATCTGCACGGTGACGGTCGTGACGGTATCAAGCGGATTAAGCGTGGTCTTGGCCTGTAAACCAGCGGCCATGGTCACGATCATGGTTTCCCCGACCGCCCGCGACACTGCCAGCAGCATGGCACCTGAGATACCCGGCAAGGCGGCAGGCAGAACGACTTTCTTGATCGTCTCAGAGCGCGTCGCCCCCATGGCCAGCGACCCGTCGCGTAAGGATTGCGGCACCGAGTTGATAATGTCATCGGACAGGGACGACACAAACGGGATCAGCATGATGCCCATGACCACACCGGCCACCAGCGCCATCTGGTTTTGCACGTTCATCAGATATTCGCCCATCGGCGTACCCGGCATGAACGCGCCCAGCCAGTTGAAAAACTCACGAAAGCTCGGCCCGACCACAAGCGCGGCAAAAAAGCCGTAGACCACGGTCGGCACGCCGGCCAGAATTTCCAGCACCGGCTTGATCCAGGCGCGCATGAACGGTGAGGCATATTCCGACAAATAAATGGCCGAATAGAGCCCGACCGGTGCGGCCACACACATCGCAATGATCATGATCAGGAAGGTGCCGACAAACAACGGCACAGCCCCAAACCCGCCGGAGGAGCCGACCTGATCGGCGCGCATGGCGATCTGCGGCGACCAATGGGTGCCAAACAGGAAATCAAGCGGCGATACCGACTGAAAGAAGCGCAAGGATTCCCACAACAGCGACAGGATGATCCCCAGGGTGGTGAGGATCGCTACAACCGAACAGGCGACCAGAAAAGCCGACACCCAGCGCTCGACACTATTGCGGGCCCGAAACTGCGGCGACAGGCGACTGTAGGCAAAGGCGGCCCCCGCCAGTGCCAACACAACCGTCAGGGCATAGGCCCCAAGCGTGATGGTGTTATCAACGCTTTTGGCCTGAGCGACCTTATGGTCAAAAGCGGCTTTCAGTTCGCCGTCATAAACCGTGGTGCTGGCCATGCCGCCGTTTACAGTGGCGCGCACATCCTGAAAGAACAGGCCCTGATTAAGCTCCGGCAATTGCTGAACGGCGGCGGGCACATCAGCCTGCACGATCGCGTTTTCAACCCGCCCGCCAAACACGACCAGAACAAACAGGATCAGGGCCGCCGGGATAAAACTCCAGATCGCCACAAACCAGCCTGAAAAGGCAGGCAGCGAATGACCGCGCACGCCTTGGGCCGCCGCCTTACGCCGCGCCAGTGACCGGCCAAACATAAAGCTGGCGACTGAGAAAACGATCAGCGCGAGAAAGAGATAGCCGGTCATAAACTGGGAAACCCTGAAATTGCGTATGCCGGACTTACACCCGGATAAGACGGCCTATAGACTGTCTTGGTGCGCCCTTTAAGTACTTTTTGTGACAGTTTTATAACATGCGTCACAAATGGCCGTGATTAGTCCGAAAAGGCCGAAACTAAGCTCAACCTGTGTGTTTCAAGTCATCATCCAACAGGCGCGGCCCAACCGGAATTTGTCCGTAAACCGACTTTTGCGGGAAATAGGCGCTGAATGCCGTAAAGGTTCTGACCTCATTGACCGGCAAGGCCGCCACACGTTCTGATTTCTGGCTTTCCGCACCAACTTGGGCTTCGCTTGCCACGCTTTCGACCACCAGCCCGCCACGGTGGCGGCTGATGATGTGCTTGACGATAGCAAGACCCAGTCCCGTGCCCAGCTTATTGCCGCTTTTCTGGCCTTCGACGCGGTAAAAGCGCTCCGCCAGACGCGGCAGGAACTCACGCCGGATACCGGGACCATGATCGCGCACCCGCACGACGGTGTAGACATCGTTCAACTGCCGGTCGGGGCGCAACAACATCAGACGCGAGGCCTGCCCCTCCGCCGGAGCCGACACCTGCGGCAAGGCCTGATCGAGCAGAACCTCAATCTCAACCACCGAGCCTTCGGGCGCATATTTCAGGGCATTGTCGGTCAGGTTCTGGACGACCTGCAATATTTGATCGCGGTCACCAATGACGGGAAACAGGCCGGGTTTAGGGGCGGTGACCGAAATGGCCACGCCCTTTTCCTGCGCCAGTATGGTCAGGGAATCGACCACATCCTTGACCGCCAGCGGAATATCGGCCTCACCCGTCGGCGGGACATGCTCATTCATTTCAATCCGGCTAAGTGACAGCAAGTCATTGATCAGTCGTCCCATGCGGTCGGCCTGAGCGGCCATGATATTAAGGAACTTATCGCGCGCCCCTTCGTCGTCCTTGGCATGACCACGCAGGGTATCGATAAAGCCTGAAAGGGAGGCCAGCGGCGTGCGCAGTTCATGGCTGGCATTGGCCAGAAAATCCGCGCGCATGCGCTCAATGCGGCGCACATCGGTTTCATCGCGCATCACCATCAGCGCCAGACGCTTACCCGTACCCTCAACCGGCAGGGGCGATGTCCATGACTGCCAGAACCGGTCCTGCGCCCCGCCGGTTTCATCAAACAGGGTCGAGCGGCTGACATTACCAAACAGGGCCTCATCGACCGCTTCGAGCAGTTCGGGATTACGGATATAGGACACCAACAGCCCGCCTTCGCGCTCCATGCGGAACAGCTTCATGGCGGCTTTATTGGCAAACACCACCCAGCGCCCGGCGATGTCATCGGGCTCAAGACCAGAGACCACCATGACCGGGTCCGGCATGGCGCGCAGCACTTCCTGAAACGATGGGCCTTCGGGCTGAACCTTGACGCGGATTTCCTGAGCGGGCTTGGCCGCCTGCACCTCAAGATAGGTCTGAAGACGCGAGTAACAACTGATCAGGCCATACGCCACAAGGATCAGCGACGCCCAGGCCGTGTAGGGCTGGAAATCAGGAATAGCGGCCATGATAATAAGGCCCGCAAACGCAAGGATCGCGCCCAGCGGGACATAATGTTTGGCGGGCGGTTTATAGTCCGGCATGACCTATCCGAGGAGATTGTCTTTACACGGATCACAGTACGCCAAATGAAACGAAAAATCCGTAAACTTCGCCTAACCCGATTCTGCGACAAGCTTATGACAATCTCAGGTCACGTCTGACACAAACTTTAAACCCAAGGTCGAGACGTGGTAAAACAGTAACGGAGCGACATTTTCGAGGAAAAATGGTTCCTGAGCAGACGCTAAGCTACGGCTGTATATGAATACAGCCTAAGCTTTGCAACGCACTCAGGGGCGATTTAGCCCGAAAATCAGGGACGAGTTTGGCCGGTTCCACGTACTTGGTATTTGAAGGTGGTGAGTTGTTCTGCCCCCACAGGCCCGCGCGCGTGCATCCGTCCGGTGGCAATACCGATCTCAGCCCCCAGCCCAAACTCCCCGCCATCAGCAAACTGGGTCGAGGCGTTCCACAGCACGATGGCGCTGTCGACCGAGTTCAGAAACAGCTCTGCGGCCTCAGCATTTTCAGTGATGATGCATTCGGTATGTTCCGTGCCGTAGGTCTTGATGTGATCCATCGCCTGATGGATATCATCGACCACCCGCACCGACAGAACGGTATCGAGATATTCGGTTTTCCAATCCTCTTCGGTCGCCGCCTCCATCGCGAAAATAGCCTGTGCGGCCGCATCGCCCTTGAGGGTGCAACCGGCATCCACCAGGGCTTGCGCGATCTTCGGCAGCAGGTCAGCCGCCACCGCCTTGTCGATCAGCAAGGTCTCCGTCGAGCCACACACCGACACCCGCCGCATCTTGGCGTTCAGCGTCAGTGCCACCGCCTTATCGGGATCAGCATCGGCATGGACATAGGTGTGGTTGAGCCCTTCGAGGTGGCTCAATACGGGCGCCCGCGCATCGGCCTGCACGCGCGCCACCAGGGACTTACCACCGCGGGGAATGATCAAACTCACCGCCCCGTCCAGCCCGCCAAGAATAAGCCCGACCGCATCACGATCCGACACCGGCACAAGCTGGATTGCGGTCTTGGGCAAGCCCGCTGCCTCAAGACCGTCTTCAATGGCCTTAAAAATCGCCAGCGCCGACGCCAGCGCCTCAGAGCCTGAACGCAAAATCGCACCATTGGCCGAACGGATGCACAGGGCCGCGGCGTCTGCCGTCACGTTGGGGCGAGACTCGTATATGATGGCGATGACCCCAATGGGGGTAGACACGCGGGCGATATCAAGCCCGTTCGGGCGGCTCCAGCGCGCCAGTTCACGCCCGACCGGATCGGGAAGTGCCGCGACCTCTTCCAGCCCCTTAGCCATCGCCTCAACGCGGTCGTCATTGAGCACCAGGCGCTCAATCATCGCCTTGGTAATGCCCTTAGTGGCGGCAGCGGCCTGATCGGCTTGGTTGGCGGCTAGGATTTCACCTTTGCGCGCCCGGATGGCCTTGGCGGCCTCAAGGATAGCCTTGGTGCGAACTTCCGGCCCGGCCAGACGCAAAGCCTCAGCGCCTGCCTTGGCGGCTTTGGCCATATAGGCCATCAGGTCTTTCAAAGGCATTTCGCTCATAGTGACTTATTCCTGACTACAACCTTAACAACATAATAAATTATCCCGCCCATAAAACTAGCAAATAGCCAGAAAGCATTAACCATCGCAAGAATCGCTATCGGCAGAAAAATAGCGCGATCCACTACAACTGAATTTATGCTGATATCCCACAACACCCAAAGCCCAAATGCGATAAACGGAAAACAGGCTATGAACGTAATGAGGCAATACTTAAACCACTTTTTGGGCAACCAAAGCGCGCCGAACATCGCAATTAGCGGGATAAGCAAAAGCGAGAAGTATAAGCCGTTAGACATCTAAGCCTCAAACCATCGCCATATTATCGCGGTGAATAATAACGTCACCGGCCGTATAACCCAACAGCCCTTCAATCTCTTTCGACGGTCGCCCCTTGATCAGGCGGATTTCGTCAGCCCCATAGGCGACAATGCCACGCGCATGCTCGGCCCTGTCCACACCCAATATGGAGATGCTGTCGCCCTTGTCAAAGCTGCCATGCACCTCAACGATACCCGAAGGCAACAGGCTCTTGCCGGATTTCAGCGCGGCCACCGCCCCGTCATCGAGCACGACCTCACCTGCCGGCACGACCGTGCCCGCAATCCACGCCTTGTAGGCGGCGGTGACCGAACTTTGCGCCCGGATGAGGGTGAACTTAGCCCCCGACGCCAATGCCGACAAAGGCCGCAGCATGGCTCCGTAAGCAATGGTGGTCGAACAGCCCGCCGAGCCCGCAATCCGGGCCGCCGCGATCTTGGTCGCCATGCCGCCCGTGCCCACACCAGCCGACGTATTGGCCCCACCGGCCATGGCCTCGATTTCGGCATCAAGCTTTTCGACCAGCGGAATATGGCGGGCGTCAGGATTTTTACGCGGATCAGCTGTATAGAGTCCATCAATATCCGACAGCAAAATCAGCGCTTCAGATTGCACCAGTTGCGCGGCTCGCGCGGCCAATCGGTCATTGTCGCCATAGCGGATTTCTTCGGTCACGACCGTGTCGTTTTCATTGACGATCGGCACGCACCCCAGATCAAACAGGGTCTCGATCGTCGCGCGCGCATTGAGCCAGCGACGGCGTTTTTCAGTATCTTCGCGGGTCAGCAGCACCTGCGCGGTCTTGAGACCCAGCTCGTTGAACACGCCTTCCCAGGCCTGCATCAGACGGGGTTGCCCGACCGCGGCGGCTGCCTGTTTCTGATCGAGTCGCAAACGCGAGCCTTTGAGGCCCAGATAGCGTCGACCCAAAGCACCGGCACCGGAAGAGACGATCATGACCTGCTTGCCCTCACGCATCAGGGCGGCCACATCCTGCGCCATACCGCGCATCCAGTCGATGTCGGCCTCACCCGTCTCGGCATTGACCACCAGAGCCGAGCCGATCTTAACCGTCAGACGGCGGGCCTTGAGCAGGGGCTCAGGCAGGGTCAGGACTTCGGTTTTTGCGGCCATGACGGTCATAAATGTCTTTTCTCAGACAGCTTAAAGTGTTAGGGCGTGCCCGACTTAAAATCGGTTGCGGGACTTCTAATTCGTGACAGCCCTTAAGTGAAGCCTTTTCGCTTAAAATCGAAAAACTTGCCCTCAAAACGGTATCCATTGGAACCATTTTGCGGGTTGCGGCTTTAAATCCGGCTGGATGGGCGAATTTCACCCCCGACGAAGACCAAAGGTACAGGCTTTTGACGATGAACTATATCGGTACGCGCGGCTTTAACGACCATCGCACCTTTGCGGGCGCGCTTCTGGATGGTCTGGCCCCCGATGGCGGTCTTTATGTGCCGCAAAGCTGGCCGAGCCTTGATACCGCAGAGCTTAACACCGCCGCCAAGGGCGATTACGGGGTCCTGACCGAAAAGCTGCTGACCCTGTTCGGCGTCGATGTGCTGGGGGCGGAGGCCGTAAAAGCCGCTGCCGCCAAGACCAGGGCCGCGTTTTTGCGGAATGGCGAAACGCCGCTGACGCAGGTTGAGGACAATCTGTGGATTCTGGAACTGTGGCACGGCCCGACCCTGGCGTTCAAAGACATGGCCATGCAGATGATCGCCCCCCTGACCGATGCCGCCCTGTCTCAGCGCGGCGAGAAGCTGACACTGGTTACGGCCACGTCCGGCGATACGGGCGCTGCCGCCGTGCGCGCCTTTGCGGGTTCTGAGCATGTGCGTCTGGTGGTTTTTCATCCGCTGGGCCGCGTCTCACCGGTGCAGCGCCTGCAGATGACAACGGTTGAAGCTGACAACGTCCTCAATATCGGCGTCGAAGGCGATTTCGACGACTGCCAGCGCTTTGTGAAGCAGCTTTTGGGTGAGGTGTCACTCAAAGAAACCGGCCTGATCTCCAGCGTCAATTCGATCAATTGGGGCCGCCTGCTGGGTCAGGTGCCGTACTATCTGGCCGCCGCGGCAGCCTCAGGTGCCGATCATCCTGAATTTGTGGTGCCAACCGGCAATTTCGGTGATGCCTTTGCCGGCTGGGCCGGGCGCAAGATCGGCGCCAATGTCGGCCATCTGCACGCCGCTGTGAACTCCAATGATGCCCTTAGTCAGGCCATCAATACCGGCCGCTATGTCCGCCATCAGGCCACCCCGACCGCCAGCGTTTCCATGGATGTTCAGGCCCCGTCGAACTTTGAGCGTCTGGTGTTTGAGGCGTCGGGCCGTGATGGTACCGCCACAAAGGCCCTGTTCGACACGTTTGCCGCCGATGGCGACGTTACTTTATCGGCGGACATGCAGGCGGCCTTAAAGGCTGAGGTTTCGGCGTCAACCGTGACGGAAGCCACCACAAAGGCAACGATCAAGCACGCCTATGATGCCTGGGGTCAGGTCATCTGTCCTCATACCGCCGTGGCGGTGGCTGCCGCTTTGGAACGCAAATCCGGCCAGCCGATCATTGCCCTGTCGACCGCCCATGCCGCCAAGTTCCCGGAATTTGTGACTGAGGCTTTAGGTTTCGCCCCCGAAATCCCCGAAGCTATTCAGGTACTTTATGGCCGCAAGGAAACCATAACCCCGATCAAAAACGACTACGCCGCCGCCCTTGCTGCGGTTAAGGGGTTTGTGGGTTAAAAGGAGTAACAATTTGTTCGTTGTGCTGAAGTTTCCGGAAAGACCACGTTACAAATTATTTGAAGATAGAGATGATGCTATTCGGTGGGCCAAGATCGAAGAATCCTCATTCAGGCTAATCTATAATTACAGCCCTGAAAAATTTATATATCAAACACCTAGTTTCGATTTTCGCTATTTTGACAACTTCTCTGAAAATTTCATTTTAAGCGATCAAACAAGTTGGGTCAAAATATACGATAATGAAGATAAAGCCGTTATGGGACTTATACAGTTTGATTTAATAACAAAGACGGCATTCATGAAGGACTTATCAGAGGCCTTTACCGATTGGACTATTAAACCTTAAGCCAATTTATGATCAGAAATACGCCCAGCCATCCTTAATCGCTCGGTGGTAATCCAGGCGGCGGTAAAAGGCTTCCGGGTCCTTCGGTTTGACTACCCATGATGGGTCGTGATTGAGCAGGTCATAAAGCCGCGTCAGGGGTAAAGCGCACGGCTGATCCGCGCGCAAACAGCGGCAAGGCTTCAACCTCGGCATCGCTCAAGGGCCGCTCAGCGTGATAGGCCTTGGCAAAGGCCGAAATCATATCCGGCATGGCTTGCCCGCCCGGCGTAAAGCCCCAGGCATTGAGGCTGACCGCCAGATCGTAGGCGTAGAAATCCGTGCAGGCATAGTAATAGTCGATGACGCCGGTGACATTGCCGTCATCGTCCATCAGCACATTGTCGGTAAAATAATCGGCATGGATAGCGCCGCTTTCCAGCGCGCCGGGCTTGGGCCACACCCCGTTCAGGAAATCCAGTTCCTTGCGGAAATCCTCTAAGATCGCCATCGCCCGTGCCGATTGACTGGCCTTGGGTTCGCAGCGCGCGATCAGGTGCGGCCAAGCCGCAATCCCCATCGAATTTTCGCGCGTTTGGGCAAAATCCGCCCCCACCTTATGCAGCTTGGCCAGATATTCACCGGCTGAGGCCGCATGGCGGGTATCGGGATTGCGTGGCCAGCGTCCGGGCAGCCATTTGATGAGCGCGGCTTTGCGCCCCGACACCTCACCAATGGTCTCACCGGAGGTCATGATTGCAGGCCCAGGTGCCGGATAGCCCTTGCGATCCAGATGCAGGGTATAGTCCATAAAATAGGGCAGATCATCGATGGGCGTTGCCGCCTCAAACAAGGTCAGGGCATAAAGACCCGTCGTCGTTTCGACCTTGAAATTGGTGTTGGACACCCCCTCTTCGATCCCTTCAAGGTGGATCAGGTCGCCGATATCATACTGGCTGAGATAGGCTGTGGCCTCTTCCAAAGATACGGGCGTAAAGACGGCCATGAGCCTTATGGTTCCTCTGTTTGTTTCGCCAAGCTATAGGGGAGGCGATGCGCGAAGAACAATCATTTTTGCTGAACCGATGCGTAAAAATGCCTGAACCGTGGCAGGTTTTCCTGCGAACGGTTTTCAATGCGCTTGTCTTAAGGCCACAGAACCACTAAACCCCGCCATTAGAAACTATCGCTTGGGCTGGATAAAGCCTTTGATTAAAGAGACACTCGAAAAACCATCACCCTCAAAGGGAGCGCCGTCTTGTCACACTCGCAAAAGCCCGCAGCCTCCGTCATCGACCTGATCGGTAACACGCCCCTGATCCGCCTGAAGGCGGCGTCGGAGGCGACCGGCTGTGAGATTCTGGGCAAGGCCGAGTTCCTCAACCCCGGCCAGTCGATCAAAGACCGCGCCGCCCTGTGGATCATCCGCGATGCCGAGGCCAAGGGGTTGCTGCGTCCCGGCGGCACCATCGTCGAAGGCACGGCGGGCAATACCGGTATTGGTTTAGCGACCGTTGCCAACGCTTTGGGCTATAAAACCGTCATCGTGATCCCGCGCACCCAGTCTCAGGAAAAGAAGGACGCCATCAAACTGCTCGGCGCGGAGCTGATCGAAGTCGATGCCGTGCCCTATTCCAACCCTGACAACTATGTGCGCTATTCCGGCCGTCTGGCCGAAGAGTTAGCCGCCAAAACCCCGGAAGGCGCCATCTGGGCCAACCAGTTTGACAATGTCGCCAACCGTCAGGCCCATATCGACGCCACCGGCCCCGAAGTGTGGGCGCAGACCGACGGCAAGATCGACGGCTTTATCTGCGCGGTCGGATCGGGCGGCACGCTGGCGGGCATGAGCCTGTACCTGAAAGACCAAAACCCAGACATCAAGATTGGTCTGGCCGATCCGCTGGGGGCGGCCCTTTATAGCTACTACACCAGCGGCGAGTTGAAGTCCGAAGGTTCGTCCATCACCGAAGGCGTGGGCCAAGGCCGCATTACCGCGAACCTTGAGGGTGCTGTGATCGACCATGCCTATCAGATTTCGGACGAAGAATGGCTGCCGATCGTGTTTGATCTGGTGCAAAACGAAGGTCTAGTGATGGGTGGGTCAACCGCGCTCAATATCGCCGGTGCCATCCGTCTGGCCAAGGACCTAGGCCCCGGCAAGACCATCGTCACTATCCTGTGCGACTACGGCAATCGCTATGCCTCAAAGATTTACAACCCGGAATTTTTGCGCAGCAAAAACCTGCCGGTGCCGGCGTGGCTGGACTAAAAATGTCAGATATCTTGCGCCGCGAACACAGGCTTATCAAAGCCGCCGAGCGAGGGGTTGCCCTCGTCTCTGGCCTGCGCGCGCAACCAGTCCATAAACCGTGTCTGAGCCTGCGACGGCTCGCGCGACTGCGGCCATACCAGGTAATAGCCGTAGGAAATCGGGCTGAAATCCTCACCAAAGAGGGCTTGCAAACGTCCGGCTTTGAGGTCGGCCTCGGCAATGGTGCGCTTGGCCAATGCCACGCCGCGACCGGCGACGGCAGCCTCAATGACCATATGGCTCTGGTTAAAGCGCGGGCCGCGCGACGCATCGACACCCTCGACCTTATGGGCCTTGAACCACATCGGCCAGTCGGGGCAGGTCGGATCAGTCTCAAAGCCGACATCGTGCAGAAGAACATGATTGCCCAGGTCTTCGGGCTTGCGGATCGGGGCGGCGTCATACAACAGCGGCGAGCAGACCGGCAAAACCCCCTCTTCCAGCAGATGCTCGACATTAACCCCCTGATAGTTGCCGTGGCCGTAGCGGATGGCCAAATCGACATCAGAGGTGGCGAAATCGGTCGTGGTCATATCGGCGCTGACCCAGACATCGACATCAGGGTTTTCGGCGTTGAAATCGCTCAGGCGCGGCATCAACCATTTGGCGGCAAAACTGGGTGCCACCGAAATCGTCACCCGGCCCTTTTGCTGCACCTGTTTCATCAGGCGCGTCGCCTCGAACATCTTCTCGAACGCTTCCTTGAGGATCAGGGCCGAGGCCTTGCCCGCATCGGACAGCACAACCCGCCGGCCATCGCGCACGAACAGCTCAACCCCGACATGATCCTCAAGCAGACGGATCTGCTGAGAGACCGCACCGGGGGTCACAAACAGTTCTTCGGCCGCGTGCTTAAAGCTTTCGTGGCGGGCGGCAGCTTCGAATACCCGAAGCGCCGACAATGGCGGCAAACGATCGCGAGACATAACGCATCCATCAACAAATCTATCCCGGCTACCTATATAGGGTTCGCCACGGTTTAAAAATACTAATCTTACAGAGTGATTGCCAAATCCTGAAGGCCGTTTGGAAAATCACTTTGCCCTTTGAGTTAGCCTATCGGAGACGAATATGAGCCACGCAGACCTGATCGCATCGTTGGACGTGCTGGAAGCCGGACAATCCTGGACCACCGACGTCATCATCATTGGCGCGGGCCCCGTCGGATTGTTTAGCGTTTTTGAACTGGGCCTGCTCGATATCAAGGCCCATATGGTCGATATTCTGGATAAGCCGGGCGGTCAGTGCGCCGAGCTTTATCCGGAAAAGCCAATCTATGACATTCCGGCCTGGCCGATCATCAGCGGCAGCGACCTGACCGACCGCCTGCTGGAGCAAATCGCCCCGTTCGGCGCCAAGTACCACTTCAACGAAATGGCTGTGGCGATCGAAAAGGTCGAGCAGGATGACGGCACGATCAAGTGGAAACTGACCACCGACCAAGGCACGACGATTGAGGCCCGCTGCATCATCATCGCCGCCGGTGGTGGCTCCTTCCAGCCGAAAAAGCCGCCTATCCCCGGCATTGACGGCTTTGAAAACCTCGGCGCCGGTAAGGGCGTGCACTATGCCGTCCGCAAGATGGAGGCCTTCCGCGGCAAACGCATCGTCATTTCCGGCGGAGGCGATTCCGCCCTCGACTGGACGGTCAACCTCGCCAAAGTGGCCGAACGCATAACCCTCGTTCACCGCCGCGACGACTTCCGCGCCGCCCCGCACACCGTCGCCCAAATGCGCCAGTTGGTCGCAGACGGCAAGATGGACCTTGTGATCGGTCAGGCGACTGCGCTTAAGGGCGAAACCGGCCACACCCTCGAATCCGTGACGATTGAGGACAATGACGGCAACGAACTTCATATCGATGCCGATGCCTTCCTGCCCTTCTTCGGTCTGACCATGAAGCTGGGACCGGTGGCTGAGTTTGGCCTCAACCTGCATGAAAACCTGATCCCGGTAGATACCGAAAAGTTTGAGACCTCAACAAAGCAGATCTTTGCCATCGGCGACATCAACTACTATCCGGGCAAGCTGAAGCTGATCCTGTCGGGCTTCCACGAAGCCGCCCTGATGTCGCAGCAGGCCTTCCGCTACGTCTATCCGGAAAAGAAACTGCGCTTCCAGTACACGACCTCATCGTCGGAACTGCAAAAGAAAATGGGCGTGAAATAGCAGGGTCACAGACCCTGCACCCGTTAGTTATCAAAGCCCCTTCGGCACCACCGGAGGGGCTTATTTTCTCCTCCCCTGTTTACGGGGGAGGGGACCCCGAAGGGGTGGAGGGGGCAAACCACACAAACGAGATTTGCCCACAGCTTTCAGATTCGCTAACCTCCGGCAAAACAGGAGGAAACCATGCTACATTCCGGAAGCTGCCATTGCGGGAAGATCAGCTTCGAGGTCGAGGGCGATTTCAAGGACGCTATTGACTGCAATTGCTCCTATTGCCGCAGGCGCGGCAGCCTGCTGGCCTTTGTGGCTAAGGATGCGCTTCACCTCAAAACCGATCCGGCCGATATCGAAACCTATCGGTTCAACACAATGAAAATCGCTCATAATTTCTGCAAGGTCTGCGGCGTCGAACCCTACGGCGAAGGCACAGCCCCGGATGGCAAGGCAATGGTTGCGGTTAACCTACGCTGCCTGCCCGATGTCGATCTCGAAAAATTGACCATCAATAAGCGGAACGGTGCTGGGCATTAACCCTCAGCCGCAATAGGGCCTAATTGTTCCTTTATTTGCACTGCACTATATCTGTGTACTGTTTAATGTGCGCGCATCTTAGCCTAAAACCGATAACACTTTTAGGGATGCGCTTTGTAAATATCGGAGGCGTATCATGCTCCACCTAGGCGCTGCCCATTTCGGCGACATTAATTTTGACCTGTCGGATCTGAGCGGCAGCAAAGAACACTGCACCTGCGCCCTGTGCCAGCGTAAATCCGCACAACATCCGCTTAAAGTCGCCTTACCGCTGGCCGAAGGACCGGATGATGCGCGCGCATTTGGCCGCCATCCGCTTCAGCACCACTTCTGCTTGACAACCGAAACGGGCAAGGCTGATGGCCGCCCCTTCGGCTCCACGTCAGACTTCGACTATTTGCTGAATGCCACACGCTGATTTGCGCATAATTCGCAATAAGTTACTGTTATTTAGCCCCTCTAATCCCAGAGGGTAAAAACCATCGCTTTTCCAGCCCATGGCTAGAGATTAAAAGTCCACACTAAGGTATGATGGCTTAAGCCCACACCTGTTGAGGATGTTATGATCGCTTTGCCCCTGTCCTGGCCGCTGGAAGGCCGTAAGGTTGCGCTGATTGGCGCAGGGGTGACGCTTGCGCGCAAACTTAATCTGGTGGAGCGCACACCGGCGGAACTGCTGATTTATGACATAGACCACACCGCATGGCCCACCGCCGATGATTTGCATGGCGCTTCGCTGATTCTGGTGGCGTTTGAAGATCGTACCTCAGCGGAGCGTGGGGCGGCCTTGGCCCACACGTTGAAAATCCCGGTCAATGTCGTCGATCAGCCCGACCTGAGTGATTTTCATATCCCGGCCATTATTGATCGCGGATCGTTATCGATTGGCGTGGCCACCGGCGGCACAGCCCCGGTTCTGGCGCGCGAAACCCGCCGCAAAATTGAGGCTGCCGTCCCCCCGTCCGAGACTCATGTCGCCGAGTTTGCGCTCAAACTGTCGCCACACTTGCGCGAAGCCTTCAGCAATGTCGATGACCGCCGCCGGTTCTGGGAGTACATCCTGACCGCCCCCGCCACGACCTTGGCGCGTTCGGGCAAGATTGATGAGGCGCTGACCGCCGCATTGGCTGAGATCAGAGCCCCCAAACCCCGCACCGGCGTCGTTCATCTGGTCGGGGCTGGCCCCGGCGATCCGGAACTGCTGACGCTTAAGGCCCTGCGCCTGCTGAGTGAGGCCGATGTCATTGTTTATGACCGGCTGGTCGGGGATGCGATCATGGATCTGGCCCGCCGTGACAGTGAGCGGCTCTATGTCGGCAAGCAGCGCTCAAACCATTCTGTGCCGCAGGATCAGATTCATGCCCTGCTGGTCGAACAGGCTAACCTGGGCAAGCGCGTCGTGCGCCTCAAAGGCGGCGACCCGTTCGTGTTCGGCCGTGGCGGCGAAGAGGTCGAAGCGCTAAAGGCCGCCGGTATCGAAGTTCACGTCACCCCCGGCATTACGGCGGCGCTGGGCTGTGCCGCCTCTGCCGGTGTGCCCCTGACCCACCGTGACCATGCGCAGAGCGTTACGTTTATTACAGGGCACGCCAAAGATGGTGACGCGCAACATAACGATCTGCAACTGGATTGGGCCGCCTTGTCACTGGCGCATCATACGCTGGTGATCTATATGGGCGTGGCGACCGCGCCCCGTGTCTGTGCCCGTCTGATGGAGCATGGCCGCGCGGGTTCGACACCGGCGCTTATCATTGAAAACGGCACGCGCCCCGATGAGGTGCGCACGGCCACGCAACTTAATCAACTGGCCGCCACCCTCGCCGCCAATCCACCCAAGGGCCCGACCCTCGTCATCATCGGCGAAGTCACGGCCTTGAGTTCCGAACACTGGGTCAACGCTGAGGCGATGACCCAACCAACGATAAAGGTTCCCGCATGAAGCTCCTGACCGCCAACCGATTAACCGACGGCCTGGTGCTGTGGTATGCTGACGGCCAGTGGGTTGAAGATGCCGCCCTGGCCACGCACCTTGAAGACGCCGCCGGCGAAGCGCTGAAGTCCGAGTGGATAGCCCGCGAGACCGAAGTGGTTGCCCCCTATCTGATCCCCGTCACTGATGACGGCACTCCGGTGCAGCGTGAACATGTGCGCGAATTTGTGCGCGCCAACGGCCCAACCATCGGCCAGACAACCTTTGATACCGCTAAGCAATTCAACCGCCCGGAAGTGTTCTGAGAATGTATGTTTACGACCAATTCGATCACGCCCTCGTTCGTGAACGTAACGCCGAATTTTCGGATCAGGTGGCCCGCCGCCTGAGCGGGGAATTGTCCGAAGATCAGTTCAAGCCGTTGCGTCTGATGAACGGGCTTTATCTGCAACTGCACGCCTATATGTTACGGATTGCCATTCCTTATGGCGTTCTGTCGTCGGTTCAGATGCGCAAATTCGCCCATATCGCGCGCACCTATGACCGCGATTTCGGCCATTTCACCACCCGTCAGAACCTTCAGTTCAACTGGATCAAGCTGGCCGATACGCCCAAAATCCTCGAAGAATTAGCCGAAGTCGAAATGCACGCCATGCAGACCTCCGGCAACTGCATCCGCAATACCACGACCGATCAGTTTTCGGGTGCGGCTAAGGACGAACTCGACGATCCGCGCCCGTGGGCCGAACTGATCCGTCAGTGGTCGACCATCCATCCGGAATTTACCTTCCTGCCGCGTAAGTTCAAGATCGCCATCACCGGTGCCACCAAGGACCGCGCCGCCATCCGCGTCCACGATATCGGCCTGCACCTGACGCCCAAGGGCTTTGAGGTCTATGTTGGCGGCGGCATGGGCCGCACCCCGCATCTGGGCCACCTGATCAAGTCGGGCGTACCGGGCGAAAAACTGCTGAGTTATCTTGAGGCCTGCCTGCGGGTCTATAACCGCTATGGCCGCCGCGATAATATCTATAAGGCGCGCATCAAGATTCTTGTGTCGGCGCTTGGGCCTGATGAGTATGCCCGTCAGGTCGAAGAAGAGTGGAACACCCTCGATCAGGCCGCCATTGATGCGCCCTATTATGAGATCGACCGTATCCGTTCGTTCTTCCCCGATCCGGCCTTTGCCGATAAGGCATTTGACGCCCCCGCCCTAGACCGCGCCAAAGCGGCCGATCCGGCCTTTGCCCGCTGGGTTCGTAACAACACCCATGCCCATAAGCGCGATGACCACGTCAGCGTGACCATCTCGACCAAGCCGGTGGGCCTGCCGCCGGGCGATGCTTCGTCCGCACAGATGGACGTCATGGCCGATGTGGCGGACAGCTTTGCCTACGGCGAACTGCGCGTGGCCCATGACCAGAACGTCATCCTGCCGCATGTGGCTAAGGCCGATCTTTATGCCCTGTACCAGCAACTGGACCGCGTCAATCTGTCGACCGCCAATGCCAAGAAGATCAGCGATATCATCGCCTGCCCTGGGCTGGATTACTGCACCCTGGCCAATGCCCGCTCGATCCCGCTGTCGCAGGAAATTTCCAAGCGCTTTGCCGATGCCGATCTGACCGATGAGATCGGTGAACTGGAGATCAAGATCTCTGGCTGCATCAATGCCTGCGGCCACCACCATGTCGGCCATATCGGGATCTTAGGCGTCGATAAGCAGGGCATTGAGTTCTATCAGATCCTGCTCGGCGGCCGCGCCGATGAAAAGGCAGCGCTGGGCGTCATCACCGGTAAGGGCCTGCCGGCGGAAGCCGTACCCGCCGCCATCGAGCGAGTCGTGCGCCTTTATCTTCAACTTCGCACGTCGCCTGCGGAACGCTTCATCGATGTCGTTGAGCGTCTGGGCCGTGAAACCTTTGCCGAGGCACTCCATGAGCCAGCTTAATTCATCTGCCCCCCCCACCCTGATCGCTAAGGACGGCACCCGTATTCTTGACGGTTGGGCCCTGCTTAATGACGACGATGTTGTCGGCGCCGATGGCCCCTATGTGTTGGGCTTTGAGCGCGCGCTCACCGAATTGCCGGGCCTGAACGGCAGGTACGGTGTGCGCGTCAATCCGGGGGATGATATTCGCGCACTCGCTCCCTATATGGAAAAGATCGCATTGGTTGAGGTTAATTTCCCCGGCTACCGCGATGGCCGCGGCTATTCGACCGCCCGTATATTGCGCTCTGACCTGAACTATCAGGGCGAAATCCGCGCAGTCGGTGATGTGTTGCGGGATCAGTTGTTCCTTATGCTGCGCTGCGGGTTCAACGAATTTGTACTCAAGGACGCCGATCCCGAAGAGGCCATTAAGGCGGCCACGGATCGTTTTGAAAATGCGTACCAAAGTGCGGCCGATGCCCGCCAACCGATCTGGGCGTTACGCCAAAAGCTCACGGAAGCTTAATCCGTAGAAAGCGTTTTGATCATGACTATGATCATCAACAATATTGCCGAACAGGTCGCCTCACCTGAGGCTATCCGCGCGGCGGAACTGTCGGCCCGTTATGAAAATTGGGCCGCCGCCGACATCCTGCGCGATGCGATAGAGCATGAGTTTATCGGCTCCATCGCCCTGTCGTCATCGTTTGGCGCGGATTCCGCAGTCATGCTGCATCTGGTGTCGCAGATCAACAAAGACCTGCCGGTAATTTTTTTGGATACTGACCGGCACTTTTTTCAGACCCTGCAATACCGCGATCAACTGGCCAAGATTCTGGGGCTTACCAACCTGATCAACCTCAAAGCCGATAAGACTGAGGAACAGGATTTCGACCCAAAAGGTAATTTGTGGAAACTGGCCCCCGATGCCTGCTGCGCCCTGCGCAAAGTTCGGCCGCTGAATAAGATCACCGACGACTACACCGCCTGGATTACCGGCCGTAAGCGCCACCAAGCAGCGACCCGCGCCAATATGCCGATCGTTGAGTGGGATGGCCGCAATTTCAAGGTAAATCCGCTGGCTAACTGGACGGCGGACGATATCGCTGACTATATCGAAGCCAACGCCCTGCCCCCGCACCCTTTGGTCGAACAGGGCTATCCGTCGATTGGCTGCTTTACCTGCACCAAGCCGGTCGAGGTCGGTGAGGACGCGCGCGCTGGCCGCTGGGCCGGGAGTGACAAGACCGAATGCGGTATCCATAAGCCGATCTTCGGCGGCGACGGTATCTAACCCACTCGTCTGTAGTGGTTCTGCATCAGCCGCTTCCACTCACCGTCTGCCGTCTGAACCATAGCCGTCAGGGTACGGGTATTGTCATCATTAAGCGTGTAAATATCACGATATTTCAGGGTCTGGCCGGGATTTTCCCAGTCAGGCCCTTCGCAATCGAGCGACAGGGATTTGTGGGCCTCATTCCAGTGGCCGTCATAGACCCACAAATGATCCATCATCGACCCTGCCCATGAGCCGACAAACCGGCCCTTGGCGCGATCAAAACCTAGCGTCATCAGGGTTGTCGCCTCACCGCCGCCGGGCATCTGCCCGTGGCCTTCGACCACCAGCCATACCCTGTGCAGCATCCGCCCGCGCTCGATCCACTCGGTTATGCGTTCCGCTTCGGCCAGAGACATATCAGGGATGATCTCCCAGTCCCCGGTCATCCTCTCCAGCCAGTGATGCTCAGTTTGGATATCGACGTTCATGGCGGCCTCCTCTGCTCTGATTACCTCCACCATAAAACAAAAGCGGCTCGCTGTTAACGAACCGCTTTTTTACTTTCTAAATACCTGAACCAATAACCCGCTGTGAGGCGGCGAAAAGTGTTAGCTTGTGAGCACCGAAGCGCAGCGTACATGGGTACGTGAGCATCGGCGCGCAGCAAGATGACATTTTGCAGCCCCTCGCAGGTAGGGTTATGCGATTTTGGCTTCGAGGCGGGCCTGAAGTGCCAGTATCTCATTCGGCATAACCTGAACAAAGGCCTTGAGGCTGTTGTCCCAATCATCGAGCAGAGCCTCAGCGCGGGGCGAGAGGGTCATTTTGAAATGCTCCTCTATCAGTCCCTTCAACTCCGCTTCCGCCTCATCCGGCACTGACCGCAAAGTAATGCCTTCCGGGTTGATATAGTTGGCAAACGACTTGTCCGGGTCCCAGACATAGGCGACACCGCCGGTCATGCCCGCGCCGAAGTTGGCACCGACCGAACCGAGGATGACGACCTTACCGCCGGTCATATATTCACAGCCGTGCGCGCCCGCCCCTTCGACAACCGTAGTCGCGCCTGAGTTACGCACCGCAAAGCGCTCACCGACGGTTCCGGCGATAAACAGCTTACCCGACGTTGCCCCATAAAGGATGGTGTTGCCGGCCAAAGCCTGCTTTTCCTGCCAGTGACGCGGACGGATCGAGATGGTCGCCCCCGACAGGCCCTTACCCACATAGTCGTTGGATTCCCCGACCAGATCGATAAACAGCCCCTTGACCGCGAAGGCCCCCAGCGACTGACCTGCCGAGCCACGCAGTTGCAGGGTCAGGTGACCATCGGCCAGCGTGTCCTTGAACCGGCGAACCAGCGCTGACGACGTGCGGGTGCCGACCGCGCGCATGGTGTTGCGCACGTCATAGGTCAGGGACATTTTCTCACCGCGCTCCAGCAGTGGCGCAGCGTCCTTGACGATCTGAGCATCCAGCGTATCAGCGACCGCATTGATTTCATGCGGCAGGGTGATCAGCGCATTCGGGTCACGCTCGACTCGCACCAGTAGCGGGTTGAGATCGAGGTCATCGAGGTGCGCGCCGCCGCGTGAGATTTGACGCAGCAGATCGGTGCGACCCACGGCCTCATCCAGCGAACGAAGACCGAGCGAGGCCAGAATTTCGCGCACTTCTTCGGCAATGAAGGTGAACAGGTTGATAACCTTTTCCGGCGTGCCGGTGAACTTGGCGCGCAGGCGTTCGTCCTGCACACAGACACCGACCGGGCAGGTGTTGGACTGACACTGACGCACCATCAGGCAGCCGATAGCCACCAACGATGCCGTACCGATGCCGAACTCTTCGGCGCCCAGCATGGCGGCGATGACGATATCGCGGCCGGTACGCATCCCGCCGTCTGAGCGCAGACGGATCTGTCCGCGCAGGTTGTTGAGCGTCAGCACCTGATGGGCTTCGCTGAGGCCGATTTCAAACGGCAGGCCGGCGAACTTGATCGAGGTCAGGGGCGAAGCCCCTGTGCCGCCAACCTGACCGGACACCAGAATGGCATCGGCCTTGGCCTTCGCCACACCAGCAGCAACCGCGCCGATACCCGATTGCGACACCAGCTTGACCGTCACGCGGCAGTCGGGGTTGATCTGCTTGATGTCGTAGATCAACTGCGCCAGGTCTTCGATCGAATAGATATCGTGGTGCGGCGGTGGCGAGATCAGGCCAACCCCCGGCGTCGAGTGACGCATACGGGCGATGAATTCCGTGACCTTAAAGCCCGGAAGCTGACCGCCCTCACCGGGCTTTGCCCCTTGCGCGACCTTGATTTCGACTTCGCGGCACTGGTTCAGATATTCCGCGGTCACGCCGAAACGACCCGACGCGATCTGCTTGATGGCCGAGTTCGGGTTATCGCCGTTCGGACGACGGACATAGCGTTCAGGGTCCTCACCGCCTTCACCGGAGACCGAGCGCGCGCCGATGCGGTTCATGGCGATGTTGAGCGTCTCATGGGCTTCGGGCGACAGCGCCCCCAGCGACATGCCGGGCGTCACAAAGCGCTTGCGGATTTCGTTGACCGATTCAACTTCATCGATGGCCACGGGTGCGGCTTTCGGCGCCCAGTCGAGCAGGTCACGCGGTGCGGTCGGCGTATCCTTCGACATCTTCCCGACCAGATTGGAGTAGGTCTTGAAGGTCTTATAGTCGCCGCGCGTCGTCGCGTCCTGCAAGAGGTGGATCAGCTTGGGCTGATAATAGTGGGTCTCACCCGCCGCCCGCAGCTTATAGAAACCACCAATCGGCACGAGGGCGCGCTTGGACGCCCACGCTTTTTGGTGCAGTTCCGAAAGCTTGGTCTCGATACCGGCCAGACCGATGCCTGAGATACGCGAGGTCACGCCGGGGAAGAATTCGGCCACCAGCGCCCGCGACAGGCCCAGCGCCTCGAACTCATAGCCGCCGCGATAGGACGAGATGATCGAAATGCCCTTCTTGGCCAGAATCTTCATCAGACCGGCCTCGATGGACTTTTTGTAGTTCATGAAGGCTTTGTAGGAGGTGATCTGACCGTAACGGCCCGCCTCAAGACGCGTCTGCATCAGTTCCAGAGAAAGGTACGGGTTGACCGCCGTCGCACCCACCCCGACCAGTACGGCAAAGGCATGGGAATCCATGGCCTCAGCCGACCGGACGATGATCGACACAAACGAACGCAAGCCTTCCTGCACCAGACGGGCATGAACCCCGGCGGCGGCCAGAATCATCGGCACGCCCATGCGGGCGGGGCCAGAGGCCTTATCCGACAGCACGATCATGGCGGCACCGGCCTTCACCGCCTCAACCGCTTCATCACGCAGACGATCCAGCGCCGCCCGCAGGGCCGCACCGGGCTTTGCCGCCACGTCCGGTAACGGGAACGAGCAGTCAAGCTGAGCAACCTGACCGACGTTTGAGGTTTCCAGCAGGCGGTCATACATGCCCGTCGTCATGAACGGCGAGTCCATGACCAGCACATTGGTCTGGGCTTCGTCTTCGGCCAATATGTTGCCGAGGTTCTTAAAGCGCGTCTTGAGCGACATGCCCGCTTCTTCGCGCAGCGGGTCGATCGGCGGGTTGGTAACCTGCGCGAAGTTCTGACGGAAATAGTGCGACAAAGGCCGCCACTCGTTCGACAGCACCGCCAGAGGCGTGTCGTCGCCCATCGAGCCGATGGCTTCCTTGCCGTCCTTGACCATGGCGTCAAGCACGGTATCGAGGTCTTCGACCGTAAATCCCGCGGCGATCTGACGGCGATCCAGTTCTTCGCCGTGATAGGCGCGCGGCTCAGGGCCGGGCTCGATGATCTTATCGACATCGACCATGTTTTCCAGCCAGTCAGTATAGTCGTGCTTGGCTGCCAGGGCATCAAGGATTTCGGTCTCGGAATAGAGCTTACCTTCTTCCAGATCGACCGCAATCATCCGGCCGGGGTTGATGCCCGAACGGCGCGACACGCGCTCTTCGGACACACCCGTCATACCGGCTTCGGAGCCGATGATGAGCAGCCCGTCCTTGGTTTCCGTCACGCGTAAGGGGCGCAGGCCGTTGCGGTCTTTGCCGGCGACAACCCAGCGGCCATCGGTGGCGCAGACGGCAGCCGGGCCATCCCACGGTTCCATGACCGCGTTGGCATAGGCATAGAGCGCCCGGTGCGACGCCGACATGGTCACTTCCTGCTTCGACCAGGCTTCCGGTATCAGCAGAACCTTGGTCATCGGGGCCGAACGGCCCGCGCGCACCAGAACCTCAAACACGTTATCCAGCGCTGCCGAATCTGAGCCACGCGGTTGGATGACCGGCTTCACGTCGGAGGCTTCATCGCCAAAGGTCGAAGCCGCCATGCGGATTTCGTGCGACTTCATCCAGTTGACATTGCCGCGCAGGGTGTTGATTTCGCCGTTGTGGGCCAGCATCCGGAACGGTTGGGCCAGCTTCCATTCGGGGAAGGTGTTGGTCGAGAAACGCTGGTGGAAGATGGCCACCGACGATTCAAAACGCGGGTCTTTCAGGTCGAGATAGAAATCATCGACCAGTTCGGCGCGGAACATGCCCTTATAGATCAGGGTCTTGGATGAGAACGAACACAGATAGCAATCAAGGTTCGCTTCATCGACACGCTTTTCGATCCGGCGGCGGCACAAGAACATGGCGCGCTCCAGCGCTTCACCCTCTAAGCCCTCTGGGGCCGCCATCATGATCTGCTCGATCTCCGGGCGGGTCGAGGCGGCGCGGGTGCCAAGCTGGGCGACATCGACCGGGGCCTGACGCCAGCCATAGAGATAAAACCCTGAGCGCAGGATTTCAGACTCGACTATGGTACGCGCCGCTTCCTGAGCCCCAAGGTCGGAACGCGGCAGGAAAACCTGGCCGACCAGAACCGGGCCGGAGCGCGGGTTATGGCCGATGTTACGGACCTGCTCCTGAAAGAAGGCCTGCGGGACACTGAGCATAATCCCCGCACCGTCGCCGGACTTACCGTCAGCATCGACGGCCCCGCGGTGAAACAGGGCTTTGAGGGCCTTGACGGCCAGTTCAACCACGTCACGGCGCGGCTTGCCATCGATTGAGCAGACGACACCGACACCACAGGAATCGATTTCCGAGGCCGGATCATAGGCGTGGCCGTCGATCAGGCGCTGGCGTTGCTCAAGGTAGCGTTCGAGATCAAATTCGTAAGACATATTTTGCTTCATGCTCATTGGGCCGCCTCCGACAGAGAAAGCGCCAATTGGGTTTGCAGGTAGTGGTGGATATCGGCGGCGGCGTCCTGACCTTCACGGACAGCCCACACCACCAAAGATGCACCGCGCACAATATCACCGGCCGCGAATACGCCGGGCACAAGAGTCTGGAATTCACCGGCCAGAGTCTTGATCGTGCCCCATTTGGTGACTTCAAGGCCCGGCTCATTGAACATGACCGGAATGTTTTCCGGCTCAAAGCCCAGAGCCTCAATGATCAGATCGGCAGGCAGATCGTTTTCGGCACCGGCAATGTCTTCGATGCCCTGACGGCCTTGCGCGTCCGGCGTGGTCAGGCGCATACGCTGCACCTTAAGGCCTGTGACGGTCTCGGCATCGCCCAGCACCGCCATTGGCGCCGACAGCCATTCGAACTTCACGCCTTCTTCTTCGGCATTGTAAACTTCGCGGTCAGACCCCGGCATGTTGGCGCGGTCACGACGGTAAACGCAGGTGACGGACTTTGCCCCCTGACGGGTGGCGGTGCGCACGCAGTCCATAGCCGTATCGCCGCCACCGATGACGATGACGTTCTTGCCTTCGGCGTTCAGGCGGCCCGACACATAGTCCGGTACACTATCGCCAAAACCTACGCGGTTTGACGCGGTCAGGTAGTCGAGTGCAATCACCACACCCTGCGAGCCACAACCGGGCACGCTCAGGCGGCGGGTCTTGTAAACCCCAGTAGCAATCAGGATCGCGTCGTGCTTTTCGCGCAGTTCCTCAAACGACACCGTCGTTACCGATGTCGCAGTTCATGACATATTCGACGCCCGATTGCGCCAGACGGTCGGTACGGCGCAGCACGACTTCTTTCTCAAGCTTGAACGATGGGATGCCGTAGGTCAGCAGGCCACCGGCGCGGTCATAGCGATCATAGATGGTGACTTTGTATCCGAGCGTGCGCAGACGATCCGCCGCCGCAATCCCGGCAGGGCCCGCCCCGATGATACCGATGTTCTGGCCACGCTCCTGCACCGGGACAATCGGCTCAATCCAGCCGTTTTCAAACGCCATATCGCCCAGAAAACGCTCAACCGAACCAATGGTGACGTTTTCCCAGCCCGATTGCTCCAACACGCACGAGCCTTCGCACAGACGATCCTGCGGGCAGATACGGCCGCAGATTTCCGGCAGGGTCGAGGTCGCCGACGACAGCAGATAGGCTTCTTCGTAGCGGCCTTCGGCGGTCATGCGCAGCCAGTCAGGAATGTTGTTCTGCAAAGGACAACCCGACTGACAGAACGGCACGCCGCACTGGGCGCAGCGCGAAGACTGGGTCGTGGCCTGGGCCGGTTTGAAATCGGCGTAAATTTCCGAGAAGTTATTAATGCGGGTTTTCGCATCATGCTTCTGCGGCGTGCGCCGGACTTCGACAACAAAGCGGTTCGTTTCGCCCGTCATTGTTAAACCTCCAAAACCTGTCGGACGCGCTTACACCTCCGACCCCAAAAACCATTGTCTCACTGTGCCTGATACGTTCAGCAAAAGCGTTTGGGTGAAAGCGCAATTGCTGACAAATAAAAAGCACAAAAACCAAGTTAGATAAAGATTTCACCCGTGGGTGAGATTTTTATCAGCATCCGGCCACTTAGTATCAATGGATACCAGTTTGCCTTTTGTTCCCATCAAAGACTTCATCCGAATGCGAACGAATATCTTTTTCAAGAACCATAGCCCAAACATGCGAACCCCCTCGGTTCTGGTCTCTGCCCGGCCTGACTGCCGAAAGCGGAGCCAAAACGCGAGGGGGAGGATAAACGCCCAAGCCTTTTGGAAAATGGGGCTTGTTTCTATCCGTGCTGGGTCTCTCCGTGCTGCGTGCTGTCGAGACCCTCAATTTCCTGTTCTTCCGTCACTCGAAGCCCGGTGGTGTATTTGCAAATCATCAGAATAAGGAACGTCACCACACCAGACCAGATAATCACAGCCACCAGACCCAGTGCCTGCTTGCCAATATTGGCGCCGTCGGCCAGAGCGTTCACCGACGTCGTGGCGAAAATCCCGGTCAGCAGCGCACCCACTAGACCCCCGACACCATGCACCCCAAAGGCATCAAGGCTGTCGTCATATTTCATGGCCTTCTTGATCGCGGTTGAGGCCACAAAACAGATCGGGCCTGCAATCAGACCAATCAGCAGCGCCCCGCGCGGATCGACAAACCCCGCTGCCGGTGTGATGGCCACCAGACCGACCACCAAGCCCGTGATCATGCCCAAAAGGGTCGGCTGCTTGCGCTCAATCCACTCCGGGATGATCCAACCGATCGCACCCGTCATGGCCGCCAGTATCGTGTTAAGCGTCGCCACTGCCGCCAGTGAATCTGCCGCCAGGGCTGAACCGCCATTAAATCCGATCCAGCCGACCAGCAGCAAGGACGCGCCGATCATCGTAAAGGCCAGATTATGCGGGGCCATGTTATCACGCCCGTAACCGCGGCGCTGACCTAAAACATAGGCGCAAACCAGACCCGCGACCCCGGAATTGACGTGGACCACCGCACCACCGGCGAAATCAAGCACACCCATAGCGCCTAGGAAACCGCCGCCCCATACCCAGTGACAGACGGGCGCATAGACCAGCAGGTGCCACAGACCGACAAACAGCAAAAACGCCGAAAACTTCATCCGCTCAGCAAAAGCCCCGGCAATCAGGGCGGGCGTGATGATCGCAAAGGTCATCTGGAACACCACCCACAGATATTCCGGCAGTCCGGGCAGCGCCTTATAGGCCGTATCCATGCCGACCCCATAAAGCAGAGCGACCTGAAAACCGCCTAAAACCTTGTTCCAGCCCTCATTCAGGCCAACGCCGAACGACAGGCTATAGCCGATCACGATCCACAAAACCGACACCAGAATGGTCGCCGCAACCGATTGGGCCAAGGTTGCGAGCAGGTTTTTCTTACGCACCATGCCGCCGTAAAATAGCGCCAGACCCGGCAGGGTCATAAGTAGCACGAGGGCAGTCGAGATCAGCACCCATACGGTCGCCGCCGGGTCGAGCGCGAGCTGTGCCTGATGGGCCAGCAATGCTAAAACCGGTTCAGGGTTTGCCGCAGCAACCATCGCATCCGTGGCGGGTGTAGCCGTCATTCCCGATATATCCCCGTATCAAGCCTGAAAGAATTAGCGCTTCGCCCTAAAATTCACGCGCGGTTGCACACGCGAAGGCGACGCGGTTTTCGTCATGCATATAAACTGACGCCTTGTCAATTCCGCGTCAAAATTTTTCCTGCAAAAATGGCTTTGGTGACAAATTTTACCGCCACAGAGTCATTTTGTTGCGTGCCGCGATGCATTTTAACCCTTAAAGGATTTTATCGCCTCGACGATTTCGCTTTGGGTTTCTGCCGTAAGGTAAGGCGAAAACGGTAAGGAAATCACGGTCTTCGACTTGGCCTCAGACACCGAAAGGTCGCGCGTGCCGCTAGCGAAGGCCGCATAGCCCGGCTGCTGGTGCAGCGGGATCGGATAATAGACTGCCGTAGGGATGCCCTTTTCGCGCAAATGCAGTTGCAAACCATCGCGATTTTCATGCTCAATGGTATATTGCGCCCAGGTCGAAACATAGCCGTCCTTCACATAGGGCACACTGGTCACAAAGCCTTCGAGCGCGTCATTATAGCGCTTGGCCACGGCCTGACGCAGCTCGATTTCCTCGGCAAAAATAGCCAGCTTTTCAATTAGCACCGCCGCCTGAATGGTATCCAAGCGTGAATTCATGCCGATACGGACATTAAGGTACTTGGTTTCGTGCTCAAACTTAGCTGCCGCCGCATCCGCCGCCGTCGCCCCACCGTGGACGCGGTAGGAAATCAGACGATCCTCCAAAACATCATCATTGGTGACCACCGCCCCGCCATCGCCGTAGCAGCCGAGCGGCTTAGCCGGATAAAAGCTGGTCGCGGTTGCCACCGCCCACTCAAGCGGCTGCTTGCCGTCAATCGTGCCGCCGAAGCCTTGGGCCGCGTCAGAGATTAGCGGCAGGCCGAACTTATCAGCAATGAGTTTGAGCGCCGGATAATCCGCAGGCTGCCCGAACAAATCGACCGCGATAATGGCGGCAGGCTTAAGTCGGCCCTCGGTAATCACCGCTTCGATTGCGGCCTCTAACTTGACCGGGTCAATATTATAGGTGCGGGCGTCGATATCGACAAACACCGGCTCGGCACGCGTCATCGGCACGACCTCAGCCGTCGCCACAAAGGTAAAGGCCGGAACGAACACGGCGTCGCCCGCACCAATCCCAAGCCCCAAAAGGATCAGTTCAATCGCATCCGTGCCATTGGCGCAGGACAGAGCATGTTTCGACCCTGCAAAGGCCGCCAGATTGGCTTCAAAGGCTTTGACCTCCGGCCCCATAATATAGGCACCATGACCAATGACCTTGAGCACACCGGCTTCGATCTTTGCGCCGATACGCGCGCGTTGGGTGCCGAGGTCGATAAACGGAATAGCCATAGGACGCCTTTTTAAAAAGCCTGAGATTTCAGCAACCGTGGTGTATCAGGTTATCAGTTCGGCGCATCTCAAAAGGCATTACCCAACATTTCAATCCAAAAAATGGGATTTACGTGACAATTTCGTATACGATTTTCTGAAATCAGCCCTTTAATTTGTCGGACTTTTCTCTATATAGAGGTCACGGCTGCGTAGCTGCCGACATTAGCCAGACTTTTCACTTTTTTGCGAGAGACGGTTGACGTACAGCGGCTTTTGCGCGACCACAGAGCCCCTAAGTTAGCGCTAACATTTCGTGTGCGGCTTAAAAGATTTTCATACACTCCGGGAGAGCGGACTTTGACCACATATGGCAACCTGATTAACGGCGAATGGGTCGTAACGGGCAACACCTTTAACGACATCAACCCGTCCGATACCAACGACATCATCGGCACCTATTCGACCGCCGGTGAAGCGGAAGTTAAGGCGGCCATCGACGCGGCCCGCGAAGCTTTCAAGACCTGGCAGTTTTCAACGCCGCAGCAGCGTTTTGACGTGCTCGACAATGCCGGCACCGAAATCCTGGCCCGCAAGGCTGAACTCGGTGCGCTTTTGTCGCGTGAAGAAGGCAAGACCCTGCCGGAAGGTATCGGCGAAGTCACCCGCGCCGGTCACATCTTTAAGTATTTTGCCGGTGAAGCCCTGCGCGCCCACGGTGAAGTGCTCGATTCCGTCCGTCCCGGCGTCAAGGTCGAGATCACCCGTGAGCCGGTCGGCGTTATTGGCCTGATTTGCCCGTGGAACTTCCCGATCGCTATTCCGGCCTGGAAAATGGCTCCAGCCATCGCGTTCGGCAACACGGTTGTGTGTAAGCCTGCTGAGTTGACCCCGGCCTGCGCCTGGGCTCTGGCCGACATCCTGACCCGCGCCGGCCTGCCCAAGGGCGTGCTGAACGTCGTGTTCGCGCGCGGTTCGGTCGCGGGCCCACTGCTGATCGACGGCTGTGACGCTATCTCCTTCACCGGCTCAGTCCCGACCGGCACCCGCGTGCGTGATCAAGCTGTGGCTAAGGGCAAGCGTATTCAGGCCGAAATGGGTGGTAAAAACCCGGTCATCGTGCTTGATGATGCTGACCTCAATGTCGCGGTCAATTCCGTGCTCAACTCGGCCTTCTTCTCGTCCGGACACCGCTGCACGGCCTCGTCGCGCATCATCGTCACCGAAGGCATTGCCGACACCTTTGTTGCCAAGCTGGCCGAAGCCGCCAAGGCGATCAAGGTTGGCGACAGCCGCGCTGACGGCGTTCAGATGGGCCCGATCGCCTCTCAGGAACAACTCAAGATCGCTCAGGACGCGGTTGCCAAGGCCAAGGCCGAAGGCGCTGAAATCCTGTCGGGTGGCGAAGACCTGACCTTTGGTACGCCGGGCTACTACTACGCCCCGACCCTGATTGACAAAACCACCCCGGCCATGTCGATCAACAAAGAAGAAGTGTTCGGCCCGGTCGCCTCGATCATCCGCGTCAAGGACCTCGAAGAAGCCATCAAGGTCGCCAACGACACCGAATTTGGTCTGTCGGCGGGTATCTGCACCACCTCGCTCAAGTCGGCTGAAACCTTCAAGCGCCGCTCGGAAGCCGGTATGGTCATGGTCAACCTGCCGACCGCCGGTGTTGATTACCACGTCCCGTTCGGTGGCCGTAAAGGCTCCTCCTACGGCCCGCGCGAGCAAGGCGCCTATGCCAAGGAATTCTACACCATCGTTAAGACGGCCTACACCTCAGCCTAAGCTTTAGGGTCAAGGTTTTGAGGTCACAACCCCAAACCCCAGACATAAGAAAAGCGGCTCCGGAAACGGGGCCGCTTTTTTATTCAGAACCGGTCTTTGCGGGGTTCCAGCTTGGACTGAAGCTGAGGACTGGATTTGCGGTATTCCATATCTGTGACCGCATCGTGCTGTCCCTTGGCGGTGCCTTCGATCCAGACCGTCTGACCATCGCTGTTTATCTGCGAATAACGAAAGGTCGCCTCAAACCGGCTGCCGCCGCCTTCACAGCGCAGGATGTCGATGACCGGCTTACGAGCTGGCGTTATCACACCCGACAAGTCTTTTTGTGTGGCGCGGGTGATGGCCTTACCCACCTGCTGCCCCTGCACGATGTCACATTCGGCAAAAGCTGGTGAGGTCGCAAGCACACCAAAGGCCGCAACTACAAGAACTGCATTTAACTTAAACATGATTTCACTCCCGTTTTTTGTTTTATCGGGTGAAAGCCGAAAATTCGGCACAGTCCTCCCAAGACTGTTATGAAATCATGCGCTCTTTTAGAGACTTAGCAACAAGAATAAATCAGAATACGGATCAATTTCACACGAATCTGAACGGAATATTTTAATCCGTATGCAGATTATATTCACACCTGCGACGGATCATCGCGCTCCAGCATATCGGGCAAGGCTTCGCCGTCCGGTACAAAATTCATAGCGACCGAATTCATGCAATAGCGCAGGCCGGTCGGACGCGGACCATCATCAAACACATGGCCCAGATGGGCATCGCAGCGCCCGCAACGGATTTCTGTGCGCACCATACCGTGGGAGCGATCCTGAATATTGCGGATATGATCCTCATCAATGCCTTCATAAAAGCTCGGCCAGCCCGAACCGGAGTGGAACTTGGCACGCGACCGGAACAACGGCAGGTGACACAGAGCGCAAGCGTAGATGCCCTCCTCCTCATATTCATCAAACTTGCCGCAAAACGGCGGTTCCGTGCCGTGATTGAGCAGGATGCGCACGGCTTCGGGATCGAGTTTGGCCGCCAGCGACTTATACTGCGCCTCTGTCGGCGGGGTCAGATCAAAGCCTAACGATGAACGGGCCATATTTGCTCTCCTATGTGATACCTATATAGGCCTGCGCCGTTAAATCTCAATCGGTTCCCGCTGGATCAGGCCGCGCAACCCCGTCCCAGTCACGATTATCCGGATATTTGCGCCGAAACTGCGCCCATTCTTGTGCGGTTTGTTCAAACACATAAAGGTCGCGGGCAATGCCGTCCTTAACAACCTTACCCGGCTCGACGCCAATCTGACGGTAGCCGTTATATTTCTGGACCTTGATGACGCGCGGATTCCAGTCGGCAATATGGTTGACCAGCTTGGTGAGCCGCAGCGCGTAAAAGGCATGGTTCAGGGTCGGCACAAAATTATACATGGTCAGGTCGCCCGGCACGTCGCGCTCACCCATATAGATTCCGATTTCGCCGATGCGGTTGTCCATATCGACAATCGTGATCGACGTATAACCGACCGGCCGGCCATGGATCAGGATCAGCCGGTGATGGTAGTCGGCGCGGGCGTTGCTGCGCTCGATCCAGGCCCGCTGCTTATCGAGGTCATAGTCGACCGTGGTCAGCATATAGGGGGCGACATGATCCGCTGTACGCCAGTCGAGGATCATCTGGGCGTCATCGGCGGTCGGCTCACGAAAGGCCATATGGTCAAACATAGTTTTTCTTTCAAATGTCGCGCATCACTTTTTTCAATATTGGGCAAAAACCGCTCAACACTTATTGGGACGCGCTTAAAGACTAAGCTCCGTCATGATCTCAACGATCCGGCGCGGCCCTTGGCCGTCAATCAGGGCTTTGGCGCGGGTGGCCGTTTCCTGACAAATTTCCGGATGCATCAGAAAGGTCGCGACCCACTGGGCGAAATCATCGGGCAATCCACCGCGGGCATCCATGACCGGATAGGGTGACGATTTCAGCGACATGACCTGATTATCAACCACAATCAGCACCAGTGCCATCAGGCTTTGAGCGGCAATTTCCCCGACGCTGCCGCCCGCCGCCGTCACGACCAGCGACGCACCGTTAAGCGTTTCAGCCACACTGTCAGGTGCCATATGCAAAGACACCTGCTCCATACCGGCGATCTGGGTCGATAACGCCTCAATGTGCGGATTGACAGGCCCCGCGATCAGGCGGATCGGGACGCGCTGGCCGATCATGGGGAACATCTCATGGTAGAGATCACTGAGCGCCTGACCGGTAAGGTTCTTAGGATCTGACCCGCCAAACATGAGGGCAATAAAGCCCTCCTGATCGAACTTTGGATATTCGCGGCTAAACTCTGCACGGATCGGAGCGTAGCGCGGCCCAAGGCAGGCCACCGCCTGCGGGGCAATGTCGTCATAAGGCAGGGTTTTGGCCGCCGCCGCCGCGTTGACGACCATGTGGGCGCGGATATGGCTCAGTTGCGCCAAATCATCCATGACCAGCACTTTGGTATGATCATACATGGCGGCGATATAGTCAGGCGTCGCGCTATAGCTGTCGATGATCAGCCAGTGATGGCTGGAAATCAGGGTACGCAGCGCCACCCCGTCCGCCTGAGAGCCAATCCGGCTTTGCACCTTAACCCAGTTGGCCCCGATGGCCGCCATCTGTTTTTGGGCAGCGCTTGATGCCTCATTAAGGATGAAGCTCACCTTCCACCCGTGCGCGCTAGCGGCTTCGGCAATCGCGAAACAGCGCATGAAATGGCCTAGGCCAATAGCGGCGGACGCTTCGGTTCTGATCCACAAACGCGCCATTAAAGCTGATCCTTATGCGGCAGGCGGAGAATATCGCAATAGCAAGGCTTTGGTGTGCGCCAGACGGCGGACGCCCATGACCAGCCTACACCGAACCCACTGAGCAGCAGATTGACCGGAGCCTGCGACGTCACCTGATGGAACGTCTCGCACATCGCCAGCGGGATCGAGGCCGGGCCGGTATTGCCATAGTCTCTGACCACCTCCACCACCTGCTCATCACGCAGGCCGATTTTTTTGGCCAAAGACTGAATCATCATCGCGTTGGCCTGATGTAGGATAACATGATCCATGTCATCAGCCGCCATATTCACCGCCGCTAGCGCCCGCGCTACAGACGGGGCTACCTGACGCAGGGAAAACGACAATACCCGCGCCCCATCCATATAAAGGCGCGGATCGCCGGGATGGGCCACCCCGCCGGTTTCCGAGATCAGATGTGGCGCACCCGACCCATCGGCCCCCAGATCAAAGCCAATCTGGTGATCGTCATCTGACGCTTCCAAAGCCGTCGCCGCCACCGCATCCCCGAACAGCAACCTTAGCGCCCTGTCATCATCGGCGATCATGGTGTTGATGACATCGCCGCCGATAAGTAGCGCCCGCTTGAGGCCGCCCGCCGCCATCATCGACGAGATGACGCTCAAACCATAGACAAACCCCGAACAGCCCAGCCGCAGATCAAGGGTCGCCGTCGTCATGGGCAGGCCCAGTCGGCCATGCACCACATAGGAGGTCGCCGGTAACGGATAGTCCGGCGTCTGGGTCACCAAAACCAGCAGATCGATGCTGTCCTTGTCCCAGCCCAGACCGTCCATCAGATTTTGCGCGGCGGCCACCGCCATATCGCTGATTAAAAGGCCGTCTGACACCGGACGGGTTTCAATACCCGTCGCCCCGATGATCTTACCCACCATCTCTTCGCCAAATAGCCCCGACAGATCATGGTTAGATTCCTGATGCGACGGCATGGCCGTGACTATGCCTCTGAGGGCCGGGGCGCGGGTTACAAAGGTGGCCATGATCGCATCCCTATACTGCCGTTTCCAGAAAGGCTTTTAAGCGCGCCACAACGCCTGCCGCCGCCTCGACATGGGGCAGATGACCCACGTCCGGCAGGACATGGACCACCGCATCCGGCGGCAGATAGGCCGCTTCGTTTAACGGGGTCAGCCGATCCTGATCGCCCCAGATAAACTGTATGGGGCAGCGCAGCCGCGACCAGTCCCGCCATTCCGGCGACAGCGCCACGCCAAAGGTCTTGGCCGTCTCAAGTAGCTTAACAAAGGCTGCCTGCCGTCCGGGATCGCTGACCGCCTCATAAAGGGCCTGCGCCAGGGCGGGAACCATCTGGGCATGGCGCTCAGTCACCAGAAACCGCGCCAGATCATGAGCGGTCTTTAGCGATGGCGCCGCAAGATAGGCGTCCATGGTCTCATAGTGGAAAGGCCCGCCAAGACCTGCGGGGGCAATCAAGGTCATGGATTGCACACGCTCAGGGTGACGATGGGCCAGCCCCAAGGCCAGCTTGGCCCCCATCGAATGGCCAACCACATGGGCCGATGACACCTTAAGCAGGGCCAGGGCTTCGTCCAGCCAGCCCGTCATAAAGGCAACATCGCCATCACCCACATCAACACCCGATCGGCCATGCCCCGGCAGATCGAGGGCAATGATCCGGTAGCGCGCCATAAACGCGGGCAGACAGTAATGCCAGGCCAGACAATCCGCCCCCAATCCATGCAGGAAGACCAGCACCGGCCCGTCTACACGTCCCATCTCCAGATAGCTGAGCGGCGCACAGCTATGATCGTTATTCAGCGACAAACTGATGCGCCGAGACGGGGCTTTAGGGGTAGCCACGGCGGTCATGCCAGCAGGCCCCCATCGACCGCCATAATCGAGCCGGTGATCCAGCGCGACGTGTCGGCCAGCAAAAACGCCACAGCCGCGGCGACATCTTCGGGGTAGCCAATCCCCAACGGATGGGCGGCGGTCAGGCGCTGATAGCCATCCTCGGTCAGCTTACGATAGGCATGGGCGATGGGCGTATCCACCAGCGCCGGGGCGACGCAGTTGACCCGCAACCCGTCACGAACCAGTTCAATCCCCAGACTGCGCGTCATGGCCGCCATACCGCCTTTTGAGGCCGCATAGACCGAATTGCCGGATGCGCCGCGCAAGGCCGAGGTTGAGGCCACAAACACCAATGAGGCCTGCGGCGTATGGCACCCCTTGAGCCGCATGGCCTGCGCCAGCACCAGCGCCGCCGTCAGATTGGCGTCAAACACCTCACGGATATAGTCAAGATTAACCGTTTGCAGCGGTCGCATCGACTGAATACCGGCACAGTGCGCCAGACCATTTAAGGGGCCATAAAGCGCGCAGGTTTCCTTCATCCACGGCACGATCAGCTCATGCTGCGCCAGGTCGAGCACCCGCCCGACATGGCCCTCACCCGGCATCTCATTCAGCGTTTCCTGCAATCTTTCGGCATTACGGCCCGACGCAATGACCCGCGCGCCCAGCTTGGCCAGATAGATGGCCGTACCCTTACCGATACCACTTGAGGCACCCGTCACCAGAATAGTGCGCCCTTCCAGTGACATCGGATTGAACGGTTCACGCACGGGATTTTGAACCGGCATCAGATCGCTCATAAGGCCCCCTTCATTCGGTTGGCATAGACAGCATGAAAATGGGCGCAAGCATCTTCCATCTTACCCAGCAGCGGCGCGCGCGGTGTGGCCATCGATGTCAGCCCCTGATGCACCTTGACACAGATGCCGTGATCCTCGGCCCGCACCTTATCGGAAAAGTCTTTTAGCTGCGCCACGATCATCTCACGGGCAGCCCCGCCCTTATTGCGGCCCAGAAACAGCCCGGCATTGACCGCGGTGGCATCCACCCCGATCGGATCAAACATCAGGGCGGAATAGAACCCGCCCCAGCTCATATTGATAACCATATTGGGAAAGACCAGAAAACAGGCATATTCGGGATAGCGCGGCGTGGTCTGCAATCCGATGGCCTTGGATACGCCGGCCCACCATTTCACCGACTGTTCGCGAAAATCGCCCAGAAAATAACCGTGCTCACCCTCAGCCGTCAGGCGCAGATCGGGCTTTAACATGGCCGCGAAACTTTCGGGGTGCACCAGCGGGACATGATACCCTTCGGCGGCATTGTCCATGCCCAGCTTCCAGTTAAAATCCCACGACGCCTGGTGGCTGTCGAACCGCTCCGGGCAGGTATCGCTCAGATGTTCTAGGATGTCATAAAACCCAGCCAAGAACCCGCGCAGATCCGGCCCGTCCGCGGCCATGCGCACAAACACAAATCGACCGCAGGTCTCAAGCGCAAATGCCTCCAGCCGCAAAGCCTGCCGGTCATCGTCACTCAGGTCAAAACTTTTGGCATTATGGGGCACGCCGACCGGGGTGCCGTTACCATCAAACGACCAGCCATGATAGGGGCAGGTCAGCGGGCGGTTACCTTTCGCCTCGCACTGAATGCGTGAAAACCGGTGGGTGCAGACATTGCGAAAGGCCCGTAATGTGCCTTTGACATTCTGCACGACGATATTGGTCTTACCGATCTGACGGGTAATGAAATCGTTCGGGCTTTGCAGATCATCGGTAAAGCCCAGACACAGCCAGGACGGGGCAAACACCCGTTCCATCTCAGCCTCGAACACGTCGGGCCTGAGATAAACGTCAGAGGTAAACCCGCTATAGAGCCCGTCAAACATATTCAGTATTCATCGATCTGGGGCGCCGGGATCGCGGCCATATCAAGCTTGATCGCCCCCCACGACCACCCCACCCCAAAGCCCATCATGACAATCCGCTGCGGCTTTGTCAGTTCATTCGACAGGTGCGATGCCATAGCCAGCGGGATCGAGGCCGAGGACGTATTGCCGTATGACCCCAGCGCAATCGGCACCTTCTCTTCGGGCAGGCCGATTTTCTTGCGCAGGTGGTTGAGCATGAAGGCATTGGCCTGATGCAGCACGACATAATCGACATCATCGGCCGTAATACCCGCCGTCTCAAACAACTCTTTGGCCAGCGCCGGCACGGCCCGCAGGGTGAAGTTAAACACTTCCGCCCCGTTCAGATGCAGACGCGATTCCTTATAAAGGGCCGCCTGGTCTTCGGGCGATTTGGGTTCATCGGTCGGCACTAATGAGCGCCGCATAGCGCCCGCCTTGACCATAATGTGCTCAGCACCGGAACCATCTGTGCCGAACACACCGTGCCAGATACCGCCAGCGTCATCGACCTCCAGCGCCGTGGCTGAACCGGCATCGCCAAACAGCGGCACGGTCGCCTTATCGTCTTTGAGCAGTTTTACGGTCGAAATATCCCCGGCCAGAACCAGCGCGCGCGCAGGCCTGCCTTCAACCGTTAGTGTCTTTAGCAAGCTGGCTGCCGTCCACAAACCGTAGGGATACCCCGAACAGCCCAGATTGATATCAAAGGCCAGACAGTTGCCAAGGCCCATCCGCGTTTGCAGGGTGCAGGCGGTCGCCGGAATAACGAAATCAGGACTTTGAGTGACCATGATCAGCACATCGATGCTATCCTTGGCCCAGCCCAGTTCGGCCAGCAGGTTTACCGCCGCCCGTTCGCACAGATCAGAGGTCGTCACCCCCTCAGCCGCCACCCGGCGCTCTATCACCCCGATCGAGCCGGTCAGACGGTCGCGGTCTTTCGCTTCGGGAAAAAGGCCTTCGTCCTCAAGACGGCGGATATCCTTAGGCACGCACACCCGCACACCCTTGATACCAATGCCGCTTAAACGGGCTGAAGTCATGCCGGCCCTCCGTAGGGTTTGGGACGATGTCGCGTTAACCTTAGTTAGCAAGTTTTAAGCAAATATTGACGAAAACCATATTCCCTGTGACCAGACCGCAACGTTCAGCCTCATGATTCGCGCAACGCACTACCGGAGTACCGTACATGGACAAGCAAGCTTTTTTCGCCGCTGTAGCGGAGATTCTGGAAACCGAAGCCACCGGCCTTACAGGTGATGAAACGCTGGATGCCCTCGGCAACTGGGACAGCCTGGCCGTTATCTCGTTCGTGGCCATGGTCGATTCAGACCTCGACCGGATCGTCGATAATGAAAAACTGAAACAGGCCAAAACCCTCAACGACCTGGCAGACCTCGCAGGGCTTTAAAATGACCCCGACCTTTTCAGAACGGCTAAGGACTCGCGTGCCGTCCCTGAAACGGTTTTCCGAGCGCGCCGCGATTGACTCCCGCAATATGGCATATGACCTTCTGCCGACGCTGGGTTTGCCTGAACGCGGCGGCGTGGCGGCCCTCATCGGCGCGGTTAAACCTAAAACCCCCGAATTCGCCCCGTCCGATAGGGCACGAACCCTGTGCCAAACTCTGCAACAGGACGGTCTGACCCCGGTGCAACCGGCCATACCGGGCGATGTGCTGAATGAGGTGGTGGACTACTTCAAGGCCACCCCCTGCCATGATCCGTTCCGCCCGCAGGTAGGTAAGTTCGGCTGGGACGCACCGCCCGCAGATGAGATCAATATGGGTTATTACACGCCGGAGGAAACCCTGCGCGCCCCCCACATGCTCGATCTGATGAACCGGCCAGACGTGTTGCAGGCGATGGAATTGCGGTTAGGCTGCAAGCCAGTGGTCGATAATATCGGGGCTTTCTGGTCGTACCCTGAACGCCATACCGCCAAGGGGGTGCAGCGCTTTCACCGCGATTACGACTGTGTGCAAAACATCAAGCTGTTCTACTACCTGACCGACGTTGACGACGAGGCGGGCCCCCATATGTTTGTGCGCGGCTCACACCATGACCGCGCACTTGAGACCGGCAAGGCCCAGACCGATGCGGCCATTACGGAGGCGTTTGGGGCGGATCGCCTCACGGCCATTACCGGCCCCGCCGGATCGTGGTTTCTTGAGGACGTGTATGGCTTTCACAAGGGCCAGTTGCCGGTCAATAAGCCGCGCCTGCTGCTGGCCATCCAGTATAATCTCTATGCCTCACCGCACTGCCCGAAAGCCCCCATTATGGATAATCCCGGCGGCTATGATCCCTATATCAACCGGATTTTTCTGCGATGAGCGCTATTGCCATTATCCCCGCCCGCGGCGGCTCAAAGCGTATCCCGCGTAAGAATATCAAGCCGTTTCATGGTCAGCCGATGATCAGCTATTCGATCCGTGCGGCCATCGACAGCGGCCTGTTTGAACGGGTAATCGTCTCGACCGACGATGCTGAAATCGCTGAGGTCGCGCAAAGTTTCGGCGCAGAAATCCCGTTCCTGAGACCGCCCGAACTGGCTGATGACCACACCGGCACGGGGGCCGTCGTGGTCCATGCGATCAATTGGTTTAAGGCGCAAGGTATCGAGTTTGATCTGGCCTGTTGCATCTACGCGACCGCCCCGTTCATTCAGGTTGAAAGCCTGATTGAGGGTCATGACACATTGCTGGCGCACAACAAATCCTTTGCGTTTTCCGTCACATCGTTTGCCTTTCCCATCCAGCGCGCCTTGAAGCGCACGCCGGACGGCAGCGTCGATATGTTCTGGCCGGAGAACCTAACTAAGCGTTCGCAGGATTTAGAGCCCGCCTATCATGACGCCGCCCAGTTCTATTGGGGTAAGACCGAGGCCTGGCTTGAGGGCCATATCGCCTTTTCACCGGTTTCCGTGCCGGTCATCCTGCCCCGCCATCTGGTCCACGATATCGACACTCCCGAAGACTGGGAGGTAGCCGAGGTTGCGTTTGAGGTGTTGAAACGCCGATGAGTAGCGAAGATTGGTACAGAAATGAAACTTGGGAGGAGGATATCGAGGCTGCCTTTTTCGCAAAATTAAAGCGCAGTCGCAGCCAGCGTGATCAATATCTGGTCATCCAAGCTGTTTATCTCAAGGATAAGTTCCCTGATAAAGCTCTGGAACTCATTGATATTTATTTCGAGACCAAATCCACAATATATCATGATGGGCGGGCGTGGGATGTCAGGCGAGATGTCTATCTGGCTGTGGAAAAATATGACGACGCCATTAACTGCATGAAAATCTCTCTACAGATTGAAAGAGAGAACCCCAAATTTCAAGGCACGTCCGCGACCATGTATCCTTATTTGATAGCCACTCGCGCCATCAAACATGAGTATGAAAGCGTTTTGGCATTCTTGGATTCGATTGAATTAAAATCACCTTTTCCAGATGCACATTTCAAATGGAACGCCGCTCTCGGCCTAATTCACGCTGATTTAAAGAACATCCCAAAATCAAAATATCACGCAAAATTAGCCCTTGAAGCCGCGGAAGTGAAACAATCTCCGTTTCGTTATCACCGTAGTTTGGGTGTCGTCGGACATGAGCACAGCGACACTATTAGAAAGCTCGAAAAAATTCTTACTGCAACTCGACCAATTGATGTTCTGAATTTTTTCAAAAGAAACTAACCCACCATATCGTCTGATAAGGGCTCTCCGCGCATCAGATCACGGGCGGCTGGTTTGCCCAGCACGTCCCATAGTCTGACCGGCGGCAAGCCCAGACCCGGACGGATCGAGCGGACATTGTCCTTGGTCAGCAATTCACCGGATTTGACATCGGCGACCACATAGAGCGAGCGCCGGAAGGTCTTTGAGCCGCGCTCAGACCCCAGGGTGTCGTAATGCACACTCCCCAAGGCCCGATGCGCGTCCTTGCAGTCGCGCACAAGGGCGGTGAATTCGGCAGGCTCCAGCGAAAAACTCGAATCCGGCCCGCCATCGGCCCGCGCCAGGGTGAAATGCTTTTCAATAACGCAGCCGCCGAGCGCCACCGCAGCAACCGAGGCCGCCGTGCCAAAGGTATGATCAGACAGGCCCGACGGGCACTGAAATTTCGCCCCCAGATCAGGCACCACACGCACATTAGCATCGTTGATGTCGGCGGGATATTCGCTGACGCAATGCAGCAGGACAAACTGACCGTTGCCGTATTTGCGCACCGTCGCCACCGCTGCGTCGATCTCGGCCAGATTGGCCATGCCGGTCGACAGGATCAACGGCTTCATCTTAGACGCAGCATAGGCAATCAGCGGCAGGTCGATCATCTCAAACGAGGCGATTTTATAGGCCGGCGCCCCCAGCCCCTCCAGCAGATCAACCGCGGTTTCATCAAAGGGCGACGAAAACATGGTCACACCGCGCGATTTTGCCCGTTCAAACAGGGCTTCGTGCCAGTCCCAGGGGGTATGGGCTTCGTTATAGAGGTCCCACAGGGCGTAGCCTTCCCACGGCCCGCCGCCGATGAAAAACTCAAGCCGATCGGACTTCATGGTAATCGTGTCGGCGGTATAGGTCTGAAGCTTGATGGCGTCGCAGCCGGTCTCCGCCGCCGCATCGACCAGCGCCAATGCACGTTCCAGCGAGCCGTTATGATTGCCCGATAATTCGCAGATTATGTAGGGCGAATGAGCCGACCCGATCTTGCGTCCGGCGATCTCGATTTCATAACTCATAGGCCGCACACCTCTTTCAGGATGGCAATCACCGCCGCCGGATCTGCGTCAGTCATATCGGGATAGAGCGGCAGGGACAGGGTCTGGCTATAATAGGCATCGGCTCTCGGCAAATCGCGTTGTCCGAGCGCGTGCTGCTGCCAATAGGGTTGGCGATGAACGGGGATATAATGCACCTGCGTGCCGACGCCGCGTGCTTTTAACTGCGCCATCACCTCAGTGCGGGTTTTGCCGAGACTGCGGAAATCAATCTGCACCGCCATCAGGTGAAACACCGGATCGCTCTCCGGCGCGGGTGCTGTCCAGCTTACCGGCAGGCGCGCCGAAGCGAGTGCCGCCTGATAGAGTTCAACCAACCGGCGGCGACGAGCGGCAAAGTGCGGCATCTTGTTAAGTTGCGACACCCCCAGCGCGCAGTTTAAATCGGGCAGACGGTAGTTATAGCCCAGCGCCTGCATCTCATAGACCCAACCGCCGCTATCGCGGTCGTCACCAAAGCCAAGTCCGGTAAATCGCGTCGGATCGCGCTCTAAGCCGTGGCTGCGCAGGCTGCGCAGTTTACGCGCCAGTTCGGGGTCATTAGTCATGATCGCCCCGCCTTCGCCGGTGGTCAGGGTCTTGACCGGATGGAAAGAAAACAACGCCATCTGTGAATATTCGCACGCGCCGGTCATGACGCCTTTATCGACGGTGCCAAGCGCATGGCAGGCATCTTCGACCACAAAAGCATCCAACTCAGCACACCGACCTGCGATCTGATCGAGCGTCACCGGACGACCGGCATAATGCACCGGCACCACGCCTCTAAAACGCAGTTCGCTATAGTCACGCTGCACAATCTTTAGCGCCTCCTCAAACGTCTCATCGGTCATCAGGCCGGTCAGCGGATCAACATCGGCAAACACCACCCGCGCCCCGCAAAAGGCCGCACAATTGGCCGAGGCGACAAAGGTAATCGACGGCACAATGATAACATCTGACGACCCCACCCCCAAAGCCAACATGGCCAGATGCAGCGCTGCCGTGCCGTTGGCGACCACCACCGCCTCTTTTGCGCCGACATAGGCTGCCAGTTCGCGCTCAAAGCGTTCCACCCACGGCCCGGTGGTCAGGAAATCGGATTGCAACGCCTCAATGACGTGATCGATGTCAATCTGATCAATCGACTGGCGGCCATAGACCAAAAAGGGCTGGCTCAACATCGCCCCTACCCTGTGTAGGCGGCCAAAAGCGCCTTGATGCCGTCGATGTCCAGCCGCTCAGGATTGACATCCGAGGCATAGTAGAAATCTTCCGGCACATGCTTTGCCCCGCGCACCTTGGCAAAGCTTTTGCGGGTATATTCGGCAAATTCCGGCTCAATGATATAGCGGTCATCCAGTTCATAGGTCGAGCGCGCATCATCGGCCGATATCATGACCTCATGCAGCTTTTCCCCCGGCCGGATGCCGACTGTGGGCTGCTCAAGCTCAGGGGCCATAGCGGTCGCAAGGTCTGTCATCAGGGTCGCCGGAATCTTGGGCACGAAGATTTCCCCGCCCTGCATCAGTTCCAACGACGACAGCACAAAATTAACGCCCTGATCGAGCGTGATCCAGAACCGTGTCATACGTGGATCGGTGATCGGCAGGGTCTTGGAGCCATTGGCGATCAGGCGCTTAAACAGCGGCACCACCGACCCGCGTGAGCCGATGACATTGCCATACCTTACCGCGCAGAACCGGATGCCGGTATCGCCCGCCATATTGTTGGCGGCCACGAAAATCTTGTCAGACGCCAGCTTGGTAGCACCATAAAGATTAATTGGTGAACAGGCCTTATCGGTCGAAAGTGCGACCACCCGATGCACACCGGTTTGAAGGCAGGCCGAGACGACATTTTCCGCCCCATTGACGTTGGTGGCAATACATTCGGACGGGTTATATTCCGCCGCCGGCACCTGTTTCAGCGCGGCGGCATGGATGACAACATCGACCCCGCGAAAGGCTGTAACCAGTCGCAAACGATCACGCACATCCCCTAAGAAAAAACGCAGGCGTGATATTTTTTCCTTGGGAAACATCTCTTCCAATTCGGCGCGCATTTCATATTGTTTAAGCTCATCGCGCGAAAAAATGATGACCTTCTTCGGGTCATAGTCGCGCAGCAGCGTCATGACCATCTTACGCCCGAATGATCCGGTGGCGCCTGTGATGAGAACCACCTTGCCCTGAACGGGGTCCATCTGAGGGGCAAAATCACGGTATAACGGTGCGGACATGGTCGAAACTCCAGTTACATGTGCGCATGATGCGGTGGTGCGCTTAAGGCGTAGTTAACGCGGCTTTCGCTTCCGAAGCGTTTTACGCTTCGGCAAGGGCGACCGCCCGCCGCCGCTAATGCGGCGAGCCTGCGCGGCCTCTGAGCGCGTAAAAACATCCCTCATAGCATGGGGGATAAGCACCCAGGACTCAAGGAAGTAGCGACTGAACAAACGCTTCGGTTCATGGAAAAAGCGCACAAGCCATTCGATGCCGATCTGCCCGGTCCAGCGCGGCGGCGTATACATGACGCCCGCTTCATAATCGAAGGCCGCCCCGATCGGCATGATTGCGCACTCCGGCAGTCGCTCCAGATTATTGAGAATCCACAGTTCCTGACGCGGCATCCCCATGCCGACCAGCAAAACATCGGGCTTATGGGCCGCCAGCTCGGCCAAAAGCCGCTCATTATCAGCGCCCGTCACATCAAAATAACCGGTGTGCATATCGAGATGCACATCAGGGTAGCGGTTCAAAATCGCCGCCTTCGATAACGGGTTATGCTCCGGCGCTCCGCCGACATGGCAGACCCGCCAGCCCTCACTTTGCGCCCGCGCCCAGAAGCTTTCGCGAAAATCGAGATAGGTGCAGCGATGGGCCCGCGATACGCACCTGCCAAGCAACCGCCCCCACAGGATCATCGGCGTAGAATCGATCTCGATCAGGTCGGCCTTAGCGTAAAAGGCGCGCATGTCTGAGCGGCGATGAAATAGATAAAGACTGTGCAGATTGTGATTGGCGATCACCATCCGGCGTTTTGCGGTCACCGACTGCGCAATGGCCGACATCACCTCATCGGGGGTGAGAACGTCAACTTCGGCTCCAAGTAAAGACAGGCGGCATGAGGATGTCATGCCGCCTGTTATAGATCAGAGGTATTTAGAAATTACTGCTCAACCGGACGCAGGGTCACTTCGACGCGACGGTTCTGGGCGCGACCCGATTCGGTATCGTTTGAGGCGATCGGACGGGTTTCACCGGCACCGGCCACATAGATACGCTGATAAGCTACGCCGCGGCTCGACATATAGTTGGCCACTGAATTGGCGCGACGCTCCGACAGGGCCTGATTGTAATCATCAGCGCCGGTCGAATCGGCGTGACCGATCACATCGATATAGGTCGACGGATAATCCTTCAGCACACCCGAAACATCGTCCAGAACCTTGTAGAAACGGGTATCAACCTGATCGCCATTGACCGGGAAGGTCACGTCGGACGGCATGTTCAGGGTAATGACATTGCCATTACGATCGACCGTCACGCCGGTATTAGCCAGCTTTTTACGCAGTTCAGCCTGCTGCTTATCCATATAGTTGCCAACCGCCGCGCCACCGAGCGCACCGATACCGGCACCGATGATCGCGTTTTTGCGGCCCTGCTCACCCTTATTGGTGTTGGTGGCATAACCCGCCGCAGCCCCGACCGCAGCGCCAATGATGGCATTGGTTTTGGTGTTATCACGCACCACCTGACCTGTATTTGGGTCGGTGGTCGTACAGCCCGCCAGCAAAATACCGGTGGCGGCGAAACCTAACAGAACTTTTTTCATGCTTAAACTCTCCCTTAAGCTCAGACCTTCCGCCATTCATGGGTTGAAGCGGATATGAGCTGAAACTATTCCAGTTTTGCTGAACCTAGAATGAACGTCGCAAACAACCAATGCCGATGACCCATCCAAAAATAAGGGAGCCATAAGCCTGCCATCAAAAGGCGATGAGGATTGTTATTTTATGGCCTTGACGGCCTCAGTTTTATGACAACGCCATACGGTCTGGGTTTCCGGTGCCGCCGTCAGGTAAGACTGCGCCAGAGTGCGCACCTTTTGCAAATTGTCTTTCAACGCTGCCTGCTGACCGGCATTATCCGGTGACGCACAGCGCAAGGTGCCGAGCGCCGTTCGCTGAGACACATAGGCCTGATGAGCTTCTGCTGACAGGCGGTAATCGCTGCGTTTAAACCGCAGACCATCCTTAGATAGTTCAAGCTTTGCCGCAAACGGCTCAGAGTCGCTGACCGTAAAGCGCAGTAATGACCCATCCGCCTGACGCTCATAAGGGGTGCGATTATTGACGCAGGCGCGCGAGGCCTCAAACTCAAATTCGGTCGGGCCCGCCCCGCTCAGCGGACGCGGCGATGCGGATTTATCGACCTCACAGGCCAGCCGCACCAGTCCTTCGGGCGCGGTCTCAGCGGCGGCTTTCTTGGCCGCATGGCGTTCCCACAGGCCGGAATCGCGCACCACAAACACCATGGCCAGTATGACCACCAGCACCCCAAGTAGGGTCCAGCCCCACGGGAAGGGGTGCTTGATACGCACCTTGGCCGGTGTCGTTTTCAGGTGCAGGGGCCTGGCATCCGCCGTTTCAGGCGTCGTATCGGGCTCTGGCGCATAGGCCGTCGGTGCCGCCTTTTCCTTATGTTCACGCTCACGACGAATATGGACGACAATCAGCACCAGAACCAGAACCGACAGTACGACGAGGGCCGCCAGTTGCAACTGATCCATCAGAGCCGAGGCGGCTTCGGCCTTTTTGGCCTGCTCCAGCCGTTGGCGCTGGGCTTCGGCCGCCGCCGCCAGCGCCTTGGTCAGGGCATCGTCTTTCGAGATTTCATCCTCAGACTTGGCGTAGCAGGCCTCACCCTGAATCTGCGGGGTAATGCCCGCCGAACTCAAAAAGGTATTAAGCGCCGATACATGGGTGGCTACATATTGTCCGGCCGGGACATCGAAATCACCGCTGTCCGACAAGGATGAGGCCGCGCTCCAGGTATTGACGCCGACCACCTGACCACATTCATCGAGCAGCGGGCCGCCGGAATTGCCCGGATTGACAGGGGCTGTATGAAACAGCGTATCGACCCGTCCGCCATCAGGGTTGGTCGACGCAAACAGCGCAATCGAGCCCTGAGTGACATAGGCATCCGCCGGCACCAAAAGCTCCGTCCCACCGCGTTTCAGCAAACGATCCGTCACGCCGGGATAGCCCATGGCGATGATGCGCTGGTTCTTTTGCGGGGTCAAATAAAGCTTTAGCGGTGCTACTTTGAGCGATGGCGCTTTCAACAGCGCCAGATCACCTTCGGTCCACGACTTAACCAGTTCGACCTGCTGATAGCCCGCGCCGGTGTCCTTATGCGGCACGATATAGATTTCCGCCGATGACGCTTCGGGCGGGGCTTCGACCACATGGAAATTGGTGACGATATAACCGGGGGCGACCACAAAGCCGGAGCCCATGCCGACCGCATCGAGCGGCACGCCGCCAAAACCACGATAAACCACCAGCACCCGCACCACCGACTGCTCAGATGATTTGAGCGCCTTGGTCGAATTGATCGGCTGGAATTTCGGGTCGACCATTTCGGCCAGAACCTGATCCGTCGAGGCCGAGGCGGGCGCCTCCGTTACCGCAGGTGTGGCTACGGCAGGCAGGGCCATCAGCGATAACCACAAGGCGCACAAAAGCGCCCCGGCGCTAAGGCCGCGGATATTTGACGCTGCTAAGGGTTTGTGAGCCCACAATCTCATGGCTATGCGCAATGGCTCTTTCGATTCCAAACTTTGTGACTTTAAACCGATATGAACAATGGTTAAAGCCGCCCCGCAATTAAAATTTCCTCAACCGCCGAAGTTTTGGGCGACTGTGATAGAATTACGCGGGTTAGTGTGGCTCCACAAGTGCGGCATTTGATCCCTTGCGCGCCCGCCGCGTCCAGATTAGAGCAATAGCCACCCAACACGTATCTATTGTGACAGGTTTTCCCCATGACCGCTTCCGCTATCACCCCCGTGCCGATCAGCCTTTATGCCGAGGATATCGACGCCTTTGCCCAAAGTCTGGGGGCGTCGTTTGAGCGTTATGGTTTCGCGGTACTATCGGGCCTGTTCGATAAGGACGGGGCGGGGCTGGATAAGACTTTGGTCGATCAGGCGCTTGATGATACCAAGGCGTTTTTCGCCCTCCCCGCTGAAACCAAGATGCAATATAAGGTCGGCGTCGGCGGGCAGCGCGGCTATACCCCGTTTGGGATCGAGACGGCCAAGGGCGCCAGCCACCACGACCTTAAGGAATTCTGGCATACCGGACGCGATTTGCCCGACGGCCACCCCTACCGCGACTACATGCCGGAAAACGTCTGGCCGGAAAACGTCTGGCCGGGCGAAGTCAGCGGCTTTAGAGATCACGTTTCGGAGCTTTATACCGCGCTCGATTTCCTCGGCAAACGGGTGCTGAAAGCCATTGCCCTCTATCTGAAACTCGATCCGGAATTTTTCACCCCGACCGTGCGCGAAGGCAATTCGGTGCTGCGCTTGCTCCACTATCCGCCCGTGACCGCTGCGGGTGAAAGTGTGCGCGCCGGTGCCCACGGCGATATCAATGTCATTACCCTGCTGATGGGAGCCGAAGAACCGGGCCTGCAGCTTCAAGATCGTGACGGCACATGGCTGCCGATCACCCCGCCGGAGGGCTGCATCGTCATAAATATAGGCGATATGCTGTCGCGCCTGACCAATGGCGTTTTGCCCTCGACCATCCACCGCGTCGTCAATCCCGCCAAAGGCCGTAAGGACTTTTCACGCTATTCGACGCCGTTTTTCCTGCATTTCGAGCCGCCCTATGTGATCGAAACGCTGCCGAACTGCATCACCGCAGACCGCCCCAACCAGTTCCCCGACCCCATCACTGCCGAGGACTTCCTCCAGCAACGTCTGCGCGAAATTAAGCTGACCTAGGCCCCCCTCCGTCTCGTCGCTTACGCGCCGATCCACGGCACGGGCCGCCCCGCTCCCCATGCCGGCGGCACAGGGAGGAGATTTTTTACACCTCTAAAGTACACTGAGCGTCAGCGAAGGACTTTAGAGGTGAGCGACTAGGCCTCCCAACCGCACTTCTGACCCTTGTTCTGCTGGATCAGCCAGGTGTTGAGCGGCGCGAAATATTCCGTCACCGCCGAGGCATCGGTCTGGCGCGTGCCGGTGAACGCTTCGAGCGCATCCGGCCACGGCTTAGACTGGCCCATCTCCATCATCTTGTTGAACTTTTCACCGACCGCCTTTTCCCCGTAGATCGAGCAGCGATAAAGCGGCCCCTTAAAGCCGATCTGATCGCAGGCGGCTTTCTGGAACTGGAACTGATAGACGTGGGCCAGGAAGTAGCGCGTATAGGGCACGGACGCTGCCACATGGTACTTTGAACCCGGATCGAAGGCGGCGACGGGACGTGCCCCCGGCGGGGTCAGGCCCTGATATTTTTTGACCAGCGCCCACCAGCGGTCATTATATTGCGCCGGTGTGATCTGGCCAGAATAGACTTCCCAACGCCAGCGATCGACCAGCAGACCAAAGGGCATGAAAGCGATCTTCTGCATCGCCATTTTCAGCAGATACGGAATATCTTCGTCGGTTTGCGCCGGCACCTTATCCAGCAGACCGATCTGGTTGAGATAGGTCGGCGTGACCGACGACAGACCTACGAAATCACCGATCGCTTCGTGGAAACCATCGTTAGCGCCGTTCTTAAACAGGAACGGCTGGTTCTTATAGGCGCGCTGATAGTAGTTGTGACCCAGTTCGTGGTGAACCGTATAGAGGTCTTCGCCATTGACCAGAGTACACATCTTTATGCGGATATCGTCGGCATTATCCAGATCCCAAGCCGAGGCGTGGCAGACGACTTCGCGGTCGCGCGGGCGCACGATCATCGAGCGTTCCCAGAAAGTTTGCGGCAGAGGTGCCAGTCCGAGCGAGGTATAGAAACCCTCACCGGTCTTGACCATCTTAATCTCATCGTACTTCTTCGATTTCAGCAGGGCATCAAGGTTATAGGCGGGCTTATAATTGCCGGTCTTGGGGGCCGCGATATCATAGATATTGGCCCAGTCCTGCGCCCACATATTGCCGAGCAGATCCGCGCGAATCGGCCCGTTTTTCGGCTGCACCGCATCGCCGTATTTTTCATTGAGCTTGTTACGGACATAGCAGTGCAGGTTCTCATAGAACGGCTCAACCTGCGCCCACAGACGGTCAGTTTCCGCGGCAAAGGCATCGGGTTCCATGTCATAGCCTGAGCGCCACATGGCGCCAGCATCCGTAAAGCCTAAGCCCTTGGCGCCTTCGTTCGACAGTTCGATCAGCTTGGTATAGTCGGCCTTCATGGCCGGAGAGACGGTGCGCCAGCCTTCAAACATGGCCCGCAGCTCGGCCGGATTGCGCGATCTGGCCATCACTTCTGAGGCGTCATTCAGCGTGTAGGTCTTGGCGTTATAGGTGAATTTGCCGGTCGAATAGACCGAGTCCAGCTTGGTTGACAGCTTGGCTAGTTCATCGGCGGCCCCCGGACGGTCGGCGGCGGGCAGAGACAGGGCCAGTTTCAAAAGCTTGAGTTTACGCGCCGTGACTGGATCGACATCAACGCCGTCATATTTGGCGGCTTCCATGGCATATTTAACTGTCTGCTCAGTGAATTCGCCGTTGACCTTGGATTCCAGCCACATGCTGTCGAAATTGATATAGGTTGCCCGCAGCCACTGCACCCGCGCGGCATATTCGCTCATTTCCGACAGTTTTGTCTCGGCCGCATCGACAAAAGCCTTGGCCTCAGCCGGTGTGGGTTTCGTCGCCATCACGGGCGCTTCGGGGGCCGTGGCCATCGGTGGCGCGGTGGGCTCTACCGATGACGTGGTGGCGCAGCCGCTTAAGATAGCGACCATAGCGGCGGACAGCATCAAACGCTTGATGATCATGAAACCCTCTCCCTGAAACAGAACGGCCACAGGGAAAGGCATTTGAGCTTAATCGTCAACCCAATAGTTGCGCGGGATATTAGCTATTAACTAATTCAGGCACGCCATGTCGCCGGTCGCCTTGATAGATGAGGCATTGGCGCGGATGCGGCCGGAGCGTTTGGCGACATATTTACCCGGCTTGGCCGCCCGCCACTTACGCGGGCTCGGCAGTATGGCCGCAAGGCGTGAGGCTTCGGCACGGGTCAGATCAGACGCGCTTTTTTTGAACCAGTAGCGTGACGCGGACTCGGCCCCATAAACCCCAGGGCCCCATTCGACACTATTAAGATAGACTTCCATGATCCGCTTTTTCGGCCACAGGGTCTCAATCAGGACGGTATAATAGACCTCGGCCCCTTTGCGCACCCACGACCGCGCGGGCCACAGGAAGACGTTCTTGGCGGTTTGCTGAGATATGGTCGAGGCCCCGCGCTTTTTCTTAGTATGGCGGGCATTATATTTCTGGGCTTTTTCGATGGCTTCAAAATCAAAGCCGTCATGGCTACAAAAGCGGGCATCCTCGGCGCCAATCACGGCGGTTTGCAGGTGAGGGCTGATGTTTTTCATCGACACCCAGCGATGATCATAGCCTTCGCCTTCAAACAGGCGCTGGACCATCAGGAAGGTCACCGGCACCGGCACAAAGCGGTGGATCAGGACTGAGGCCACACTGAAGACAAAAAACCCAAGCACCAGCCCTAACAAAACCCGTCCCCACTTGACGGATTTAAGCTTTGCGAACAACCCCGACATCAAACGCCCTGAATAACCTTGCCCTGGAAACTATAGCTGATAAAGATTAATGGGTCGATTCAAACAGCCAGACATGGCCGTCTTCGTTGCCGAACAGGATGCGGGCCGCATCCCCTGATACCGCCAGCGCAGAGATGGGTGAGCCTTTTTCGCGCTGGATGTATTCAATACCCGTCGATTGCAGCTCAGCCACCCAGACCCGGCCATCGTCCAGACCTGCGGCCAGCACTGTATCATCTGGTGCGCCAGCCACAACCGTGATCATAGACGACTCATCGGCATTGATCTCAGACGCCTCTTCGCCCATCGGCCCGTTAGCCTTCAGAAACGGCCAAACCACCGCACCATTGGCCCCGGAAGTGGCCAAAAGCTTGCCCTTTGCAAAGAAGTCGATCGACTTGATCTTGGTCGGATAGCCACCCATGCGCATATCTTTGGAGTCGGATAACCGCCAGCCGTGCAGGGCGTTTTCCTGCATTGAGGTAACCACAAACTTACCATCAGGGGAGATGGCAATGCCGGTGTGCGATCCGGCCCATTTCAGCAGTTGCGGCTTTTGCGGGTGGATGCGCGAAAACCAGACATAGGCCCCATTATAAGAGGCGCAGTATAACTTACGGCCCTTCGGGTCGAACACCAGCCCTGAGACGCTGTTCGGGTGCTCGAAAATTTTGGGTTCAGTTTTTTTTGCCAGGTCATAGATATAGACCTTTTTGCCCGATGCCGCCGCCAGAAGCATGGCCTCGGCATTCACGGCCACAGAATCAAACCACGCACCCTTGATGTTCAAAAGCTCTATGGGCTGAGAATCCTTGGTCGTCCACACCACGCGCCCGTCATCACCGCCAGTAACCACGCCGACGCCGGTCGGGTGCATGACCGCGCATAAAATCCCGGCATTGGGGTGGGCGTCGAAACTCATATCGACATCGACAAACACCACCCGCCCATCGGACAAGGCGACAATCGCCTCATCGGCGGCATCAAACAGGGCGCTAACGACATAGGCGCCGTAGTTGTTTTGAACAGCAAAGGTCATTTTTATATTCCTCCTCCCCGGCGTGCGGGGGAGGTGTTGTCGAAAGCCTGAGACAACGGAGGGGGCAACACCGTCCTCCGTATTGCCCCCTCCGTCTTTTTGCTAAAGCAAAAATCCACCTCCCTCGCAAGCGGGGGCGGAGGCATTGCGAGCTTTAAGCCTTGATACAGGCTTCAAAACCGGCGCGCAGAGCCGCGTCATCGAGATGGCGACCGATAAATACTGCGCGCGAGAAGCGGTTTTCGCTGTCTTTCCACGGCGCTTGCAGTTCGCCTTCAAGGATCATGTGGACTGCCTGAAACACCAGACGCTTGTCTTCGCCCGCCACATCGATAATGCCCTTGGCGCGCAGAATATCCGGGCCTTTGGTCGCCAGAAGCTGGTCAATCCATTTGGTGAAACGCACCCCGTCCAGAGGCTTATCCGACGACAGAGATACCGAGCGGATTTCATGGTCATGGATCGGGTTCAGATGCCCATGATCATGAGCGTGACCATGATGGTGATGGTCGTGACCGCAGTGTTCGTCATGGACATGGCCCGCCTCACCGTGGGCCGGATTATGGTGGTGGTGCCCGTGAGAGTGATCATGATCATGGCCGCAATCATCGGCACAGTCCGGGCCGTGGTCGCCATGATTAGCGATGCCATCCATCTTCGACAGGTCAAAGCGGTGCTGGTTCAGCAGGCTTTTGATATCGACACCTGAACGCTCAGCCCGCAGAATGGTCGCCAGCGGGTTCAGGCCGCGGATACGGGCTTCAACTTCATTAAGCTCCTCCGGCGTCACCAGATCGGTCTTGTTGAGGATAACCTGATCGGCAAACGCGATCTGTTCCTTAACCACCCGATCGGCGTCCAACGCCGATTTAAAGTGCTTGGCGTCCACAAGGGCGGTCACACTATCCAGATAGGTTCTGGCCTTAACGTCTTCATCGACAAAAAAGGTCTGCGCCACCGGCCCCGGATCGGCCAGACCTGTGGTCTCGACGATAATGGCGTCAAACTGGCCTTTGCGGCGCATCAACCCTTGCAGGATACGGATCAGGTCGCCGCGCACCGTGCAGCAGACGCAGCCGTTATTCATCTCAAACACTTCTTCGTCGGCACCCACAATCAGGTCATTGTCGATACCGATTTCGCCAAATTCATTGACGATGACTGCGTATTTCTGACCGTGGTTTTCCGACAGAATACGATTGAGCAGCGTCGTCTTGCCCGCCCCCAAATAGCCGGTCAGAACCGTTACAGGGGTCTTAGTGGATACGGATGCAGTATCGGCCATAAATGCGCCTTCGCGATAATATACAGGACAGAAGTTGGGCTTTAAGTATGCTTTTTAAGTCTGAAATCAAGCGGCAAACGCTGCCCTGATCGTGCCTTGCGATATTTTTTGGTCATACCCCGGCCAATAATGCAGATTTGCGGCGGCTTTGCGATTGACTCAACAATAATCGTCTGTATAAGTCCGCCCCTCACGCCGGGCAGGCTTTTTCGTCTGTCGGGTTACCCGTTTATGGCGCGGGCTTGAAGTCACCTAATTCGGTTAATTTCAGGGTCTGCGCATTAGTCTATATAGATAAGAGGCGCTTGACCATGTACGCGGTCATTAAAACTGGCGGTAAGCAATACCGCGTTTCAGCCGGCGACCTTCTGGTCGTTGAAAAGCTTGAAGGCGAAGCGGGCGCACAAGTCCGTTTTGAAGAAATCCTGATGATCGGCGACGAAGCCGGTGCCGTCGTCGGCGCTCCGCTGGTTGATGGCGCTGCCGTCGTTGGCACTCTGGTCGAAACCCGTAAGGGCGACAAGGTTAAGATCTTCAAGAAGACCCGTCGTCAGGGCTATCGCCGTACCCGCGGCCATCGCCAGCATGAAACCGTGATCCGCGTCACCGGCATCGATGGTGCAGGTAAGTCCGGCACATGGGATGGCACGGTCTCGCTGACCACTAAGGCCGAGCTTAATGCCCGCGCCCGTAACCTCGCGCCTCGTGATGTTGCGGCTGCTGTCGAGACCCCTTCGGTTGCTGACGTGGCTGTGGCTGAAAAGCCCGCGAAAAAGGCTCCGGCCAAAAAGAAAGCCGACGCTTCGGACACCGAAGCTTAAGCGACAACCATTTTATTAGGAGGCCACCATGGCTCACAAAAAATCTGGCGGTTCGTCGCGTAACGGTCGCGATTCAGAATCCAAGCGCCTTGGCGTCAAGAAGTACGGCTCTGAAAACGTCCTTTCCGGCAACATCATTGTCCGTCAACGCGGCACCAAGTTCTTCGCGGGTGAAAATGTCGGCATGGGCCGCGATCACACCCTGTTCGCCACGGCTCACGGCCAGGTGAAGTTCACTACCAAGCGCGATAACCGCTGTTATGTGTCGATCATTCCGGCTGCTATTGCTGCCGAATAAGCCGATCTAAGACATGTTTCAGATCGTGCTTAACCCTTAAGCCCGATCTGAACTAAAGCGATAAGCGGGGAGTTCGGATCATACCGGCTCCCCTTTTTCTTTGCCCCGCGTTCAGTTTTCTAAGGACACACTCCGATGATATCGAAAGATTTCGGGGGCAGAGACTTAAGTTTAACGCCCCCCAGATTACACACGCCGCCCACAGCGACACGGATTGAAACCGACCGCCTGGTGTTAAGCCTGCTGACGTTCTCTGATGTCACCGCGCTGACGCAGGTGTTCGCTTCGGCGGAAACCGCGCGCATGACCCATGACATCCCGCATCCGTTCACGTTAGAGGATGCGTTTGGCTTTTTAAGCATGGCCATGACCCAACATTCGCGCCGCTTCCCTAAGTGGGGCGTGCGGTTGGGAGACAAGCTGATTGGCGTCCTGCTGTTTTCCGAAACCGTAGGTCAGGACAGCTTTGGCCCGCAGTTAAGCCTGTTCATTGCCCACCCGTACCAGAACCACGGTTATGGGACTGAGGCCGTAACCGCCGCACTTGGCTGGCTGCGTACACATGGCAGCTCAAAAGTCGTTCATGCGGCGCACTTTGCCGATAATGCCGCATCGGCTCAGGTTCTGATCCGTACGGGCTTTCTCTATACCGGGCGGCGCACGCAGGAATCCTCCCTGATGCGTCATGGCCCGCACACCGCCCTGCACCTGATCAAAATCCTCTAAAGTATAAGGGCCGCGTCCCTTATACTCACAGAGACTATTTGATATTTTTTCCCTTTTAGTTCACATACCCCTCATGAAGTTCCTCGATCAGTGCAAAATTTTCATCCGTTCCGGTAACGGGGGCGCGGGTTCCGTGTCGTTCCGCCGTGAAAAGTTTATTCCAAACGGTGGCCCCGACGGCGGCGACGGCGGTAAGGGCGGCGACGTGTGGATCGAAGCGGTCGAGGGCCTGAACACCCTGATCGACTATCGCTATCAGCAGCACTTCAAGGCCAAGACCGGCACCCACGGTATGGGCCGCCAGATGCACGGCGCCAATGCCGAAGACATCATCATGAAAGTCCCGGTCGGCACGCAGGTGTTTGAAGAAGATCAGGAAACCCTGATCGTCGACCTCGACACGGCCGGTCAAAAATATATGCTGGCCAAGGGCGGCAACGGCGGCTGGGGCAATACCCGATTCAAGGGCCCGGTCAATCAGGCCCCGACCTTTGCCTTGCCGGGTCAGGACGGCGAAGAACGCTGGATCTGGCTGCGCCTGAAACTGATCGCCGATGCGGGATTGCTGGGATTGCCAAACGCCGGTAAATCGACCTTTGTGGCTGCGTCTTCGGCGGCCAAGCCCAAGATTGCGGATTATCCGTTTACGACGCTCACGCCCAATCTGGGGGTGGTCGATCTGGGGCCGGAGCAGCGCTTTGTGATTGCCGATATTCCGGGCCTGATCGAAGGCGCATCTGATGGCGCAGGCTTGGGCACCCGTTTTCTGGGCCACGTTGAGCGTACCAAGGTGCTGATCCATCTGGTGGACGGTACACAGGAAGACCCGATCGGCGCCTATAAGATTATCCGCAAGGAACTTAAGAAGTACGATCCTGAACTGGCCGAACGTCCCGAAATCCTGGCGATCAATAAGGTTGACGCCATGGATGCCGACGCCCGCAAAGAGCTGGCCAAGGCGCTGAAAAAAGCCGCCAAGAAGACACCCTACCTGATTTCCGGCGTGACCGGAGAAGGTGTGCGCGAACTTTTGTTTGTCGCGTTCGGTATCATCAGCGGTAAGTCAACGGTGACTGAGGACAGCGACGATACGCCGGAAGCCGCCCCCTACACCCCGTGGGACAACTAAATCAGACATCATGTGGTTCGCCGGTCCCGCCCCTCTTTATCATTCTGTGCGGCCCGGTGCGTTGCGTACCGGCCTGCATCTGGAGCGCGGCATGACCATCGGGCTGTTCGGCGGCTCATTTAATCCAGCCCATGAAGGCCATGCCCATGTCGCCAATACCGCGCGCATCGCCTTGGGGCTGGATAAGATCATCTGGCTGGTATCTCCGCAGAACCCTTTGAAATCAAACCATGAAACTGCACCTCTGTCCGACCGCATCGACGCCATTCGCCCCTTCATCGGGCCGCGTGACATAATATCTGATTTTGAAACCCGCATTAAGGCGAACTATACGCTCGACACCCTACGCGCCCTCAAAGCCCGCTATCCCGGCGTCAGGTTTGTCTGGATCATGGGCGGCGACAGTCTGGCCTCATTCCATCGCTGGCGCGGCTGGACGCAGATCGCCCATATGATCCCGATGGCCATAGTGTCGCGGCCGGGTGCCTTGATGAACAGCCGTTTCTCACCGACCGCACGCCGTTTTGCCCATGCCCGCCACCCGCAAACCGCGGCCAAAACCCTTGCCCGTCAAAAGGTTCCAGCCTGGACCTATCTGACCGGCCCGCTCCATACCGCCTCATCGACGGCATTACGTAATTTACGGCGTAAAGCGGTCACATAGAGGTGGTCGCTCTTTCGTATCCATCAAATGATACCATTTGATGGGAAAACGCTCTAAAATTACCCACAGCCCTAACCAACGCGGATGACCTTGGCGATTTAATGTGCTAAGGTCTGCGCACTATCTGTAATCTAAGGAACCATGACACTGTCTCGTCAACCGGCCGAAACGGCCCCGTCCACCCTCGCTGATACCGGCGACTCTGCCATTGATCTCAGTAGCCTGTCCCCGGCGGACGGCGAAGATCTGGCGCTTGAAACCCTCATCCTCAACCGTCTGGATGACGATAAGGCGCAGGATATCGTCTGCATTGACCTGCGCGGTAAATCGTCCATGGCCGATACCCTGATCATCGCGTCGGGCCGTTCGCATCGCCACGTCGGCGCTCTGGCTGACCATGTGCTGCGCGCGCTTAAGGACTCCGGACACGGTAAGGCCAAGATCGAAGGCCTTCCGGCGTGCGACTGGGTATTGATCGATGTGGGTGATGTGGTCGTACACCTGTTCCGCCCGGAAGTGCGCGCCTTCTACAACATTGAGAAAATCTGGTCGGTTTCCGCGACCGGCACTGGCCATACGGTTTCTACCAACTAATCGCCCGCTCATATGAAGCTAATATTGGCGGCGGTCGGGCGCTTAGGTTCGACCCCTGAAAATGCCCTTGCCCGTGACTACCTTCAGCGCGCCTCCAATACGGGGCGCGCTTTAGGTTTGGGGCCTGCTGAACTGCTCGAAATCGAGACTAAGAAAACCAATAAGGCCCCCACGAAAGCTCAGGAAGCCGAAGCCATTCTGGCCGCCCTCGGCGAGGGTGTGGCCATCGTCACCTGCGACGAACGCGGGGAGCTTCTGACCTCACGCCAGATCGCCACCCGTATCGATAAGTTCAAGGATCGCGGTGAGCGCAAGATGGCGTTTGTGATTGGCGGGGCCGATGGTCTTGATCCGGAACTGGTGAAGACCTCCGCCTTTTCGCTGGCCTTTGGCCCTCAGACCTGGCCCCATGCTCTGGTTCGTCTTATGCTGGCCGAACAGATGTACCGCGCCACCACCATCCTTGCCGGGTCACCCTATCATCGGGATTGAGCGCGCCGCCGTTCCGCGGTATCTCTGCGTCATGATTTGGCGGTCAAACAGGGTCATAAGGTTTACCGGTCTGGCGGCAGCAGCCATGAGCGCGGTCGTGCTGGTGGCTGTCCCTGTGATGAGCCAATCGAAACCCCCGCTGTCCAAACAGGCGCAGGCCGAACTTGACGCCATCGATGCCCGCCTGAAAGCGGCTGAACGCACGACCGAAACCCGCCGCGCGTCGGCCCGCCAGATTGCCTCCGAGATCGAAAAGTTGCGTGAGCAGATCGTCGCGATCTCACGCCAGCAGGGCGCTTCCGAAAAACGCAGCGCCATCTACCGCGCCAAGCTTGAGACCCTCAATCAGATGGAAGCCGACCTGACCCGCAGGCTGGGGGCGGTACGGGCCAAGCAGTCGCGGCTGCTGTCGGCCCTGCAACTCTATTCGCGCAATCCGCCACCGGCGATTTTTGTGTCGTCACGCCGCGCCAATGACGCCGTGGTTGCCGCCATCATCATGAAGGAAATTACGCCGGAGCTGAAACTGCGCGCCGCCAAACTGTCCGAACAGAACAAAACCCTGATCAATGTCCGCCGCGCCGCCGCCCTGCAATCGGAAGCCCTGTTCGTGTCTGAGAGCGACGTGTCGGAACAGCAGGCCAAAATCGAAGCTCTGATCGCGGAAAAATACGGTCTGGAAGACCAGCTTTTGCGCGAAGCCGATGCGGCGGAACGTCAGGCCCTGTTGCTGAAAAGCCAGTCCGACCGGCTGCGCGGTAATCTGCCGCTTAAGGGACTGTTGGGGGCCACAAAAGATACCCGCCTCAAAGCCCCTCTGCTGGGTCGCAAGGTCGGTGATTTCGGCGTGGACGGCAGTCGCGGCCTGACGCTGGAATCGGCCCCCGGCGCGCAGGTGACAGCCCCCGGTGGCGGCACGGTCGAATATGCCGGGCCACTCGATACCTATGGGCAGGTCGTGATCGTGCGCACCGGCGCGGATGAACGGATCGTCCTGACCGGCCTTGGGCGGGTCTATGTCGATGCGGGCCAGACCGTGATCGCCGGTGAGCCGGTCGGGCGCATGCCCAACCTGTCGTCAAAAAAGACCGAACTTTATCTGGAGCTGCGCCGGGGTGAGACGCCGGTAAACCCCAATGCGCGCTTTGATCTGGCGGCATCTTGAGCGTTAACCGCCTGTTTGCCTCTGTTACGCCATAGTTGCATGTCTGGATAATTTTACGGTCACCCGCCTCGCCCCCTTGTAAATTATGGCAAGGCTCGTAACCTATGATGTTAGGCCAGTTGCGGCATATCTTTGTTTGGACAGCGTTTATGAAGAAGTTTTTGACGGGTGGCGTTGCGGCACTGGCCTTGGGGGTTGGTGCTATGGCCTATGCCAACCAGCCGGTATTCTCGCCAAAATCCGACACCTATGAGATGCTGGAGCTGTTTGGTGACGTCCTCGCCCTCGTTCAGCAGAACTATGTGGTCGAAACCGACGACAAAAAACTGATCGAAGCCGCCCTTGAGGGCATGCTGTCGTCCCTCGACCCCCACTCAAATTATCTGCCCGCCGAAGATTTTACTGATCTTAAGGAAAAAACGCGCGGCTCCTACGGCGGTCTTGGCCTTGAGGTGCAGTCCGAAGACGGCGCGGTCAAGGTCGTCACCCCTATGGACGACACCCCGGCGAGCAAGGCCGGGATCATGTCCGGCGACTATATCACGGCCATCAACGGCACCTCGATCCTGGGGCAGCGGCTCAATGACGCCGTCTCCCAGATGAAGGGCGAGCCCAAGACCGACATCACCATCACCATCGTCCGCGAAGGCCGCGATGAGCCGTTTGATGTCACCCTGACGCGCGAGATCATCAACGTCAAATCGGTCAAGGCGCGCATGGAAGGCGATTTCGGCTACCTGCGTATTTCTTCGTTCAACGAAAACACCGCCAAGGAAGCCCGCGACGCCCTGACCGAGCTTAAGGCCAAACATAAGCTCAAAGGTCTGGTGCTCGACCTGCGCAACAATCCGGGCGGTCTGCTTGATCAATCCGTAGGCGTGGCCGATATGTTCCTGGAAGGCGGCGAAGTCGTCTCCCAACGTGGGCGCGACACCTCCGATATCGTGCGTTATCACGCCAAAAAGGGCGACATGATGAAGGGCCTGCCCATCGTCGTGCTGACTAATCCGGGCTCGGCCTCAGCGGCGGAAATCGTTGCCGGTGCCTTGCAGGATCAAAAGCGCGCCTCGATCGTCGGTCTTACGACCTTTGGTAAGGGCTCGGTCCAGAGCGTGATGGATCTGGGCGAAGGCCGTGCCGTCAAACTGACTATCGCCCGCTATTTCACGCCGTCTGGCCGGTCGATCCAGAAAACCGGCATAGAGCCGGATCTTGAGGTAGCCCAAACCAAGGAGCAGGCCAAGATTATCGCCTCTTCGGCCTTCCAGTATTCGGAAGCCGCCTATAAAAACGCGCTCGATGCCGACGAAGGCAAGGCCCGCCGTGAAAAGCACGAGGTCTCCGAGGTGCCGCCAGAGGATTATGATACCAAAGCCGGTGACTTCCAACTGGCGCGCGCCCTTGATGTTCTGGGCTATAATGGCGATGTCAAAATGGCCGCAGCCCACCCGCGCGGTAAGGCCTACGCCGCCGCCGCAGACGCCAAGCCCGGTTCGCGCTTTGAAAAGAAGATGCAAGCCAAGGCCGCCGCTGCCAAAGATCCGGTGAAGACCACGCCTGCAACGCCAGCAGCCCCGGCCAAGCCACCGGAAACACCCGCTGAACCGGCGAAACCCGCCACGCCGAAACCCTGACAAATTTAACTTTCGTTAGTCTTTGTTAACTGTGAGTCGCGCATATTAGGTCAATGATCTAATATGCGCGTTTATTTTTACGATGCGCTTTCGGGTACGTCAGATGTTCGCTAAATTTAAGGCCACAAGCGCAGCGGCAGGATCGGTGTTTGGTAAGACACCGGCCAAACCCGGCCTTGACCTTAAGACCAGGCTGGCTCCCGTTCTGGCCACCCTCAGTAAACCCTATGTGGCCCCAAGTCTGGCGCTTGTGGTGTTTCTGGGGTTGGGTGCCACCTTTATCGCCCTGTCCTCCGATCCGGACGCCGGTTCCCCCAGCATCCGCGTTAAAATGTCGAAAGAAAAACCAGCCACCGCAGCGGTTACGACGGATGTACCCGTAGCCCCATCCGGGGCCGATGCCTTTACCATCGACTCTCTGGGTCTGTTTGCCGATGCCCCCGTAGGCATGCTGGACGCCAATGGTCAGCCGGTTGATAATCGAGCGGTCATTACCCTGCCCGGCGGTGATGGCAGCACGGCCAATGCGCCGAAACTGAGCGCCCAGCCTCTGCCGCCCGCGCCCATTTCAGGTTTATCACAACCGTCACCCCAAGGCCCGCTGCCAGCCATCGGGCCGAATGGCCAGACCCCGGCGCAGGCCTATGCCCGCCCATTCCGCAGTGATGGTCGCCCGATGGTCGCCCTGATTGTTGGCGGCTTAGGCATCAATCCCGCCACCACCAAGGCCGCGATTGAGCAATTACCCGCCGATGTGACCTTAAGCTTTGTGCCCTATGCCGATAATCTGCAGACCTGGATTGATCTGGCGCGCGCTCAGGGCCACGAAGTTCTGATCGAAATCCCGATGCAGCCGGTCAACTACCCCGATAATGACACCGGCCCGGACACCCTTTTGATCAATACCCGCGCTGATGACCTTAATCTGCGCCTAAACCGGGTTTTGGGCCGCGCTACCGGCTATTTCGGCGTCACCAACTATCAGGGCAGCGCCTTCCTGAAAGATCGCACCGGTGTCGGCGCTCTGACCGGCAGCCTGCGGGCGCGGGGCCTTGCCTTCATTGATGATGGTCAGGGCCGCGCTATTGACGGTGCCGCTGCCAACATGCCGCGCGCCAGTGCCGACCGCATCATCGATCAGTCCCTGACCGCCGCCGCCATTCAGGCGCAACTAGCAGGGTTAGAGACCGCCGCCAAAAGCCGTGGGCAGGCGCTGGGTACCGGCTTTGCCTATCCGGTGACGGTCGCGGCGGCGATTAAGTGGACGCAAACGCTCAATCAAAAAGGGCTGCAACTGGCCCCAGCTTCGGCTATAACGCGCCGATGAACGAAGATCATCTGAAAGCTTACCGCCCCAATGTCGGCATTGTGGTGGTCAATCGTGACGGCAAGGTATGGCTGGGCCATCGCTTTGGCATGACCGGGGCCTATGTCTGGCAGTTTCCGCAAGGCGGGGTCGATGACGGCGAAGAACTGGAGCCCGCCGCCAAGCGCGAGCTTTATGAAGAGACCGGCATGACCTCGGTCGAACTGATCGGCCGCACACAGGATTGGGTCATCTATGATTTCCCGCCCGAAGTGCTGGCACAGAAAAAGATCGGTCGCAATTTCAGGGGCCAGAAGCAGATATGGTTCGCCTACCGCTTTTTGGGCGACGATTCTGAGGTAAACCTGCAAGCCCACGGTGAGCAGGAGTTTGAGGCCTGGGAATGGTGTGATCTCGATAAAGTCATGGACCGGGTCGTGTCGTTCAAGCGCGAGTCCTATCGCGCGGTGATCGATACGTTCAAACCGCTGATTACCGGCTAAATTCGAGTATGACCGGATAATCAGGCAGATCGACAGTCACCTGCCCTTCACCGCCATAGGTTTTGACCGGTTCGTCGCTAATCAGCGGATCATAGAGCGCGCGGGCCTTGGCCCCATCGGGCAGCTTGACCGCCAAGGGCACCGTTGGATTATCCTTGCGCTTCCCCGCCTCACGGACCCAGATCTGGGTTTCGCGCCAGATCACCAGTTGCGTCACCCCATTCGCCTTATCGAGCGCCAGCGCGAAGGTTCCTTCCGGCAAGCTCAGGCGGACCTCAAGCGGACGCGGCGTGAAGTCCTTAGCGCCGCCAGCCTTGTCCTCAATGATGCGGATCAGGTTGCGCACAGCCGTCGCCGCCGGTTTGGGCTTATAGTGGTAATCAAACAGCCCAAAGTGCATCTCACGATGCGGCTCCAGCTTCTGATCCAGAAGTTCATAGAGATATATGCTCGACGCCCCCAGATGGTAGGCATCAAAAAGGCCCATCAGTATGCCCTTGGCCTGGGTGCGTTCATCGACCCCGATGACCAGCCAGTCGATTTCGGGATAGGTCGCATAGCCAAATTCAGTGACTACCCATGGCTTAAGACCATTCAGGCCCTTATGCGCCCCCTCGAAATGCGGGCGCGGCGGATTGCCGTTCTGGGCATAGACGTGCTTGTTGGCATAGTCCCCGCGCGGCCCCAAGGCCTGCGGCGCATCCGCACCTGTCAGGTCATAGATCGGCAGGGATTTCAGGCGCTTACGCTCACGGATCAGGCGAACGGTTTCCAGATGCGCCGCAATCGATGACGCCTCGGTCCGTTCATCGCCATAGGTCACCGGCGCATGGTCGATTTCGTTAAAGCCTTCGATAGCCACAATCCCGCCGGGATAGGCCCATTCGAGATTATCGATCAGATCAACAGGAATCTTTGGATCGTAGTTAGCCCCCGGCCCTTGCCCAAAGACCAGAATATTGAACTTCACGCCCTTTTTCATCAGGTTGGTATAGGTGTTCACACCGGTGCTGCCGCCGACCCAAGGAAACGGCGAGGAGTCGCGGATCAGCTTGATGCCGAGGTAATCCAGCGCCTTATAGACCTCATCGGGCGCGCGATATGATCCGTCAGTGTAGTTGATATGGGTATTTATACCTATCGAGTCGCGCACGTCCTGCGCCCGCAACGGGGTCAAGGTTTCGGCCCAGGCCGGGACAGCAGCGGCGACCAGCAAAGCGCACAGCAGGGTCTTGATCGGTTTCATGTTCAGGGCCTTGTGCAGATTATACCCGCACCCAACCTGCCATAAAAAAAGCCCCGCCGGAAGCGAGGCTTTGATCTTATGCGTTTGCCGACAGAATTAGTGCACGGTCTCAATATATTCGTCGGCGTGTTCGGCCAGAATGGTCATACCCGATGCGTTGACATCGGCAAAGCCGCCACGGACGTTGAACACCCGGCGCTTATCGCCATCAAGGATCACAACTGACCCTTCCGCCAGCGTCGTCATGAACGGTGCGTGGTTAGCCAGCACACCAAATTCGCCTTCGGTGCCGGGGGCGATAACCTGATCGACATCACCGGAAAAAAGTTCCTTTTCCGGGGTCACCAGCGAAACGTGAAGTTTGTCAGCCATGTTGGCTTCCCTGCTCCTGCGGTTTGCTAACGGCAAACCTCAAACAAAAATGCGAAACATTCCCGACGGGCCGCCCCTAGGGAATGTTTCACGATGCTGAACCGGGCTAAAGTACACTGAGCGCAACGCGCGAAGGACTTTAGTCCGAAGTTCTTAGGCCTCGCCCGCCAGACGTTCGGCCTTGGCGATAGCGTCTTCAATCGTGCCGACCATGTAGAAGGCGGCTTCCGGCAGGTGATCGTAATCACCGTTGCAGATGCCCTTGAAGCCCTTGATGGTGTCTTCGATGGTCATCAGAACGCCCGGTGTGCCGGTGAAGATTTCGGCAACGTGGAACGGCTGCGACATGAAGCGCTGGATCTTACGGGCGCGGGCCACGATCGCCTTATCTTCTTCGGACAGTTCGTCCATGCCGAGGATGGCGATGATGTCTTTGAGCGCCTTATACTGTTGCAGGATTTCCTGAACGCGGGTGGCGGTCGAGTAGTGCTCTTCACCGACAACGCGCGGATCAAGAATACGCGAAGTCGAATCGAGCGGGTCCACAGCCGGGTAGATGCCTTGCTCGGCGATTGAGCGCGACAGAACGGTGGTCGCGTCCAGGTGAGCGAACGAAGCGGCAGGAGCCGGGTCGGTCAAATCGTCGGCGGGGACGTATACGGCCTGAACAGAGGTGATCGAGCCCTTGTTGGTCGAGGTGATGCGTTCCTGCAGCTTACCCATTTCGGTCGCCAGCGTCGGCTGATAGCCCACGGCGGACGGGATACGGCCCAGCAGAGCCGACACTTCGGAACCGGCCTGCGTAAAGCGGAAGATGTTGTCGACGAAGAACAGAACGTCTTTGCCTTCGACGTCACGGAAATATTCAGCCTGAGCCAGACCGGTCAGGGCGACGCGGGCGCGCGCACCCGGAGGCTCGTTCATCTGACCATAAACCAGCGAGCAACGTGAGGTGCCGCCACCGCCATGTTCGTTCACCTTGGATTCGATCATTTCGTGGTACAGGTCGTTACCTTCGCGGGTACGCTCACCCACGCCAGCAAACACCGAATAGCCACCGTATGCCTTGGCGATGTTGTTGATCAGTTCCTGGATGGTCACGGTCTTGCCGACGCCGGCGCCGCCGAACAGGCCGATCTTACCGCCCTTGGCGTATGGGCAGATCAGGTCGATAACCTTGATGCCCGTGACCAGCAGTTCTGCCGAGGTCGCCTGATCCGCAAAGGCCGGGGCGTCAGCGTGGATCGGGTTGAAGAACTTGGTTTCAATCGGGCCAGCTTCGTCAATCGGCTCGCCAATGACGTTCATGATACGGCCAAGGGTGGCAGGCCCCACCGGAACGGTGATCGGGGCGCCAAGGTCGGTGACTTCCTGACCACGCACCAAACCTTCGGTGGCGTCCATCGCGATGGCGCGGACGGTATTTTCACCGAGGTGCTGAGCGACTTCGAACACCAGACGCGCACCCGAGGCGGCGTTCGTGGTTTCCAGAGCGTTCAAGATGGCGGGCAGATTACCATCGGGGAATTCGACGTCAACGACGGCGCCGATGATCTGGGTGAGGCGGCCTTTATTAGCCGTAATCTTTTGATGGGCGGACATGATAACCTCGTTTCACTTGAAAGTCCCTCGCGGTGCTCGGTGTACTTTCAAGTGGGTTGCGTTAAGGCCAAATTCTGGTTTGGGGCGGCCATGTTTGGGCAGTCTGGCACCAGAATTTGAAGTTGTTTACATTACTCATTTTTCTAAGGAAAAGTACACTTAAGCGTAAGCGAAGGACTTTTCCTTAGAGTCGTTTAGATGGCTTCAGCGCCAGCGATGATCTCGATCAGTTCGGTCGTGATCTGGGCCTGGCGTTTACGGTTATATTTCAAGTTCATCGCTTTGATCATTTCGCCCGCGTTGCGCGTGGCGTTATCCATCGCGCTCATCTGGGCGGCGTAGAAGCCGGCGGTGTTTTCCAGCAGGCTGGACAGGATCTGCACCGTCAGATTGCGCGGCAGCAGGGTTTCCAGAATCTCTTCTTCCGACGGCTCATACTGGTAAACCGCGTCCGACCCGCTAGAGGGCTCTTCGGCAGCATCAATCTGGGCCGGGATCAGTTGCTTGGGCGTCGGCACCTGCGAGATGACCGACTTAAAGCGCGAATAGAACAGGGTCACGACATCGGCGCGGCCATCGTTAAATTCAGCGACCGCCGCATCGGCGATCGGTTGCACGGCGTCCAGCGTCAGGACTTTGTGCGCCGACATATCAAAAGTTGCGATGATACGGTCAGCATATTGGCGCTTAAGCTGGTCATTACCCTTACGGCCAACGGTGATGATCTTGACACCCTTGCCCTCAGCGATCAGGCCGTTGATGTACTCGCGGGCCGCGCGCACGATCTGGGAGTTAAAGCCGCCGCACAAACCGCGATCAGAGGTCGATACGATCACCAGATGATTTTGCGTAGAGCCATTGCCACCCAGCAACACAGGCGCGCCGTCACCGGACACGCCCTTAGCCAGATTGGCGATGACAGAGGCCATACGCGCGGCATAGGGACGGGCATTTTCCGCCGCATCTTGAGCGCGCTTAAGCTTCGCCGCCGCCACCATCTGCATGGCTTTGGTGATCTTCTGCGTGGCTTTCACGCTGGCGATCTGGTTGCGCATGTCCTTAAGACTTGCCATTGGAACTCCTCTCATTCGAAAAACAAGTTTTCGAATGGGTTTATCTTGTTAGACAAGACCTGAGCTGGCTCAGGTCTTGGGTTTAGGCGAAGTTGCTGCCGAAATCGTTCAGCGCGCCTTTGAGCGTTTCTTCGAGTTCCGGCGACAGGGCCTTCTTCTCGCGGATGCTGGTCAGGAGGGCGCTTTGCTTGCCGTGCAGGTAGCTGATGAATTCACGCTCAAAACGGCCGATGTCGGACACGGCGATCTTATCGAGGTAACCACGGGTACCGGCATAGATCACACAAACCTGCTCTTCGACCTTCAGCGGCGAATATTGCGGCTGCTTCAAAAGCTCGGTCAGGCGCGCACCCCGGGCCAGCAGGCGCTGGGTGGCGGCATCGAGGTCAGAACCGAACTTGGCGAAGGCCGCCATTTCGCGGTACTGAGCCAGGTCACCCTTGATGGCGCCGGCAACCTGCTTCATCGCTTTGATCTGAGCGGAGGAACCGACGCGCGACACCGACAGACCGACGTTCACCGCCGGACGGATGCCCTGATAGAACAGGTCGGTTTCGAGGAAGATCTGACCATCGGTGATCGAAATCACGTTGGTCGGGATATAGGCCGACACGTCGTTGGCCTGGGTTTCAATGATCGGCAGGGCCGTCAACGAACCGGAACCATTGTCTTCGTTAAGCTTGGCGGCGCGTTCCAGCAGACGTGAATGGAGGTAGAAGACGTCGCCCGGATAGGCTTCGCGGCCCGGCGGACGGCGCAGCAGCAGCGACATCTGGCGATAAGCCACAGCTTGCTTGGACAGATCGTCATAGATGATCAGGCCGTGCATGCCATTATCGCGGAAATATTCACCCATGGCGCAGCCCGAGAACGGGGCCAGGAATTGCAACGGGGCCGGCTCAGAGGCGGTCGCGGACACCACGATGGTGTATTCCAGAGCGCCGTTTTCTTCGAGCGTCTTGACGATCTGCGCGATGGTCGAACGCTTTTGACCAATGGCGACGTAGATGCAGTACAGCTTGGCCGACTCGTCGGTACCAGCGTTAGCGGCCTTCTGGTTCAGGATGGCGTCGATGGCGACGGCGGTCTTACCCGTTTGACGGTCACCAATGATCAGCTCGCGCTGGCCACGGCCAACGGGGATCAGGGTGTCGATCGCCTTGATGCCGGTTTGCACCGGCTCATGGACCGATTTACGCGGGATGATGCCAGGCGCCTTTACGTCAACGCGGCGGAATTCAGTCGCTTCAATCGGGCCCTTGCCGTCGATCGGCTCACCCAGCGGGTTGACGACGCGGCCGAGAAGGCCCTTGCCGACCGGAACCTGCACGATTTCACCGAGGCGCTTAACTTCGTCGCCTTCCTTGATTTCGCGGTCTTCGCCGAAGATAACGACGCCAACATTGTCTTTTTCCAGGTTCAGGGCCATGCCCTTAACACCGGCCTTTGGGAATTCGACCATTTCACCGGCCTGAACCGAATCAAGGCCGTGAACGCGGGCGATACCGTCACCGACCGACAGAACCGAACCGACGTCGGAGACATCGGCGTCTTCACCGAAACCGGCAATCTGAGCTTTGAGGATGGCCGAAATTTCGGCGGCATTAATGTCCATGAGTATTACGCTCTCTTAAGGGCGAATTTGAGGGAATCGAGTTTGGTTTTGAGGGACGCATCAAACAGACGCGACCCGACGCGGACCTTAAGCCCGCCTAGGATGGCCGGATCGACCAAAGTAGTAATATCAGCCTCACGGCCCAGCGCCTTGGCCAGTTCCGCCTTGAGGTTTTTGAGTTGACCATCGTCAAGCGCCACCGCCGACGTTACGGTCGCGGTCACAATGCCTTTGTGGGCCGCATAAAGCGAATTGAAACCTGCAATCGTCGCCGCCAGTTGATCCAGACGGCCTTTTTGGCCCATCAGGTTCAAAGCTTTTGTGGTCAGGGCGTTCAGCTTGGCTTTCTTGGCAACCGCCAAAAGACCTTTAAGTTTCAGGTCACTGGCGAAGGCTTGTGACCCCAGCACGCGGCGCAGATCAGCGCTTTCCGTGATCAGGGCCTTAAGCGTGGCGAAGTCTTTGTAGACCGCTTCAAGGGCACCGCCATCGCGCGCCAGCTCGAAGATCGCTTTGGCATAACGATTGCCGACTTCGTTCTCTCTGAAAATATCGCTCACAGCTCATCCAAAAGATTTAATTATAAAGCACACGGACACCGCTACACGGATGGCGTTCTCATGGCGTGGATCGCGGCCTATTAGCATGTGACTTTGCGCATCGCAACCAAGCAAAACCGCATTGCCTGAAAAAATCTTGACACAATTCGCAAACAAAACCGCACAGAGTGCATTGCGCTATAGTATAATTGCCCTATCTAAGAATCTTATGCCCGGTTGCGCACGGCATGACAGCGTTTACCGCAACCGGCACAGTTCTTTATTCATGGCATCCGGTGCGATGCAAGGGGAGATAAATTCTAATGGACCAGATTCTGGCCCTGTTTGCTGATCCCGCCGTTTGGGCGGCGCTCGTTACACTTATTGTCATGGAAGTCGTCCTTGGGATCGACAATCTCATCTTCATTTCCATCCTGACCAATAAACTGCCCGAAGCCCAGCGCGCCCGAGCCCGCGCCATCGGTATCGGCGGCGCCTTGGTTATGCGTATCCTTCTGCTGTTCACCCTGTCGTGGATCGTGGCGTTGAAGGAGCCTGTGATCACGCTGATGGATAAAGGCTTTTCCTGGCGCGACATTATCCTGATCGTGGGCGGCCTGTTCCTGGTCTATAAGGCCACCAAGGAAATCAATCATGCCACCGAAACCCATGTTAAGGACGGCGAACTTGAGACCCACGAAAAGCCGCCGGTAACCAGCAACATCGCCGCCGCCATCGCTCAGATTCTGCTGCTCGATCTGGTGTTTTCAATCGATTCGATCCTGACCGCCGTCGGCATGACCGATCACCTGCCCATCATGGTCATCGCCGTGATGTTCGCGGTGTTTGTGATGTTCGTGGCCTCTGGCCCTATCGCCAACTTCATAGCCAAGCATCCGTCGATTGTCATGCTGGCGCTCGGCTTCCTGCTGATGATCGGTATGGTGCTGATTGCCGAAGGCTTCGGCGCTCACATCGAAAAAGGCTATATCTATGCGGCCATGGGTTTCTCGGCCTTTGTCGAGTTCCTGCAGATGTTCCGGCGAAAGAAATCCGGCACGGCGCATTAAAATACGCAAACCAGCCTGAGTTTTACGCCCCCGTCATCAAACGGGGGCGTTTTTATGAGAGGGACAGATGTGCGGACGCTTTAAACGCCACAGTAAATTCTGGGATTGCATCTTTGAGATTCTCAGCATGACGGCGCCAGCCCCGGACATTAGTGGCGATGATGAGATACGCCCGACCGACCTTTATCCGATTATCGGCGCGCGCCCGGAGGGTTACGCCGTAAAGTCCGCCCGCTGGAGCCTGATCCCGCGCAGCCACGTTGGGCCGGTCAAAGCGTTTAAACTGACAACCTTTAATGCCCGCATCGAGACCGCCGCCACATCAAACGTGTTTGCAACGCCGTGGCGCAAGCGCCATTGCCTGGTGTCCGCTGACGCCTTTTGGGAATGGTCGGGCGACAAGGGCCACAAGCAAAAATGGCAGATCACCCGCGCCGACAATCATCCGCTGATGTTTGCGGGGTTGTGGGACCGCGCCGAAACCGCCGATGGCCCCGTCACCAGCTTAACGATACTTACCCGTCCGGCCGGTGAAGACATGGCCCCCATCCATACCCGCGAGCCGGTCATTCTGCATCCAGACCAATGGCGGGACTGGCTCGACCTCGCATCTATCGCCGATCTGTCTCAACCGGCACCTGTCGGCACCGTTCGCGCTCTGACGGTAACCACCAGCGGTTCATTGTTATAGAAAACTATACGGGTCGATATCGGTGACTACGCGAATAATATTGGGCTTTTTCACGGTTCTCAACCACGCCGCCATAAAGGCCTGAAGGTCGCGGTTACGGTCAGCGCGCACTAAAAAGCGTTTGCGCCACTGCCCGCGTACCAGACTTAACGGCGCATCGGCTGGCCCGTAAACCTCGACCCCATCAGTATTGGGAATGGTCAGGGCGAGTTCGCGTGAAAACCGGTTAAGCTCAGCCTGATCCTTTGACGACATGATCACCGCCGCCAGCCGCCCGAACGGCGGAAACTTGGCCAGTTCGCGCGTCATCTGCTCATAGGCGTAAAAGGCCTCACGGTCCTGGGCCTTAAGCGCCTGCATCACCGGATGTTCAGGGCTGTAGGTTTGCAGCAGAGCCATACCCGCCTTGTGCGCGCGACCCGCCCGCCCGGTCGCCTGAGCCAGCAACTGAAACGTCCGCTCCGCCGCCCGTAAATCCCCGCCCTTAAGACCCAGATCAGCATCGACAATCCCGACCAGCGTCAGATTCAAAAAGTTATGACCCTTGGCCGCTGCCTGAGTGGCGACCAGTATATCGGTGTCATGGTCCTGCACCCGTTTGATCAGGGCTTCGGATGAGGCCGCATCGGGCGTGGTATCGGAGGAGAAAATCTCAGCCCGTGCCGCCGGAAAGCGCGACCGCACTTCCTCCAGAATACGCTCCACCCCCGGCCCGATCGCCGCCAGACTGTCGAGCGCCCCGCAGTGTGGGCAGCGATCCGGTTTTTTCATCGAAAACCCGGTCAGGTGGCAGACCAGCCGCCCGGTTGCCCGGTGTTCCACCAGCCAGCTATCGGTATTCGGCGCGGTCATGCGCTCTCCGCACGCCCGACACAGCACCAGCGGCGCATAGCCGCGCCGGTTCAGGAACAACAGCACCTGCTCCTTGCGCGCCAGAGTGCGCTCAATCTCAGCCACCAGCGGGGCCGACAGCCATAGCGGATCGCCCATCTCGGTCTTGCCCGGCGGATGGGCCTTCATGTCGATCAGGTGGATATCCGGCAGTTGCGCTGTACCGTGGCGCTCCGTTAGGCGTATCCACGCATAACGGCCCTTTTGGGCATTGCTCAGGCTTTCCAGCGACGGGGTCGCCGAGGCCAGAATGATCATGAACTTGTCACGGTGAGCGCGCACCACCGCCAGATCGCGGGCCTGATAACGCACACCCTCTTCCTGCTTGTAGGAGCCGTCATGTTCCTCGTCGACCACGATCAGATCAAGTTTACGGTACGGCAAAAACAGCGCTGAACGGGCCCCGACCACCAGCCGCACCTCACCGGAGGCCACCCCTTCCCAGATTTTGCGCCGCTGTGAGGGCGTGAGAGCCGAATGCCAGGGGACGGGATCGGCCCCAAACCGCGCCTTTAACCGCGCCATAACGGCTTGGGTTAGGGCAATTTCCGGCAGCAGGATCAGAACCTGCGCCTCTAAGTTGCGCAACAATGCGCGGGCGACCGATTCCAGATAAACCTCGGTCTTGCCCGATCCGGTCACCCCATCCAGCAGCACCGCACAAAACCCGCCCACGGCCTGTTTTTGACGCAGCAGTTCGTCGGCGGCGGCCTGAGAGGGATTAAGTGCCGGAGTCTTAAACTGTGGATTTGGGGCGGCGAATGCTTCAGCCTCGACCTCAACCCGCGCCAGTACGCTCTCAGTTTCCAGCCCCTTGATGACGGACGACGATACGCCTGCCGCCAAAGACAACTCGGTCAGACTGAGCGGGTGGACGGCCTGCTCCATGACCCGTTCCCGGGCCTTGGTCAGTTTCGCCGGTTGTGCGCCCGTCAGGACATAGGCCTGTTTTATGTGCGCCTTCGGGGTTTTAAGTGCACCAATGCAGCCATTCAGGAACACCCCCGGCGGGGTCAGGGTCCAGCCCGCCGCCCACAACCAGAACTCAAGACTGGCGCGCGGCACTGGCGGATCGTCGATTTTCGCCACGACGGCTTTGAGTTTGAAATGGGTCGCCTGCGTCGCCTCAACCGACGCCACCACCCCGCGCACCTTATGGTGGGCCAACGGCACCATGACATGATCGCCAACCTCAAGCGTCATCCCGTCCAGCACCGCATAGTCCAGCACCTCGGCCATCGGCGCTAAAACCGCAACCTTTGCCACCACCTGAGACGGCAGATCAAAATCTAACAGGGTGGGGTTGATATCGGACGGGCTCATAATCTAAAGTGAGATATAGGTTTTACGCGGGTTATCAAGACCGTTACGGTTAATCCGCCTGTTGGGGCTTAAGGGCATATGGCGACCGAAATCAGCGATAGCGAAAACGCGGCCCCTTCTGGCGTCCATGACGACTGGGCTGATGTGCGCGCGCGCCTGCCGCAATTTGCCGATAAGCTCAAGGCCGACCGGCCCTTGCTGGATAGTCTGGGCCTGAAACCGGCCTCACGTAATCTGATTGATTTCGGCCCGGCGGCGCTGGCGCGGCTTGAGGCTAAGGCCCTGAAAGATATCGATGTTCGCCGCCAGATGGAAGCCACAGCGCGAGCCAATTTCGATGCCCAAAACCAGACTCACGGCATGGTACTGAACCTGATGGAGGCGCGCAACCACTCCGATCTGGCCCGCCGCCTGAACGAGGAGGTCAAGCACCGCTTTGGGCTTATGGCCGCCACCATCGCCTTAGAGGATACCGGGCCGGTGCCGCTGGGGTGGAAGACGCTTGATTACGGCGGCGTCGATTACATCATCGGCGAAGAGGCCCTGTCGCTGCTGGGGCCCGATGCCGTGGCGCGGGTTCTGTTTGATGAGGACGTTAAGCGCATCAAAAGTGCGGCCGCCCTGCGCATTTCTCTGTGGCGTGAAGGCCGGCCGGGGCTGGTGTCATTCGGGTCGGCCGATTTCGACGGCTTTACGCCAGACATGGGCGCAGAACTGGTCGCCTTTGTGGCCCGCGTGGTCGAACGGGTAGCGGACCGGTGGCCGGTTTTGTAAATCGCAAAAAAGTTTGGCCTGAAGGCAAAATACGTTTTCTTTGGAAGTATCGTAAACAAATCCTTACGATTGAGCCCTAGCTTGTTACCATGATCCCGATTGATGAGGCCCGCCATCAGTGGTTACTGTACCTCAAGGCTCAGCGGCGCGTGGCGCCCAAGACGCTTGAGGCCTATGCCCATGCGACCGCGCTCTATTTCGGGCATCTGCGCGGAGCGATTGGCGATAATCTGAATCTGACTGATCTGTCTGAGCTGACGTCCGCCGATATCCGCGGCTGGATGGCCCATTTGCGCGCCAAAGACCTGCCCCTGTCGCCGCGGTCGCTGGCCCAGCATCTGTCGGCGATAAAATCGTTCCACAGCTATCTTGATCTGCATCTGGGGATCGCCAACACCCATGTCGCTCTGATGCGTGGGCCGCGCCTGAAAACCACATTGCCCCGCCCGCTCAATCAGGATCAGGCCATCGGTCTGATGCAGGACACTCTGATGCGCGACGACCTTGAACCGTGGGAAGCCGCGCGCGACCGGGCGGTGTTTATGCTGCTGTATGGCTGCGGGCTGCGCATTTCTGAGGCGCTGTCGCTGACGGTCAAGGACACGCCGCTGTCCGATACCCTGCGCATGATGGGTAAGGGCAACAAGATGCGCATTGTGCCGGTGCTGGATGAAGTGCGCGCCGCCATTGACGCCTACAAAGCCCAACAACCGTTTAGCCTGAAACCTGCTGACAAACTGTTCCGTGCTAAACGGGGCGGAGACCTGTCCGCCCGTCAGGTGCAGACCAGCATGGCCCATATGCGCGGACGATTAGGGCTGACCGATCGCGCCACCCCCCATGCCCTGCGCCATTCCTTTGCCACTCACTTGTTGGGGGCAGGGGCCGATCTGCGTTCCATTCAGGAATTGCTGGGCCACGCATCGCTCTCAACTACCCAAAAATATACTCAGGTCGATACGGAACGCCTGCTGAATGCCTATGCCGCCGCCCATCCGAAGGGCTAAAACAACTCCAGAAACCGCTGATACTGTGCCTCACCGCCACAGACCGCACCGCCATCGGCAATCGATGCCTTGGCACCCAAAGCCTGCGCGCAGGCCACCGCGGCAGAAACTATATCGCCCGCGATCACCGGATCATGAACCTGGACACTTTGCACCGACCCCGATAAGCCCTGACGCACCGGCGGCTGGTAGAGGCTAACGTTGCGCGACGTGGATGCCAATGAGGCTTTGCGAACATAGTCCATGCCGGTCAATTGCTCAGCCAGCGAGCCACGTCCGCTAATCAACGCCAGCCCCAGGGTCAGTTCGGCATAAGGCCCGCCGGTCTCGGCCTTTTGACGCAACACCGGCATGGGATCGGTCAGAGCCCTTTCAACATAGCCCATAGCAATTTTTCGACCGGCATCGTTGAGGCCCACCGGATCATTGGTGACGCAACCGCTCAAAGCCAGCAGCGCCGTTAACACCATACCTTTGAAAATGCGCATGACACCCCCGAAAACATCCCTCACGGCCTTATGCCATGAGGGCTGCAAGCTGAGAACCCGAAAAGGCTACTGCCCCTGCTTTTGTTTGACGGCCTCTTCCTTGGCGGCGGCGCGGTCTTCGGCATCAAAGGTCACCGGTGCCGGGGCGGCAGGGGCGGCCACGCCGTAGTCACGGCTCTTTTTAGCCAGGCGTTGCATGGTCTCGCGCAGAGCTGATTTATCAACGGCCATGGATTTGGTGCGTTCAATCCCCACGCCATCGGCATCGGAAAAGTTTGAGAAATCAGCGCCCAGGAACACCACTTCCCAACCGCGCTTTTTGGCGGCATCGAGGGCGTCTTTAGTACTTTTCTGGGTCATTTCGCGTGAGGCATTTTCCTGCCCGTCGGTCATGATGACGATGACGGCTTTTTTGGGATTATCCTTAGAGGCGGTGGCGATAATCTGGCCGATCGCATCATAAAGCGGTGTCATGCCGCGCGGTGAGGCTTCGGCATTGGTGAGATCCTGCCAGTTCAGCGGTGCCACCTTATCACGCAGAACATTGAATTGCAGGCCGTCCTGCGCATCAAACACCGCCAAAGTGACCCGCGTGTTCAGATGCCGGTCAAAGGGTTTTGAGGGATCGGACTTACCCACATTTTCAGCATAGGCGTTGACCGAACTTAAGGCCTCCGCCCACATCGACGACATGGAACCGGTACGGTCGAGCAGAATATAGGTATTGAGATCGGCAGGCTTTTGGCGAATATCAGCCTGAACATTGGACGCAACGCTTAATGATACTGTGAGGGCCATAGCGGCCAAAAGCAGCTTGCGCATCTTTCATTCCCCGTGCGGATCACAATGATCCTGAGACTGAGGCTGCGCGTGGATAAAGGCGCATACACGGCGCAATCATGGCGCGATATTTGTCTTTTAACGTCGGGATTGTGGCAGGGTTTTAGGCGCGCAGTTCGACCCGGATTTCGCCGCGGAACAATTGCTTGAGCAGATCGGCGTCTTTTAGCCCGATGATCGGCTTATTGCCGTCGAACATTTCCTCGGCCGCGATGCCGAGCGCTTCGCAGTAATCCAGCACCAGCGCCAGTTCATCGGCGTCGTAACCCTTAGCCACGCCAAAGGTTTTCATGCGCGTGCTGAAATCCTTGGGGCCGGACTCTTTGCCCAGCACATGGTCAATCAGCTTTTTGCGCCCGCGCGGGCCATTGAAGCGATAGAGCGCCGACATCAGCATCTGCGCCGCCTCGGTCAGATCAGTCGGTTTCGTGCGCGACAGGCAGTTATCACAATGGCCGCACGGCTTGCCCGCCCCTTCACCGAAATATTGCCGCACCATGTCCTGACGGCAGCCGGGTTCCATCATGAAGCGGTGAAAGCTGAGGGCCTTTTCCTGTGTGTGGCTTTGGGCCGGCACACCCTCACGATCGCGCAGGTTCTGACGGCGTAGCGCCCAGCCGAGATCGGTCGAGGTATAGAAGCACACCCCCGCCGCCGGTTTGCCGTCGCGCCCAGCCCGACCGACTTCCTGCCAATAGGCCTCCAGTGAGGCCGGCGGATCGGCATGGATCACAAAGCGCACATCGGCCTTATCGATGCCCATGCCAAAGGCGATCGTCGCCACCATGATCGGAGTATAACCGCTTAAAAACCGTGTCAGCCGGTCTTCGCGCTCCACCGCCGACAACCCGGCATGATAGGCTTCGGCGCGGTAGCCCTGATCTATGAGTTGCCGCGCCAGCTTTTCGGTGCCGTCGCGTGAGCCTGAATAGATGATACCCCCGGCCTTGGGCTGTTTTTTCAGCACCTCCAGAATGTGCTTGATCACCGGCCCCTTGCGGCGCACGAAGCGCAACGACAGATTGGGCCGGTCAAAGCTGCCTATAACCTCAGTAGCGTGGCCAATGCGCAGCGCGGCTTTTATGTCCTGACGGGTATGGGCATCGGCGGTGGCAGTCAGCGCCAGGGTTGGCACATTGGGAAACAGTCCCTTCAGTTGCCCCAGAGCACGGTATTCAGGCCGGAAATCATGGCCCCACTGGGACACGCAGTGGGCTTCGTCGATTGCAATCAGATTAACGTCAAGCTGCGCCAGCCGGTCAAGCACATAGGGCTGCACCAGTCCTTCGGGTGACAGATACAACAGATCAAGATCGCCGTCGCGGGCGGCATCCCACAGGCGGGCGCGCTCAGCCGAATTCAGCGACGAATCCATGCGTGCGGCGCGCACACCCTTGGCCTCAAGGGCCTGCACCTGATCGCTCATCAGGGCAATCAGCGGCGAAATCACCAGACCAAACCCTGGCCGGATCAGGGCGGGGATCTGATAGCACAAACTTTTCCCGCCACCGGTCGGCAGAATGGCCAGCACATCATCGCCGCGCAAAATCGCCTCAATGACCGGGGCCTGCTGGCCACGAAAGCGCTCATAGCCAAAGGTATCACGCAGGCACTTTACCGCCGCCGCCATATCAGCGGGCGCGGATGCGTCTGATAATTGCCGTAAGGCCTGACTCATTAAGCACTTTTCATGTGATTCTATATATCCTATGAGCTATAAGCCTATTCGGGGGGCCTTTCACAGTTCAAAAACAGGCGTGACGCTGCTTTAAAACGCGCGCATAATTTTGACGAAATTAACCCTGAAACTAAAGCGCTTTCCGAAAAGTGTAATGCGGTTTTCGGATACAAAAGCGCGACAGTCTGAAATTATTGATTTTTGGTGACCAGAGGACGTGCATGGCCCTGCAATTTAAACGACCCCCGCTGAAGGCGTTCATCTATTGGGCCACAGTGCTTGGGGTGTGGGCGATCATCTTTGTCACCGCCTTTATAGCGGTGTTTTCGTTTGGCCTGCCGTCGATCGACGATATCGATAAGGTCGAAAAACAGCCCGCCATCACCTATCTGGATCGCTCAGGTGCCCTGATCGCCGTGCAGGGGTCGCAGTCGGCACCGCCGGTTAATCTCGATGAATTGCCGCCCTATGTGCCCGCGGCGTTTCTGGCGGTTGAGGATCGCCGATTTTATCACCACCCCGGCTTTGATCCGGTCGGCATCCTGCGCGCTGCCATGCGCAATGCGACCAAAAAGGGTGGCAATCTGGCCGGTGGCTCGACCATTACCCAGCAGTTGGCCCGAAATCTGTTCCTGTCGTCTGATCAGAATATGAAGCGCAAGATTCAGGAACTGATCATGGCGGTCAAGCTGGAGCTGAAATTCACCAAAAAGGAAATTCTGGCGCTCTATCTCAACCGCGTCTATTTCGGTGCCGGTGCCTACGGAATCGAAGCCGCCTCGCAGCGTTATTTCAATAAACCGGCCAAGGAACTGACCATTGCCGAGTCGGCTTTGCTTGCCGGCATGATGAAGGGGCCGTCACGCTATTCACCCTTATCCGACAGCGAACGCGCCCAGAAACGTGCCGATATCGTGCTCAACGAAATGGTCGAAGCCCGCGTGATTACGCCGGAACAACGCAATGAGGCCGTGTCTAAACCGCTGAAAGTCACCAAGACTCTGGCCACCGCCCACGCGCTCTATTTCATCGACTGGCTAAGCAGCGAAGTCCAGCCAATCGCAGCTTCTGCCAAGGAAGATCTGATCGTTGAGACGACGCTTGATCTGGCCATCCAGACTGACGCCGAACGTGCCGTGCAGCGCATTATGGAACGCGATGCCAAGAAAAAGGTCGAACAAACCGCCCTTGTTGCCATTGATGGCGAAGGCCGGGTGCGCGCCCTGATCGGCGGGGTTTCCTATGCCGACAGTCAGTTTAACCGCGCCATCGAAGCCCATCGTCAGGCGGGATCGTCGTTCAAGCCGTTTGTCTATCTGACGGCTATGGAAGCCGGTTACAACCCGCTGACACCCGTGGTCGATGAACCGTTTGAAATCGGTGGCTGGTCGCCGGAGAACTACACCAAAAAGTTCTTAGGCCCGATGGATTTGCAAACCGCACTGGCCCAGTCGATCAACACCGTGGCCGCCCGCGTCGCCAATGATGTTGGCCGCGAAAATGTCGCCCGCACCGCCCGCCGCTTAGGCATCGATTCCAAGATCAATACCGATCCGGCTATGGCGCTGGGCACAGCCAGCCTGACCCCGCTTGAGATGGCGCGCGCCTATGTGCCGTTCTCCAACGGCGGCTATAAGGTCGCGCCCCACGGCATCATCCGCATCCGCACCACGTCGGGTAAAATCCTTTATCAGTACCGCGAAGATGTCCGCACTCAGGTCATCGCCAACACGCCGCTGGCCTATATGAACCAGATGATGCGTCAGGTGGTGATATCCGGCACAGGCAATGGCATCAAGATCCCCGGCAACTATGATCTGGCTGGTAAGACCGGCACGACCAGCGACTACCGCGATGCCTGGTTCGTCGGCTATACTGGCGGTTTCACCACCGCGGTGTGGGTCGGCCGCGACAACAATACCCCTATGGCCCGCGTGACCGGCGGCGGCACCCCCGCGGCGATCTGGCGCGATTTTATGGCTTCGGCCCTGACCCGCATCAAGACCAGCGCCATCCCCACCGGCCCGGTCAGCGAAATGGATGAGGCCGCCAGCGCGGCGGTCGATGAATTGCTGAACTCAAGCCCTGCGGCCAATGATAATGCCGTACCGCCGATGGTGACTATGGAGCCGATCCCAAACCCTGAAGATCAGCAACCAGCACCGACCGATGCGGACGACATTTTCTCCGAGGCCCAAAGGCGCAATCAGTAAGCGCTAACCGGCACCAAAGGCAAACAGGCTGTGGCCGTGGGTTTTCAGCCATTGCCGGGCCGGTTTGTAGTCGCCATATATGCGCTCAACCTCGGCCCAGAACGGCGGCTGATGATGCGGATGTTTCAGGTGGGCCACTTCGTGCGCGCAGACATAGGCAAACACCGGCTCCGGAGCCATGATCAGCCGCCACGAATAGCGAATGGCTTGACGCGACGGGGTGCATGATCCCCACCGGCCCTTGGGGTCGAAAATGGCCACTTTCACGCCGCTATAGCCAAGGCCTTGCGCATAGTCTTCTGTATAGGTTTGGGCGAACTCCAGCGCCTGCTTTGACAGATAGCGTCCCACCCGTCGGGCATAGGCGTCTTCCTGCCCGCCTGCGGTTAAGGTAAGCCCATCATCGGTTTTCAGAAACCGGGCCGCCGCCATATTGCCCGAAGATTTAAGCGCCAGAGTGCCACCCCGGTAAGGAATGTCCATATCCGGCGCAAACATGGCGACTTTAGGTTTTTTGGCGCTGAATTTGCGGACCCAATCAAGGCGGGTGCGCGCAAAGTCAATCGCCTGCGTAATCTCACGCACATGCGGCACGCTTAAGATCGCTTCGCCGGATTTATTGTCGATGCGCAGGGAGATACGTCGGGCGCGGCCATTAATTTTAAGGCGCAACGAGACGTCGTCCAAGGTCACGACATCGCCGTGCGTTAAGCCTTTAAATTCTGGCGACTCACGTTTCCATAGCATGAACCTAATTTAAAGCGCTTTCCGAAAAGTGTCAGCGGTTTTCGGAACCAAAAGCGCGACTTAAAGATTCGCATCCGTTTTCGCAATGAAGTCGCGGATTTTCGGATAGATGCTTTCGCGGAAACGGCGACCGTTAAATACGCCGTAGTGTCCGGCCCCCGCCTGCACATAAAGCTCTTTCATATCGGCGGGAATATTGGGACAAATTTCATGAGCAGCCTGAGTCTGACCCACGCCGGAAATATCGTCTTTTTCACCCTCGACCGTCATCAGGGCTATATCGGTAATGGCTTGCGGCTTCACAGTACGGCCGTTGTGGACCAACTCACCCTTCGGCAAGGCATGTTTCTGGAAGACCAGATCGATAGTTTGCAGGTAAAACTCTTCGGTTAAGTCAAGCACCGACAGATATTCGTCATAGAACTCCAGGTGCTTTTCCACGCCGTCGCCATCATCTTCGACCAGATTGCTGAAATAGCTTTTGAGCGCATCCATATGCCGCTCTTCGTTCATGCTCATGAAGCTATAGAGTTGCACAAAGCCCGGATAGACCCGGCGCCCGACCCCCGGATAAGGCGGCGGGACATTGTGAACCATGTTCGATTTAAACCAGGCGAACGGGCGTTCTTCGGCCAGATTATTGGTGACCGTCGGGTTGAAACGCGCATCAATCGGTGAGCCCATAAAGGTCATGGAGGCCGGACGGTTGGGATGATTATCCTCCGCCATCAGGCAGGCCGTAGCCAGAACCGGCGGCCCCGGCTGGCAGACCCCGACCACATGGATGCGTGAGCCGATGAACTCCAGCATCTGCTGGATGTGGTCCATGTAGCTATAGAAATCAAAACGGCCTTCCAGCACCGGCACCTGACGGGCATTGACCCAGTCGGTGATATAGACATCGTGATCGAGCAGAAATTCCTGCACCGTCCCCCGCAACAGGGTCGCGTAGTGACCCGACAGAGGTGCTACGATCAGCACCGCCGGCGCGGTTTTCTTGACGCCGGCCCGGCGCAGATCGGCATTGTCGCGCTGAAAGCGCAGCAGCTTTACCCACGGCGTCGACCAATCTTCGACAATCTGCACACGCACCGGGGTATCGTTGATGGTCACGCTGTCGATGCGCCAGTCCGGCTTACCGTACCGGCGTGTGACGTTGGAAAACAGCTCCGCCGAGGCATAAAGCGTGCGCCCCAGCGCGGTGTCGGAGGCCAGATTAGCTTTTGACCCCCAGAAATCACGGGTCATTTGCGCCAGTGCCCGCATAGGGGCTGCCGAATAATAGGCGTACTCATGAAGCGAATACAGCATCTGACTCTACCTTGGTTTATCCTGCCGCGGAGCGACACTTCACTAAACCCTATCACAGCAAAGCTGCCAATAGGTTACTGCGGCGCAAACCAAGATGTGATGAGCAGGTGCAGCATTTTCAAGCACCTGCCCTGAACTGATGTCACCGCATTTCCTTGCGTATCATGTCAGCGCTGTCTTTGGGGGATATTTCGCGCCCAAGGGGTAAGGCGAACTGTCCTTCCGGGTTCATCAGATAGATCACGGCCGTGTGGTTCATGGTGTAGTCGTCGCCTTCTCCCGATTTGGAATAGGTGGCGCGGTAAGCCTTGGCGATACCATCCACCTGTTCAGGCGTGCCGGTAAGACCAATGACACCACCGGGAAAGCCAGGGCTTTCGATATAGGACTTCATGGCTGCCGGACTGTCGCGTTCAGGGTCAACGGTGACGAACACGATCTGGAAATCCTTGGCCTTATCACCCAGCTCCTTTTGCACCGCCGACAGGTGTTGCAAGGTAAGCGGACAGATATCCGGGCAATAGGTAAAACCAAAAAACACCGCCGACCACTTACCTTTGAGAATGTCTTGCGTGACCACACGGCCATTCTGGTCGATCATGGTAAAATCACCGCCGACCTTGACTGACGGATCGACCTGAGCCGTGCCGCCGCCGGGTGCCGCCTTAAGCGTCGTGTACCAGTAAGACCCAATGAGTGCGAATAATCCCACAAAAATAATAAGGATAATTGTCAGGCGCGATTTCGTCATCTATTTACTCACCTCTGATAAGTTCCCGCCTCAATAGGCCATTCATGGATTTTAGCCAAACCTTTAAGCGGATCGGCCTTGATTTCAAGACGCTGGATCTAACCGCCGCCCCGCCTCTGGGCGGACGCGATCACCTGCGCCTTCGTACGCTGGTGTTCCTGCGCTGGCTGGCCATCATCGGTCAGACCGGCATGGTCTTGCTGGTGGCGTTTGGTTTTGGCTATGAAATCAATGTCGGTCTGTGTCTGGCCATCATCGCCGCTAGCGTCTGGCTCAATGCCCTGTTTATGCTGGGCGGGCGGTCGCGGTCACAACTTAAGGACTGGGAAGCGGCGGTTCAGTTAAGCTTTGATACCCTGCAACTGGCGGTGCTGTTGGGGGTGACCGGCGGGCTCAATAACCCGTTTTGCCTGATGCTGATAGCACCCCCGACAGTCGCTGCCGCCAACCTGCCGACCCGTCAGGGGATCGTCGTCATAGGCGTGGCACTCGCGGCCTCCGTCAGCCTGTTTTTCTGGTCGCTTGACCTGCCCTGGCATGAAGGTCAGTCGCTATATCTGCCGCCCATGTACCGGGTCGGGTTTCTGGCTGCCCTTCTGATCGGGATTGTATTCACCGCGGGCTATGCCTGGCAGGCCGCACTGGAAGCCAAACGCATGGAGCAAGCGCTTGAGGCCACCCGCGCCGTCATGGAAAAAGAGCACCGCCTATCGGCGCTTGGGGGCCTTGCCGCCGCGGCCGCCCATGAACTGGGTACGCCGCTGGGCACCATTCAGGTCGTGGCTAAGGAAATGATGCTGGCGCTCGATAAGGACGATCCGCTCCATGAAGATGCCGCCCTGCTGGTGTCGCAGTCAAAGCGCTGCCGCGACATTCTCAAGACCCTGTCGCAACAGCCGGAAACCGTCGATGAGGTTTATGACCAGATGCCGCTTAGGGCCTTTCTGGAAGAGGTCGCCGAACCGTTTCAGCATTTTGGCAAGACCATCCATATCGACATTTCTATGGACGGCGCAACCAGCAGCGCCATCACCATCAAACGCCGCCCCGAATGGCTGCATGCCCTGTCGGCCTTTGTCGAAAACGCCGTCGATTTTGCCGCCACTCAGGTGTGGATCAGGGTCGACATTTTTGATGCCCATGTGGCCTTAAGCGTCGAAGACGACGGTGCGGGCTTTTCTTCGGAAATCCTGGGCCGGCTGGGTGAGCCCTATGTGTCAACACGCCACAGTGACGTTAAGGCGCAACTGCGTCATAAGCCCGGTGGTATGGGGTTAGGGTTTTTCATCGCCAAGACCCTGTGCGAATATTCCGGCGCGGTGGTCAGCTTCGGCAACCGCGCAAGCCCAGATCGCGGGGCCTTCGTCAAGGCGATGTGGCGGCGCGATCAGATGCAGATTTCAGGACTGGAGCTATAAAATGGCCGATGCGGTAAGTGAAACCATAGCCAATCTGGCGGACAAGACCCTGATCCTGCTCGATGACGACGCGCCGTTCCGTCAGCGTCTGGCGCGCGCGCTGGAGGCGAGAGGCTTTCAGGTCACCGCCGTAGACAGCGTGGCTGGGGCTCTGACGGCTATTGCCGCCAACCCTCCGGCGTTCGGTGTCATGGATATGCGCCTTGAAGACGGTAATGGCTTGAAAGCCGTCGAGGCCCTGAACGCCAAGCGGCCAGATGCCCGCGCCATCATGCTGACCGGCTATGGTAATATCGCCACCGCCGTTGCGGCTGTGAAATCCGGCGCGATCGATTACTTATCAAAACCCGCCGATGCCGACGATGTGGTTAAGGCATTGCTGGCGATTGAAGACCACAGCCCCGCCCCGCCGGAAAATCCGATGTCAGCCGACCGGGTGCGCTGGGAGCACATTCAGCGGGTCTATACCCTGTGCGGCCAGAACGTGTCGGAAACAGCCCGCCGCCTCAACATGCACCGCAGGACCCTGCAACGTATACTGGCCAAGCGCGCGCCCAAATAATCACTCATCCGCGATAATGATATTGGGATTATCCGGCGGGATAAATTCAAACAGACCAATGTCCAGCGCCTTTTGCGGGCGATATGACATGAGCGGGTTTGCCGCCAGGGCCTGCACCTCTTCGGGGGTGAGGGCCTGACCGAGCGCTTTTTTACGCACGGCCCGCGCCTGAATATAGGGCTGAAGTCCTGCCGCCGGTTTCGCCACACGCTTGGGGATAATCTTCCAATAGGACAGGCTGAGCTGCCACACCGATGTGACTGGCTTTGTCGGTGCAGGCCAGCGCTGGCCCTGGGCCATAACGGGTGTGGTGCGTTTGGCTGATTTTACCGGCTCGGCCCGGCACATCAGGCGGGCAAAATTATCCGCCGCATCCGGTGTAAACCTTAATCCGGGCCGCGCATCCTCAAGCAGTTCGGGGTATTGCGCGCCGTAATAATCAAGGGCGGCACTTTCCGTCTCAAATTTCGGCCCCACGACTTCAGACACAAATTGTACGGATTTGCCGGATTCGGCCATGGCCTCAGATTCACGGGCCGCACGCGCAAACCCCTTCGATGCCCAGCTATTGAGGACATCGATGCCATGTAGGGCGATGGGGTAGCGCACGCTGGCCATGATCAGAACCTATCCAAAACCGTTGCCACTCTATAACGCGACCACAGGTTTCCAAAGGGTGAAGACGGTATGTTAAAAACAAATTTGACACGGCTCTATATTTTGGTATTTTACGAATTACCAAAATAAGGTATCTCTATGGCTGAAATCTATAAGGCTCTGGCTGACCCAACCCGAAGGCGGATTTTGGAACTCCTTCGGGAACAGGCCATGAGTGCGGGCGACATTGCTGATCAGGTTCAGGTGTCAAAACCGACCCTGTCCGGTCATTTCACCGTGCTCAAAACTGCGGGGCTGATCGATGTGACGCGGCACGGCACGACCTTAATCTACCGGCTGAATGTGTCGGTTCTGGAGGAGGCCATAATGTCCTTGATGACCACATTCAAGGTAGGGGAAGCGCGTGAGGTTGTATCGGAAAATGTCATCACAAAGACAACGGGGGTTTAAATGAAGTCGGGATTTGCGATCTTTTTTAATGTGGTGGTTTTAGGGGCTCTGGTAGCCGTTTCGCTCTGGGCCCACTCGATCCTGCCGGATGTTCCTATTGCCACCCACTTTAATGCTGCGGGTATGGCTGATGGCTTTCAACCCCGTGACATAGGTCTGGCCATCATGCCGGGAACACTATTAGTCATAGGCCTTTTGTTATGGGTTTTACCAAGGTTGATGCCGAACCAGAAGACACTTGAACGCTCGTCCGCAGCATATGCCGCCGTATGGATTACAACTGTCGCAGTTTTAGCCGTCGCCCACGGTTTCATAGTCAGCCGCGCCTTAGGCATTGATATGGATGTACGTCTGATGCTGATCGCACCGGGGGTAGTTTTCATCATACTCGGCAACTTCATGCCAAAAATGCGTCAAAACCGGATCATGGGCATCCGCACACCCTGGACACTCAAGAATGAGACGGTATGGGATCGCACGCACCGTTTTTCAGGAATTATATTCATGATGGCGGGGTCTATAATGATAATTGCGAATTTTATTCTACCGCCGGAACAGGCTGGTATGGCCATTTTTGTGTGCGGCATTGTCCCCGCATTTATTTGCGTGGCCTATTCCTTTCTTGTCGCCCGACAGCTCAAAGTCCGAAATTTACCATAATCGCATTTTGTTGAAGGCGGCGGAATCAAGTTGATTTACTATACAAAATCATCTGATTCGTTTTCGTCATCTTGAAAAGCCTGAATGTAGCGCATGGACGTATCCGCCATAGCCTTAGCCGTTGCCGGGGGATCGCTCGCTCTGGCTTTGTCGACGACCTTTTTGTCGTGGCGGCAGCGCGGCACTCTGGGGGCGCAGCGTGATGCGCTCAAAGCCGATCTTGGCCTGAAACAGACCATGCTGTCGGGAACTGGATGCCGCGACCTCGGCCTTTGATGAAGCGTTTCTGGCAGTCGAAGATGATATGGTGCGGCTGGTGTGGGGGGATGAAACCTTAAAAGCCTGCGCCGAGGCTCTGGGGGTGTCATATGGTGATTGTGATATTACCGACTGCGCACCGCAGGTCTTAGAGGCCTTGAGCCAAAGCTCCCCGCAGGCCGAAGCCGATCTCAAGGCCCTGATTGAGGCGGGTAAGCCGTGTCGGTTTGAAATATTCGCCGAAAAGGCCGTGGGCGTGGCGGGTAAGACCCTGATTGTCGAGGGCCGCCCGTCGGGTGCCACCGCCTGGATCAGGCTAGCCATAGCCGGGGCGCAGACCTCCCTGTCGTCGGGGCCGTTCGCCCAGATGGCCGAGCATTTGCCCGCCCCGTGCTGGATCGTCTCCAAAGACGGGCGTCTGGTCTGGGCCAATAGCGCCTGGTTGAAAGCCGTTGAAGCGGAAAGCCTTGCCGACGCCCGCGAACGCGACCTTAGCCTAGATCGCTCGGCTGACGCGCTGGTGCAGGAAGCTGTGGCCACCGCCAGCCACCGCGAAGGCTTCCGCTGGCTGACCCTTGATGGCCAAAGACGGGCCTTTGCCGTCACGGTCGAGCCGCTGTCCGAAGGCTATTTTGCCGCCTACGCGCTGGATGTCACCGAGGCCGAGGAAAGCCGCGATGCGCTGAAACGCCACGCCAAGGCCCACGATGAAACCCTTGACCGTCTCGAAGACGCCGTGGCGATCTTTGGGCCTGAAAAGCGCCTGACCTTCCATAACCGGGCGTTCGAGACCCTGTGGGATCTCGATCCGGCGTGGCTGGCGGAACGTCCAACCCACGGTGAGTTGCTGGATCGTCTGCGCCAGAAACGCCGCCTGCCGGAGATGGGCGACTATGCCAAGTGGAAGGCGCAAGAGCTTGAGTTTTATGGTCTCAAGGACATAGCCCCGGATGAGATGTGGAGCCTGCCCGGCGGCCGATCCCTTAAGGTCGTGCGTCAGCCGCATCCCCTGGGGGGACTGCTTACTCTTTATGTCGATAAAACCGACGAACTGAAACTCAAATCCCAGTTCAATTCTCTGATTCAGGTGCAGCGTGCCACGCTCGATCAGCTTCTCGATGCCGTCAGTGTGTTCGGGTCGGATGGACGGTTGCGGTTGCGCAACGCCGCCTTTGATGCCTTCTGGAACCTGTCGGCTGAAGATATGGTCACCATGATGGATTTTGCCGTCATGGCCGAACTGTGCCTGCCGCTGGTTCACGATAAGGGCTTCTGGGCCGAGCTTAAGGCGCGCGTCACCGATACCGATCCGATCGCCCGCGCCCCGCAGATGGGCGAGGTCCGCGTTTCGGACGGGCGGCTGGCGCGCTGGCGCGCCCAGCCTCTGCCGGATGGGGCGACCCTGGTGGCCTTTGCCGACATTACCGCCACCCGTAACCTTGAGCAGGCTATCGAAGACCGCGACATGGCGCTCAATGAATCGGTGCGGCTGAAACGCGAATTTGTGGCCAATGTGTCCTATGAACTGCGCACGCCGATGACCACCATTGTCGGCTATTCGGAACTGATGACTTCGCAGTCAGCGGGCCTTAACGAGAAACAACTAAACTATCTGACCGCCATCCAGAGCGCCGGTCGTGAACTGGCCCGCTCCATCGATGACGTACTTGATATGGCGCAAATGGATGCCGGGGAAATGCAGATTTCCCTATCGGACGTGACGTTTGGCACCATCCTGCATGATCTGTCACTGAGGCTGGATGGTGTGCTGGCCACGCGCAATCTGCGCTTTGAGCATATGGGCCTGAGCGATGATACCATGATCCGGGTCGATCCGCGCCGGCTGGGGCAGATGCTGGATCACCTGATCGACAATGCCCAGCGCAATGCGGCGGCGGATACGGCGATCGTGCTCAAAACCGACCGCGACGGCGACACCCTGCGTCTTGAGGTCAGCCACAAAGGCCGCGGGATTCCTTACGATAAACAAGCCCATATATTTGACCGCTATGTCGGCCGAGAGCGCGGCGGGCCGGGGCTTGGGCTGGCGCTTGTTAAGGCCCTGACCGAACTGCACGGTGGCTGGATCACCTTAGAGTCTGAGCCGTCCGAAGGGGCGACCTTCTCGATCCACCTGCCCCACCAGAACGATATCGAAGCGATAAAACCAGAAGCCGCACCGCAGGATGATGCCGCAGATACCGACGATAACACCGTCTGGGTGGCGTGAAAAAGGCGCGGGCTTAAAGCGCATTACGAAACGAAGTTCGGCGAAGCCAAAAGTGTGCAGCGGTTTTCGTACCCAAATGCGCGTAAAAAACTTTAGAGTATCGTCCCGATCCAGTCAGATCGGGACGATACTCTCACCCGCGCCCTAGTTTTTAAGCCTCTTCAATTGCCTTTCCGAACGGTTCACGCCCGTACCAGTTAATGTTGCGCGTCAGGATCATGACAATCGCAATGACCAGGAAGGCCGACACGGCACCGACCAGCAGGGCATAATCTTCCATCCGCATCAGGATATAGATCAGGCCGTAGAGCAGGCTGAACGCCCCAAGTGCGCCGATAAATCGCCACAGGCTTGAGAAAATCAGACCGGCATAGCCTGAGATCAGCAATACTGTCGCCCCGGCCGCCACCGCAAACGCAGCATCAAACCCGATCCGCTCCGCCAGCGACAGCAGAAGCAGGTAAAAGGTAATCTGCGCCAGTCCTACCAGAATATATTGCGCTGGATGCAGTTCCCGCTTTGAGGTGGTTTCAAACATGAAGTAGGTCAGAAAGACCAGACCGATAAACAGCAACGCATATTTCAGTGACCGGCCCACCGACTGATAGGGGTTGGTCGGCTCAACGAACGTCACCGACAGTTCCGAACGGCCAAGGTTAGACAACTGGCTGATGTCGACGGCGGCAGGCATACCCCGCGCCACAAACGGCACCGACCAGCTCGCCGCAAAGCCTTTTTTGGTGACCAGTTCACCCTGCGAAGGGGCGACCGCCGGATTGCGCGGCAGGCTGCGGGTCACAGGCAGGAAACCACCCCCAAAAGACGGGAAGTTCCAGTCGCCGGTGATTTTGGCCTCGGTCGTCTTGGCGAAGGCCAGAAAGGCGATTTTTTCCGCACCCGTAAAGGTCATATTGAGCGCAACATCGACCGGCTGATCCGGCGTCAGGCCCGCTACCGGCGTTGAAAACAGATCCATCGATCCGCCGCCTTCGTCGCCTGTGCCGGCCATGCCTTGCTGGCCATAGCCGGACGGCGCCAGCGTCAAAGCCGCGCCATTGACCCTGGCTAAGATATCGGTGCGCGCACCACGGCTATCCGAAGCGCCTGACAGAACCTGCGCATCCGCCCAGTTCAGCGTGGCCGTGGGCATGGCGGTCTGAACCTTAGTCAAATCAAAATGGGCTTTGAAGGCAATATCAGAGGTATAGACCGGCACACGGAACATCGAGCGGGCACGGACTTCGCTTTTGGTCGCGGCCGAGGCCTGCCCCGTGGTCGGGAACACGATCAACGTGCCGGATTCAGGCGCGCCAACCGTTCGGTTGCCCTTGGCATCAATGGCAACCTTTCCGGGGTTCGTATAGGGCACGGCGATCACCGGCCCCATAAACACCTGACGGCCGCCCATAAGGCCGCCAATTTCACGGGCCACGGTATCGGCCCGGTTGGTGCGCTCCATCAATAGACCGAACACAAGAAAGGCCGGAATAGACATAAGCACGGCCAGTACGCACACAATAATCAGTTTGCCGCCACGGGTGCGCATGGCCTGGGGTTTCGCTCTGAGCAGCGGGGGCGGCGAGGAGGTTGGGGTGACGAGGGGTTCCGTCATGGATAATATTCCTGAACCGGACATCGAGCAGGGATTGCCGTCCGGACGGGCAGAAACTAAAACATTTTTGAACGCCGTTCAAGATAAAATATGAACATAGTTCAAATTAAGTTATATGGTGCTATTTTGCCGCCGATGACCGCCCACGGCTGGGCCAGAGGCGAGAACGTTGCGCAGGCGTGTGTCATGACTGACAGGTAAAGGCTTAGGCCAAAACGCCTGAAACCACTGGGTGGTAAAGACCGCTATGTAATTCCCGTATTTTATTTAGGGGGACTTACAGCTTAGTGCTGGTTCTCTGGCAACTCGACCGTCAGGCCGTCGAGCGCGTCGGTGATGCGGATTTGGCAGCTAAGGCGCGAGGTCGGGCGGACATCCTGGGCGAAATCGAGCATGGACTCTTCCATCACCGACGGATTACCGACCTTTTCGAACCATTCCTCGGCGACATAGACATGACAGGTCGCGCACGCACAGGCCCCGCCACAATCAGCGTCAATGCCCGGCACGTTATTTTTGATCGCGCCTTCCATGACGGTGTTGCCGACCTTGGCGTCGATCTCGTGGCGCTCGCCGTTTTGTTCGATATAAATAATTCTAGGCATAAAGTTAATATGTAGCTCTGACGCTCTTTAATCTTGAGGAACCATGACACACGGCTCCAGAACCATCTAAAACCACACAGTTAAATTCTGGGAATTTTTCCAAGAACCTTGCAGCTATCCACTCGCTGACCGTGTAGTCATCCTTAGCTTTTTTCTCGTAACCATATTGTCGGCCTAAAACCATATCATCTCTGACATCACGCCCGTCTTTATGAACGAAACGAATGTTGAAATTCTCAAACTCTTTAATTTTACGCTGCATAGAACCGACAGTAATTGGCATACCCTTCTCCTACACGAGCTATTTTCCCGGCATAAGTTTTTTAATCTCAGCAATCGCCTTGGCGGGGTTAAGACCCTTGGGGCAGACCTGAGCGCAGTTCATGATGGTGTGGCAGCGGTAAAGCTTGAACGGGTCTTCGAGCGATTCCAGACGCTGCTTGGTCTTATCGTCGCGCGAATCCGCGATCCAGCGATAGGCCTGCAAAAGTGCTGCCGGGCCGAGGTACTTGTCCTGATTCCACCAGTAGGATGGGCACGAGGTCGAACAGCACGCACACAGGATGCACTCATAAAGCCCGTCCAGCTTATCGCGCGACGCCGGCGTTTGCAGGCGTTCTTTTTCAGGGTCAGGCGTCGTCGATTGCAGATAGGGCTCAACCGAGGCGTACTGCGCATAGAAGCCCGACAAATCCGGCACCAGATCCTTAACCACCGGCATGTGCGGCAGAGGGGCGATGGTAATCTCACCGGAAAACTCATCGTGGCCCTTGGTACAGGCCAGAGTGTTGCGGCCGCCGATGTTCATGGCGCACGATCCGCAAATGCCTTCGCGGCAGGAGCGGCGGAACGACAGGGTCGAATCGACGTTGTTCTTGATGTAGATCAGGCTGTCGAGCAGCATCGGCCCGTGAGCCTTGGAATCGACTTCGTACTTGTCCCAGCGCGGGTTCTCACCGGTTTCCGGATCAAAGCGATAGATCTTATAGACGCGGACATTCTTGGCACCGGACGGGGCCTTATAGCGCTTTCCGGTCTTGATCTGCGAGCGTTTGGGGAGGGTTAATTCAACCATAGTCTTGCAATCCCCTTAATAAACCCGCGCCTTGGGCGCGATATAAGCGATGTCATTGGTCATGGTGTAGGTATGGACCGGACGGTAATCGATATTGACCTTGCCTGACGACAGATCCAGCCACGCCAGGGTGTGCTTCATCCACTCATCATCATTACGGTTCGGGAAGTCCTCACGGGCGTGCGCACCGCGCGATTCCTGCCGGTTCAGGGCCGAGTTAACGGTAACCACCGCCTGACCGATCAGGTTGTCGTATTCCAGCGCTTCGATCAGGTCGGTGTTCCAGATCAGGCCGCGATCCTTGATGCCGATATCGCTGGAGGCCGCATAGATTTCGGCCATCCGGTTGACACCTTGCTGCAGGGTTTCACCGGTACGGAACACGGCGGCGTCTTCCTGCATGGCGCGCTGCATCTTAAGGCGCAGATCAGCGACCGGGGTCGAACCCGACGCCGTACGGAATTTCTCAAGGCGAGCCAGATGGGCATCAACCGCCGACTTGCCGATATCTTTGTGGGCCACACCGGGCTTGACCACTTCCTTGGCGCGCAGGCCGCAGGCGCGACCGAAAACGACAAGGTCGATCAAGGAGTTGGAACCCAGCCGGTTGGCGCCATGTACCGACACGCAGGCCGCTTCGCCCACGGCCATCAGGCCCGGAACCACAGAATCCGGATCGCCGTTGACCTTATTCAGCACTTCGCCGTGATAGTTGGTCGGAATACCGCCCATATTGTAGTGGACGGTTGGGATGACCGGGATCGGTTCCTTGGTGACATCAACGCCCGCGAAAATCTTTGCGGACTCTGAAATCCCCGGCAGACGCTTATGCAGCAGGTCGGGCGGCAGGTGATCCAGGTGCAGGAAGATGTGATCCTTATTGGGGCCCACGCCACGGCCTTCTCGGATTTCCATGGTCATCGAGCGCGATACGACATCGCGTGAGGCCAGATCCTTGGCCGACGGCGCATAGCGTTCCATGAAACGCTCACCCGCCGAGTTGGTCAGATACCCGCCTTCACCGCGCGCGCCTTCGGTAATCAGGCAGCCGGAACCATAGATGCCGGTCGGGTGGAACTGCACGAACTCAAGATCCTGCAGCGGCAGACCGGCGCGCAGTACCATCGCATTGCCATCACCGGTGCAGGTGTGGGCTGAGGTCGCCGAGAAATAGGCGCGGCCATAACCGCCGGTGGCCAGAATAACCAGATGGGCGCGGAAGACATGGATCGTACCGTCATCAAGCTTAAGACAGGTTACACCCCGGCAAACGCCGTCATCCATAATGAGATCCAGCGCGAAATATTCGATAAAGAACTCAACGTCTTCGCGCAGGGACTGACCATACAGGGTATGCAGCATGGCGTGGCCGGTACGGTCAGCCGCGGCGCAGGTGCGCTGCACCGGGCCTTCGCCGAAGTTCTTGGTCATACCACCGAACGGGCGCTGATAAATCTTGCCGTCTTCGGTGCGTGAGAACGGCACGCCCCAGTGTTCTAGTTCATACACCGCCTTGGGGGCGTTGCGCACGAGATATTCGATGGCGTCCTGATCGCCCAGCCAGTCCGACCCCTTAACGGTGTCGTACATATGCCATTCCCACTTGTCCTCACCCATATTGCCAAGCGAAGCGGCGACACCGCCCTGGGCAGCAACCGTGTGCGAGCGGGTTGGGAACACCTTAGTGATACAGGCGGTCTTAAGGCCTGCCTGACCGGCCCCAAGGGCGGCGCGAAGACCCGCACCACCGGCACCCACGACCACCACGTCATATTCGTGTTCAATGATCTTGTACGTCATGGATTAGACCTTAAAAGCGAGAAACAGGCCGCCCAGTGCTGCGATCAGCAAAAGCAGGCAAAAGATAAAACTGACCAGCTTGATCAGCCGGGAATTAGGGAAGTAATCGAGCACGTTGGCGTTAAGGCCCATATAGGTGTGCCAGACGGTGATCACAAAGGTGAGCGCCATCAGGCCCGCATTCAAAGGCATTCTCAGGAACGCCAGCGCGGCATCATAGCCCTGCCCCATCAGGCCGTAAGCGCTCCACAGCGCCCAGCCGGTCAGCACGATCAGGGCGATTGATGTCCAGCGTTCCGCCAGCCACTCCGCAGCCCCATGCTTTTCTGATTTCTTCCAGTCCTTTGAAGACCGTTCACGCAGATATGAATCGACCATTACAGCACCACCTTGCCCGTCGCTAACAGAACCGCCCAGAACCCGACCGTGAGCGCAATCCCCAGTATCAGCCCCCACCACGATAAGGCATTGGCTGACTTAAGCTCAAAGCCCAGCCCCATGTCCCAGATCAGGTGCCTGATGCCACCGGTCAGGTGAATGAACCCCGCCAGCGACAAACCGAACCATATGAACAGGCCAAAGGGCGATGCGGCAAACGACAAAAAGAGCGTGTAGGCTTGCGGGCAGCAGCCCGACGCCGTCAGGCCAATCGCCACCAGCCATGCGGCCACCAGAACCGCACCCACGACCAGCGCCAGCCCGGTCGCCCGGTGCAGGATCGAGGTCAACATGGTGATGTGGAAGCGCCAGACTTGCAAATGGGGGGAAAGTGGCCGGTAAACGGCTTTAGGAGCATTGGGCGGCTGCGTCATGGTATGGCCTTAGAGTCGCAGGAAAATCTATCCGAAATGTATGACAATTCGGCGTGGAACTTTTGGCGGTGTTTTAGACCTTGCAAGTCATCTGTCAATGATACGCGCCATCCTGCAAAGCGGTTTTTTGCCGGATTTGGGTATTTATTGACGAAATGTGCGATCAAGGCCCTTGGATTGACAAATTTATCGGTCTTTAATCATCTTTTAGATGAATGGGCTTTAACCAATTCTAAAAGCCGTGGCCAAACGCCGCAGATTCAAGCAATTGATTTTGATAATTATTATCAAGTTTAGTTGCCGAAGCTCGACCGCCCTCGCCGCCCATGATTTGCGGCGTCATCTGTTAACTTTCAGTGATGAGTAAACACCGTGTTGCAGGCTATTTTCTATCTGTCTCTGGCGCTTTCGGCCTCGCCATCCGCTGACCTGGCCACTGAAGTGCTGACGCGCGCAGATGCGCCTGCTTCCGCCGCGCAAAAACTGCAAGCTTCGTCCAAAAAGGCCGAGGCCCAGAAAGCGGCCAAGAAGAAGGCTGAGCAGAAGAAAACCTCATCCAAAAAACCGACCGCCAAAAAAGCAGCACCAAAGACCGAGGTCGCGAAAACAAAACCGGTTGAAACCGCAAAGACCCCGTGGGTCATGCCGGATAAGAAAGCCATCGCCGCGCAGCGCGCCAAGCCGCAGATGACGCAGGTAGTTAAGGCACCTGCACCTGCACCTGCACCTGCACCGTTAATTACGCCCCCTGCCGTACAGGCCGCAACACCTCAAACTCCGCCAGTTACTCAGTCGGGCACTCAGCCAGCCACTCAATCAGTCACTCCGGCGTCACAGCCTGCACAATCGATTGCCGCCTTCGTCGCCCCGGCAACTGTTACGCCACCCGTGTCCCCGCCCGCTGAGGCCAGCGAAACCCAGACCTCGCCGCTTAATCCCCTAGCCGATATATTGCCGCCCGAAGTTCTGGCTGCCGCCAAGGCTGAAGCCGCACAGCCTGAGACGAAGCGTCCTGAACCTGCCCCCTTGCCGGTCACCACTCCGGTGGCACCCGAAGTTAAACCCGCCCCGGTCATAACACCGGCTACAACCGTCGCTTCGACACCTGTGCTGACGGCCAAAACGCCTGATGCTGTCACCCCGCCCGCAACCCTTAGTGCGCCGATGGCCTCCAATATCGCCCCGGTCATGGCTCAGCCCAAGGCCGTCCTGCCCCCGGCGGGCCTGCCAACCACCGCCGCCAAAGCCGTTAAGGTCGAGGCCTATAACCGCGACTACGAAGGCCCGAAATCAGGCCGCGAACTGCAATATGATGCGGGCATTGCCCGCGCCTTCGGCTCCAAGGTCGGGCAAATGGGCAGCCTCGAAGGGTCATGGCTGGTGTCCGGTCAGGACGGTCAGCGTCTGTTGTCGCTGGAGCTGCGCGGCAAAACCGGCGGGCAGGTTGATGGCGCGTGGCGGGCCTTGTCGGGCGGGTTTGGGCTTAATCGCTCAGGGCTAGTGTCTGACGCTTCCTTAAGCGACAGCAATGAACTGTCGCTCAGCTATATGGAAAGAGGGGCGCGCACCCCGTCGCACCTTAAGTTACAAAAAAGCGAAGACGGGCGCTGGCGCGGCACCCTGACCGATGGCAGTGGACACGCGACCCCGGTGATCATGATGCCGGATCAGGCATCATAAGGCTTTGCGTAAAGCCGCAATCATATCGTCTGTGTGTGCATAAGGCTCGCTCTGGCCAAAGCCCCATACCGGCCCCGGCCAGGCAGGATCGGTAGAATTGCGGCCTATGACATGGATATGCAGTTGCGCGACCATATTGCCAAGATTGGCGATATTCAGTTTTTCGACCTTAAACCCCAGATGATCGGCGGCGGAGCGCACCAGAGTTTCAGCCACCCTGATGTCGCTCATCACATCCATAGTTTGCGCGTCCGATAGCTCGGTCAGTTCCCTGAAATCCGCAATCGTCGGCACCAGCACCAGCCACGGAAAGCGCGCGTCGTTTTGCAGGCGCACCTGACACAGGTTGAGATGCGCGATAAAAAGGGATGACGCTTCGATGCGGAGATCAAGCACAAACCCGTCATCAAGCCGGTAGTCGCAATCGAGACAGGGAACAGGTACGGTTGCGGTCATGGCAGGGCTCCTTCAACGCCCGTCTGTGCCAGATTTGTCGTCCTTTTGCATCACTATAAAGCTGACCGCGTATCAAAGACTTGCGAAAGGGTCTTAAGAGGATTAAGGCATCGCCATCTATTGCCGCACTGCAAAGAGGAGTTCCCATGGCGCGCGCTAAGATTGCTTTGATTGGTTCGGGTATGATCGGTGGGACGCTGGCCCACATCGCGGCCCGCGAAGAACTGGGCGATGTCGTCCTGTTCGACATTACCGAAGGCGTGCCGCAGGGCAAGGCGCTAGATATTGCCGAAGCGACCGCCGTGTTTGGCTCGGATGTCGCCCTCAAAGGCGCCAATGACTATGCCGATATCGCTGATGCTGACGTCTGCATCGTGACCGCCGGTGTGCCGCGCAAGCCCGGCATGAGCCGCGATGACCTGCTGGGTATCAACCTCAAGGTCATGAAGGCCGTGGGTGAAGGCATCAAGAAATATGCCCCGAATGCGTTTGTAATCTGCATCACCAACCCGCTCGACGCTATGGTATGGGCGCTGCAAAAGTTTTCGGGTCTGCCCGTTGAAAAAGTCGTCGGCATGGCTGGCGTTCTCGACTCAGCGCGCTTTGCTTACTTCCTGGCTGAAAAGACCGGCATTTCGGTCGAAGACATCCACGCCTGGACGCTCGGCGGTCACGGCGATGACATGGTGCCGATGGTGCGCCATTCGACCGTTGGCGGCCTGCCTCTGCCGGAACTGGTCGCTCAGGGCTTCCTGTCGCAGGACGAACTGGACGCGATCGTTAAGCGCACCCGTGGCGGTGGCGGCGAAATCGTGGCCTTGCTCAAGACCGGCTCGGCGTTTTATGCTCCGGCTGAATCCGGTATCGCCATGGCCAAGTCCTACCTGTCGGATAAGAAGCGCGTCCTGCCGGTCGCAGCTTTCCTCAATGGTGAATACGGCCTGTCGGGTCTTTATGTCGGCGTACCGGCGGTTATCGGTAAGGACGGGGTTGAAAAGGTCATCGAGTTCTCGACCAACGAGGACGAAAAGGCCATGTTCAAGAAGTCAGTCGAAAGCGTTCAGGGCCTGATTGCCGCCTGTAAGGAAATCGATCCGTCGCTGGCGTAGTTCGCTTCGAGCGAACTTTTCTTGACTTTTTAGCCAACATTGTGCATATTGCACACACGGAAAACAGACTGGCTGTGACAGTTTCCCCCGCCCGCTAAGACTACGGTCGATAAACGGGTTCTCGTGCAAAGCGGAATATTCAAAGGGTTGCCAGATACTTAAAAGGGCCTCTTCGGAGGCCCTTTTTCGTTACCTGCGGTTCGGAAATTTAGCCTTTTCACCGCGCAGGATTTTCGCCAAGGCCAGATCGAACTTCATTTCACCCGTATCCGCAGGGCGCTTACCCTTTTTCAGCGGATAGGCGCTGACGACAAACAGGTCAGCCCGCCTAGCATTATGACGCCGCAAGGTGAAAAAAACCGCGTAGCCGTCGCCGGATTGCGTCTCGACTCTCACCATATTGCCTTCACGAGTGGAGGCGACACGTTTAGTACCTAAAGCGCGAATAATCACGGGCAGAGAAAGGCTGTGTTCATACCTGACCTCACAAAATACACGCTGCTCATGACGCGCAGATTGGGTGGTGGCTATACAGTCGGCCAGAACATGCAGGCTTGGGTCAAATGCCTTAGTGAAACAATGGTCATTGAAGCGCACACTCACCGTTGCCGGTTCAGCGCTATCTCTGGGTAAACAAGAAAATTCAAATGGCTCCAGATGCAAAAGATCTATAATTACATCATTGACCCGACATTCGCTCCAATAGCTCATACTTGTATTTAGAAACGATTCCCGTTTTCAGGCAATATCATGACCCTGCCCCTGACTTCGCCGCTTGGCCCGACGCTTGAGACTGAGCGCCTGATCCTGCGGCCGCCCGTGCTTGAGGATTTCGACGCCTTTTGCGCCTTTCATGCCGATGCGGACGCCATGAAATTTCTGGGCGGTGTCAATTCTCCGCCCATCGTCTGGCGCGTCATGCGTATGATCGCTGGGGCGTGGGCGCTGGATGGATTTCACATGTTCAGCGTGATTGAAAAATCATCCGGTCAGTGGATCGGCCGGATTGGCCCGCTGTATCCGCACGGCTGGCCTGATCGCGAAGTCGGCTGGGGTATTTTGTCATCAGCCCAAGGCAAGGGCTACGCCAAGGAGGCTGCCACCGCCTGTATAGACTATGTGTTCGATGTGCTGGACTGGGATCATGTCATTCACACGATTGCGCCCGAAAACCACCCTTCCGCCAATCTGGCCAAGGCGCTGGGGTCATACAATCAGGGCGCAGGAAAACTGCCTGATCCCTATGCCAATGAGCCCATCAATATCTGGGGCCAGACGCGCGACGAATGGAAGCAGCGCAAACGCTGACCGAGTTCCTTATTGACGAAGCTAGATCACCGGCGCACGTTCAACACAAAACAGGAGCGCCCCATGATCGACACCCCCGTCATCGTCCACACCCACCGTCAGCCGACCGCGGTTATTCATCTGACCATACCGCGCGATCAGATTCAGGTGGTTATGGGCCCGGCCATTCAGGAAGTCATGGGCGTGGTCGGCGCCGAGGGGATCATCCCGCAGGATGCTTTGTTTTCATACCACTTAAGCATGTCGCCGGATGTATTCGATTTCGAGGTCGGCGTGCCGGTGGCGGAACTGATCGCGCCAAACGGCCGGGTTATCCCGTCGCATTTGCCCGCCGCCAGGGTCGCGCGCACCGTCTATCACGGTCCCTATGAAGGTCTGGCTGAGGCGTGGGGCCAGGTTGATCAATGGGTGGCCGATAATGGCTATGAACCCGTTGGCGATCTGTGGGAAGTTTATCAGGCCGGGCCGGAAACTGGCGATGACAGCTCTAAATGGCGCACAGAATTTAACCGTCCGGTAAAATAAAATCGCGTAACCCCGATTTCTGAATTGACTCATCTGGTCACACGGTTTATTTAACCATTTAGTTAATCATGAGTGTGCGTAATGTCCCTGAATACCCTACCTCCCGATCGTCTGTCGTTGACTCTCAACGCGCTGGCCGACCCGACGCGGCGGGCCATATTGGCGCGGCTGTCGCTTGGGGAAAGCACGGTCAATGAACTGGCGGAACCGTTCGAGATGAGCCTGCCCGCCGTCTCCAAACACTTAAAAGTGCTTGAGCGCGCGGGCCTGATCAGCCGCAGCCGCACGGCCCAGTGGCGGCCGTGCAAGCTGGAGCCAGAGCCGCTGAAGGAGGTCGATATGTGGCTCAGGGACTATCGCAAGATGTGGGAACAACGCCTCGATCGGCTGGAGGCCTATCTCAAGGAACTACAGGCCAAAGAGACGCCGGTGCAATCGGCAAAACCGAAAGATGATAGAGACGGAGATATCAAATGAGCGCAGCCCTGAAAGAGACACTGATGTCGGGCTTTGAGGTCAGCTTTCCGTCTGAAATCGAAATCGTCATGACCCGCGCGTTCAACGCCCCCCGCGCACTTGTCTACCGGCTGTGGTCGGAACCTGAGCATGTCCGTAACTGGTGGGGGCCTGCGGGGTTTGTGAATATAAATGTCGAGATGGATTTCCGTATCGGCGGGCGCTTCCACATCGACATGCGCGCCCCGGACGGCGTGGTATATCCGTGCGAAGGCACCTATCAGGACATCGTGCCGGATGAGCGCATCGTCTATGAAGGCGCACCCCATATCGAGCATCCGTGCGGCGCGGGTCTGCCGCCGAAAGCGACGGTTTTCATTACTTTTAAGGATGAACCTCAGCGCGACGGCACCTTGGGTACGAAATTGGTGCTTCATAGCCGGATGATCAGCGCCCAGCAGCGCGAAGACGCCATTGCCGGTGGCTTTGCGCAAGGGTGGGCGGAGGGCTTTGAACGGCTGGCGGATGAGCTTACTCAATTGCCGCGCTTTGAGATTGTCACCACCCACCGGCTTGAGGCGACACCGTCAGAGCTGTTTGCGCTGTTTGCCGACCCGGCGCACCTCAAACAATGGTGGGGGCCGGAGGGCTTTACCAGCACCATCCCCGCGTTCGAGTTCATTGAGGGCGGCGCATTTCGCATCATCATGCACGGCCCGGATGGCCGCGATCATGACAATCACAAACGCTTTGTCGAAATCGTCGCGGATGAGCGCATCGTCTTTGATCACTATCAGCCGTCGCACCAGTTCCGCATGACCATCGAATATGTGGGAGATGGCGATCATACTGACATGATCTGGCGCATGGATTTTGCACCGTCTGAACATGAAGCCATTCTCAAGGCCTTCATCCCGCAGGCCAATGACCAAAATTGCGCGCGGCTTATGGCCTATCATGCTCAACTAAAACAACAGGGGGAGATCTGATGCTGAAAACCATCGCCATAATTGTGGGACTGGCCATTGTGGCCGTGCTCGTCATCGCCGCGTTCCGGCCAAACAGCTTTCGCATCGAACGGCGCATCACCATCAAGGCCCCGCCCGAAGTCATCTATGGCCACATCAATGATTTCCACAAATGGCGTGCCTGGTCGCCGTGGGAAAACCTCGATCCCGATCTGGAGCGCACCTATATGGGCTCACCGTCCGGACTTGGGGCCGTCTATGTCTGGGAAGGCAAAAAGGCCGGGGCCGGACGTATGGAAATCATTGAACATTCGCCGTCCTCGAAACTGGTCATCAAGCTCGATTTCGTAAAGCCGATGACCACGACCAACACCACTGAAATTACCCTGACCCCGCAGGGCGATGAGACCGTCGTGAGCTGGGTCATGTACGGGCCCTCGCCCTATATGTCGAAGTTGTTTGGCCTGATTTTCAACATGGACAAGGTTGTGGGCAAGGATTTCGAAAAAGGCCTGCAATCCCTCAAAACCTTAAGCGAGCAATAACCCCGAACCCTCACACAGGAGCGATCATTATGCGTATCGAAGTCCACCTGAGTTTCAACGGCAACTGCGCCGAAGCGTTCGCGTTCTATAAATCCATTCTGGGCGGGGAGCTTTTCCTGTTCAAATACGAAGATGCCCCTGCCGATTCTGGCGGCACTGATCCGGCCCTCAAAGACCGTATCATGCACGCCACGCTCAATGTGGGAGAGACATCTTTCATGGGAGCGGATGCCCCGCCGCAGTGGGCGAGCACACCGCAAGGGTTCTGCGCCTCGATCGGGGTCGATACGGTTGAGGAAGCCACGCGCATCTGGGACGGCCTGTCTACGGGTGCCAAAATGGTGCAGATGCCGCTAGCGCCGACCTTCTGGTCGCCGATGTTTGGCATGTTGATCGACAAATATGATCAGCCGTGGATGATCAATACGGCGGCCCCAGAAGGCTATATGCCGGGCTAAACGCTTACAGACCAACTGACAAACACTGGCAAAATTAAACGGCCTGACCGCCGAATAATGATCTGCGCCCTCAATTCGCCCGCTTTTGGGCACTGAAATCTTACAATTCTAAGGATAAGGAAACATCTCATGACCACTGCAACCGACGACCGTGAACTGGTTCTGACCCGCACCCTTGATGCCCCACGCCATCTGGTTTGGCGCTGCTGGACTGAGCCGGAGCTTTTGACTCAATGGTTCTGCCCAAAGCCCTGGTATATCGATCAGGTCGCGTGGGACCTTCGCCCCGGTGGCCGCTCGGCTTTTGTCATGCACGGCCCGGACGGCGAGGTCATGCCCAATGACGGGGTTTTTCTGGAGGTCATAGATCAGGAAAAGATCGTCTCGACCGACGCCTATTCGGTCGGCTGGGTGCCCTCGGCTGATCCGTTCATGACAGCCATCGTGACCTTTGAGGACGCGCCGGGTGGCAAGACACTTTATGTCGCCCGCGCCCGCCACTGGTCACCGGAAAAGAAGCAACAACACGAACAGATGGGCTTTCACGACGGTTGGGGCGCTGCCGCCGACCAACTCGAAGCTTTAGCTAAGACTCTCTGAATAAAAGGAAACGCTGATGATAAAATATAGTCCCATGCTGTTTGGATTTTTGGCGCTGATCGCCTGTTCGCCCAAGCCCGGCGATGCACCGCCGCCGCAACCGGCCACCCTGCCGTCGGATATCGAGCAGATCGCCTCGACCGAAGCGCCAGCGGGTGATTATAAACTCGATAAATCCCATGCCAGCTTGACGTTCAAGGTCAACCATACCGGCTTTTCCAACTATACGGCGCAGTTCAAAAGCTTTGACGCCAACCTGAAACTCGACCCGAATGCGCCCGAAACCGCCTCGGTCAATGCGACCGTCGATGTCAAATCGCTGGATATCCCGACCCCGCCCGAAGGATTTTTGAACACGCTTCTGGGGCCCGTCTGGTTTGACACCGCCAAGTTCCCGCAGATCAGTTTTCGCTCGACCAAGGTTGATATGACAGGCCCAGATACCGCCAAAATCGACGGCGATCTGACGCTTAAGGGGGTGACCAAGCCGATCACGCTGGAGGCCAAGTTCAACGGCGGCTATGCAGGCTTTGCGCCCTATGATCCGGCGGCGCGCGTTGGGTTTTCGGCCAAGGGCAAGATCAAGCGTTCGGACTTTGGCATGACCTACGGCATCCCTGAACCCGGCACGACTATGGGCGTAGGTGATGAGGTCGAGATCATGCTGGAGGCCGAATTTACCGGGCCGCCGCTGGAAGCTGCCACCTCATCAGCCAGTGCGACGCCGACGAGCTAGCGGCTTACAGCCAACCATCGGCTTTCAGCGCTTTCTGAAAACTGCGGCTAACGGGCGCGCTTACCTCACCTTTCAGGCGGAAGGTGACGCGCCCGTTGTCTTTGATCACATCGTCTATGGCATCCTTGGCGACCCACCATGACCTGTGGGTCTGGGAACCTTCGATGCCGTCAAGTTCGCGAATAGCATCATAAAGCCGCATCAGGATCAGGGTCTGGCCCGCACTGGTGTGCACCCGCAGATAATGATCCTCCGCCGACAGGGCATAGATGTCGGCGTGTCGGAATTTAAACGGCAGGCGCTGGCGGAAAACACCCGCGTCCGACGCCATCTCATCTGAAACTGCATGGGCATGGCTCTGCATCGGTGTGCGGTTAAGCATATAATGCAGTCCGGTCATCGCCACGCAGATCGGCGCCACCGGCCCGATCAAAAACAGCAAATGCCGTAGCGTCAGGGATGAACCGGCCATCAGGTGGTTACCCAGCCAGACCATGGTGGTGATCGGCACAATGATCAGCCCCAGATGAATCAGTATCCTGACATTGGGGCGGTTATGGATGCGGATCACACGATCCATTATGAGGCTTACGCCCTGCGCGATCAGCGACCCGCCAATCATAAAACCCGTCCAGTACAAAAACCGCACATGCAGGGGAAGCGCCTGCGTGCCTGATGCCGCAATCGCCGTCAGAAACAGGGCCATGCCAATCGCGATACCATAGGTCTTGGCCCACGGCATCAACGCCTCGGTTATTCGCGAAGCGCGAACGACGGATGACGGCAGTTCACGAATTTCACGCGCGGATTGGCGCATAGCGGCAGGCGTCCTTTCAACATTTGCGCAAACCTACAGCCATCACTTGCCCATCGTCAAAGGAGAACCACCTGTGATCCGTAAACTGTTGCAGCATTTCATCCTGCCCACCCTGATTACGGTGGCGATTATCTACTTTGCCCTGCGCGGGATTGATAGTGGCGTCAAGGACAGCATGATCGCATCTTTCGGCAATGTCAGATCCCATGCGCCCAATCTGGCGCTGGTGATGTTGCAACCGACGGCTATCCAGATCCACCTGACGGCGGCGCTGCTGGCCTTCATTCTGGGGCTGGTTCAGATTCTTGGTCCCAAGGGCAAAATGCCCCACCGGATACTGGGATGGGTCTGGGTCGGACTTATGCTGGTCACGGCCATATCGAGCTTTTTCATCAAATCGATTAATCCGGGTCATTTCAGCCTGATCCACGCCTTGTCTGGCTGGACGGTGGTGGTTGCCCCCATGGTCATTTACTGGGCGCGTAAGCACGACATCAAGCGCCATCGTTCGACCGCCATAGGGTTGTTCATGGGCGGGCTGATCATAGCGGGTGCCTTTACCTTCCTGCCAGGACGGCTGATGTGGCGGGTCTTTTTTGGGTAAATATCAGCGATGTTAGCGCTAAAATAATATACCTTATACATACCGTTTCCTGAGATATGACAGCGCTAACATTATTTTTATAGCATGAATTTATACGATTTAATGGGCGTATTTTGTGTTTTGAGATTGCAAAATAGATGCAATTTAGCGCCTTTGAGCGGTTGCACACAAGTGTTTGGGACTTTATAAGGCAGCTTGGTCGCGGGACGGACAATGAGGTTCGCCCTCAAGTACCGTTCGCCAGGGGCTTACGCCCCAAAGATATTTCCAAGCTTTCGCAAAGCACAGACGGGTTCCATGAACATTCACGAACATCAAGCCAAGGCCGTACTGAAAGAGTTCGGCGTTGCCGTTCCGCGCGGCTATCCCGCGTTTTCCCCCAAGGAGGCCCTTGAGGCCGCCAAGAACCTGAAAGACGACTCCACCAAGGTGTGGGTGGTCAAGTCGCAGATCCACGCGGGTGGTCGCGGCAAGGGCAAGTTTGAAGGCTTAGGCGCCGATGCCAAGGGCGGCGTGCGCGTCGTCAAGTCTCCGGCCGAAGTCGAAGCCAATGCCGATGAAATGCTGGGCCGCGTCCTCGTGACCCACCAGACCGGCCCTGCGGGCAAGCAAGTCAACCGCCTTTACATCGAAGAAGGCGCTGACATTAAAAAAGAGCTTTATCTGTCTCTGCTGGTTGATCGCGTCACCTCGCGCGTTTCGATCGTCGCTTCGACCGAAGGCGGCATGGACATCGAAGAAGTCGCCCATTCGACGCCTGAGAAGATCCACTCCTTCACCATCGATCCAGCGACCGGCGTCTTCCCGACCCACGGACGCACCCTGTCGGCGGCGCTTGGCCTCAAGGGCGACCTGTCCAAGCAAGCCTATAAGCTGCTCCAGCAACTGTACGCGGCGTTCAACGCCAAGGACATGGACATGCTGGAAATCAACCCGCTGATCATCACCGGCGACGACCAGCTTCTGGTTCTGGATGCCAAGGTATCGTTCGATTCGAACTCCCTGTTCCGTCATCCGGACGTTCAGGCCCTGCGTGACCTGACCGAAGAAGACCCCAAGGAAATCGAAGCTTCAAAGTTCGACCTCAGCTATATCGCCCTTGACGGTGAAATCGGCTGCATGGTCAACGGTGCGGGTCTGGCCATGGCCACGCTCGACATCATCAAGCTTTACGGTTCTGAGCCTGCCAACTTCCTCGACGTCGGCGGCGGTGCCACGACTGAAAAGGTCACGGCGGCGTTCAAGATCATCACCTCCGACCCCAAGGTCAAAGGCATTCTGGTCAACATCTTTGGTGGCATCATGAAGTGCGACATCATCGCGACTGGTGTGATCACCGCCGTGAAGGAAGTCGGCCTTAAGGTTCCGCTGGTTGTCCGCTTAGAGGGCACCAATGTCGAACTGGGCAAGAAAATCATCAATGAGTCGGGCCTGAATGTCATCGCTGCCGACGATCTGGCCGATGCGGCCGCGAAAATTGTCAAAGCTGTGAAGGGCTAAGGTTCAGACATGTCAATCCTGATCAACAAAGACACCAAGATCATCACGCAAGGGTTTACCGGCGCGCAAGGGACCTTCCACTCCGAGCAGGCCATTGCCTATTACGGCACCAAGGTTGTTGGTGGCGTAACGCCGGGTAAGGGCGGCACGACCCATATCGGTCTGCCGGTTTATGACTCGGTCGCCGAAGCCAAAGAGCGTACCGGTGCCACGGCCTCGGCCATCTACGTGCCGCCGCCCTTCGCGGCTGACGCCATCCTTGAGGCCATCGAAGCGGAAATCCCGCTGATCGTCTGCATCACCGAAGGTATTCCGGTGCTGGACATGGTCAAGGTCAAGCGCGCCCTTTCGGGTTCCAAGTCGCGCCTGATCGGGCCGAACTGCCCCGGCGTCCTGACCCCGAACGAGTGCAAGATCGGCATCATGCCGGGTAACATCTTCTCCAAGGGCTCGGTCGGCGTGGTTTCGCGCTCCGGCACCCTGACCTACGAAGCTGTGTTCCAGACCACCAATGCCGGTCTCGGCCAAACGACGGCTGTTGGCATCGGCGGCGATCCGGTCAAGGGCACCGAGTTCATCGACGTGCTGGAGATGTTCCTGGCTGATGATGAAACCAAGTCGATCATCATGATCGGTGAAATCGGCGGTTCGGCCGAAGAAGACGCCGCTCAGTTCCTGATCGACGAAGCCAAGCGCGGCCGTAAAAAGCCAATGGCTGGCTTCATCGCCGGTCGCACGGCGCCTCCGGGCCGTCGCATGGGCCATGCCGGTGCGATCATCTCCGGCGGCAAGGGCGGCGCGGAAGACAAGATCGCCGCCATGGAAGCCGCGGGCATCAAGGTGTCGCCATCTCCGGCAGCCTTGGGCGAGACGCTTCTGTCAGTCCTTAAGGGTTAATCAATATCCTTAAATTATTCAGAAAAGGCGGTTCCGTAAGGTGCCGCCTTTTTTGTGGGCGAAAGCCATTTTCAGACACGAATGTCCGGTCATAAACGGAAATGAAAAATTCTTGTCTGACAATTGATTCACCCGTTTTTGCCGGTTCTCAACGGTCAAAAAAAAGAGTATGCGTAACGGGTGCTGCGAATGGTCTCAGCGCATCTTATCTTTGCCTAGTGCTCAAGGCAGGCGGTGTCGTCATTGGCCGCCTAAACCGAAACATGAAAGGGAAGCGGTGTCGTAATTGGCCGCTTCAGCAGGTAACCTCATGGCGGATGATTCCGGCCGACTAAATCAGGTGTTCGCAGAAACCTCGTTTCTGTATGGCGGCAATGCCGTTTTTATCGAACAAATTCAGGAAAAATGGGCCAAAGACCCCAGTTCCGTCTCCCCCGCATGGCGGGCCTTCTTCGATCAGTTGATGGACAGCCCATCGGTCGTCGCGAACAACGCTGATGCCGGGTCCTGGGCGCGCGACATTCCCGCCGTCCGCGATGAGCTGACCTCGGCCATGGACGGGTTTTGGCCCGCCGTCGAAGCCAAGGCTGCCAAGATGCCGGAAAAAGCCGCTGCAGCAGTGACCGGGTCTGCCGCTCCGTCACCGGAAGCCCTGCGCGCCGCATCGCGCGATTCCGTGCGGGCCCTGATGCTGATCCGCGCCTACCGTATTCGCGGTCACCTGCAATCGAACCTTGATCCGCTCGGTATTTCGCCCAAGGGCACCAACCCTGAGCTTGAGCCCTCGCACTGGGGCTTTACCGATGCTGACCTGAACCGTCCGATCTTCATCGATGGCGTTCTGGGCTTAGAGACCGCGACCTTAACCGAAATCATCACCATCCTTAAGCGCACCTATTGCTCGAACGTCGGCGTGCAGTACATGCACATCGCTGATCCGGCTGAAAAAGCCTGGATTCAAGAGCGCATCGAAGGCCGCGACAAGGAAATCACCTTCACCAAGGAAGGCAAGATCGCCATCCTGAAGAAGCTGATCGAAACCGAAGGCTTTGAGCGCTTCATTCACCGCCGCTTCCCCGGCACCAAGCGCTTCGGTCTTGATGGCGGCGAAGCCATGATCCCGGCGCTGGAGCAGATCATTAAGCGCGGCGGCGCGCTCGGCATGAAGGACATCATCCTCGGCATGGCCCACCGTGGCCGCCTGAACGTGCTGGCTGGTGTTATGGGCAAGCCCTATAAGGCCGTCTTCCATGAGTTTCAGGGCGGCTCGTCCCTGCCGTCGGACATCGAAGGCTCCGGCGACGTGAAGTACCACATGGGCGCGTCTTCCGACCGCGCCTTTGACGGTAACAACGTCCACCTGTCGCTGACCGCCAACCCGTCGCACCTTGAAATCGTCAACCCGGTCGTTCTGGGTAAGGCGCGCGCCAAGCAGTATTACCAGATCAAGGAAAAGAACGACGGCACGCTTGATCGTTCAGGCACCCTGCCGCTGCTGATCCACGGCGATGCCGCCTTTGCCGGTCAGGGTGTCGGCATGGAATGTTTCGCCCTGATGGGCCTTAAGGGCTATCGCACCGGCGGGACGATACATTTCATCATCAATAACCAGATCGGCTTCACCACCTCGCCGCACAATTCGCGCTCAAGCCCGTATCCGTCGGACGTGGCGCTGATGGTGGCGGCCCCGATCCTGCACGTCAATGGCGACGATCCCGAGGCCGTTGTGTTCGCGGCCAAGCTGGCGACCGAGTTCCGCCAGACCTTCGCCAAGGACGTCGTGGTCGATATGTTCTGCTATCGCCGCTTTGGCCATAACGAAGGCGATGATCCGACCTTCACCCAGCCGTTGATGTACGCCCGGATCAAGGATCACCCCTCAACCCGTGAGCTGTATTCGCAGCGCCTGATCGCTGAGGGTACGGTCTCTCAGGCCGAGGTTGATGGCTTTATCAAAGACTTCGACACCTTCCTCGATTCCGAATTTGAAGCCGGTAAGGTCTATAAGGCCTCTAAGGCCGATTGGCTCGACGGCAAATGGTCGGGCCTTGGCCTGCCTGAAGAAGATGAGCGTCGCGGTACCACCTCTGTGCCCCGCGCCAAACTTCTTGAAATCGGCCGCAAGATCACCGAAATCCCCAACCATGTCGATATGCACAAGACGCTGAAACGCGTTATTGAGGCCCGTCGCGCGGCGGTGGATTCCGGTGAGAATATCGACTGGGCTTTGGCGGAGCATCTGGCCTATGGCTCACTGCTCGACGAAGGCTTCCCCGTGCGCCTGTCCGGTCAGGATTCGGTACGCGGCACCTTCTCTCAACGTCACTCGGCCTTCGTTGATCAGACCACGGAAGAACGCTACTTCCCGCTTAATAATCTGCGCGAAGGTCAGGCTCAGTACGAAGTGATCGACTCGGCCCTGTCCGAAGAAGCGGTGCTTGGGTTTGAATACGGCTACAGCCTCGCCGATCCGAATACGCTGACCCTATGGGAAGGCCAGTTCGGCGACTTCGTCAACGGCGCACAGGTCGTTATTGACCAGTTCATCTCATCGGGTGAGCGCAAGTGGCTGCGCATGTCGGGCCTTGTGATGTTGCTGCCGCATGGCTACGAAGGTCAGGGCCCGGAACATTCGTCCGCACGCCTTGAACGCTTCCTGCAAGCCTGCGCCGAAGACAATATGCAGGTCGCTAACTGCACGACGCCGGCCAACTATTTCCACATCCTGCGCCGTCAGATCCACCGTCCGTTCCGCAAACCCCTGATCATCATGACGCCGAAATCGCTTCTGCGTCACAAGAAGGCGGTATCGACTCTGGCGGATATCTCTGAGGGGTCTAGCTTCCACCGCGTCCTGCACGACGACGCCCAGACCCGTCCGGAAGTCGCCGGCGTCAAGCTGGTGGCAGACGACAAGATCCGCCGCGTCGTTCTGTGTTCAGGTAAGGTCTATTACGACCTGCTCGAAGACCGCGAAAAGAAGGGCATCAAGGACGTTTATCTGATGCGTCTGGAGCAGTTCTATCCGTGGCCGATGAAGTCGCTGCTGACCGAGCTTGGCCGCTTCAAGAACGCCGAACTGGTTTGGTGTCAGGAAGAACCGAAAAATATGGGCGGCTGGACGTTTGTTGAGCCGTGGCTGGAACTGACGCTGGATAAGCTGAAAGTCAAAGCCAAGCGCGCCCGTTATGTCGGTCGTCCGGCTTCGGCCTCGACCGCTGCCGGTGTCATGAGCCGCCACCTCAAAGAGCTTGAAACCTTTCTCAATGAGGCGTTCGCGTAAGCGCGAGCGCCTTTTCCCCACACGCATTTTTCAAAATTCAAAATCGGAGCCTGAAACCTCATGGCTGATATCTTAACCCCCGTTCTGGGCGAATCTGTTGCCGAAGCCACCATCGCCCGCTGGACCAAAAAACCCGGCGACGCTGTCAAGAAGGACGAAGTCCTGGTCGAGCTGGAAACCGATAAGGTCTCCCTCGAAGTGGCCGCCCCCGCTGACGGCACCCTGTCTGAAATTCTGGTCGGTGAAGGCGATACCGTTGTCCCCGGCACCATCCTTGGCCGCATCGGTGCCGCCGGTGCCGCCGCCGCTCCGGCCCCAGCGGCAGCTCCCGCTGCTACACCGGCACCGGCCGCTCCGGCACCCGCCGCATCATCCCCCGCTTCGGGCAATTTGGTCGAAGTCAAAACCCCGGTCATGGGTGAATCGGTGGCCGAAGGCGCTATCGGCACCTGGCTGAAAAAGGCCGGTGACGCCGTCAAAAAAGACGAAGTTCTGGTCGAGATCGAAACTGATAAGGTTGCCGTCGAAGTCGCTTCTCCCGCGGATGGTGTACTGGCTGAAATCGTAGCCGCTGACGGTGCCACCGTCACGCCGGGTCAGGTCATCGCTAAGATCGCTGCTGGCGCATCGGCTGGTTCCGCTCCAGCCGCACCGGCACCGGCTGCAACGCCGGCACCCGTGGCGGCTGCGGCTGCCGCCCCCGCCGCATCTCAGCATCTGTCGCCGTCGGTGCAACGCATCACGACCGAGAACAACCTCGACACCTCCGCCATTGCTGGCACCGGCAAAGACGGTCGCATCACCAAGGGCGACGCTTTGGCGGCCCTGTCATCGCCTGCCCCGACACCCGTCGCTTTGGCGCCAACACCGTCGACCCCGGCAGCCCCGCGTCCCGCCGCCGCCCGCGAAGAGCGCGTAAAGATGACGCGCCTGCGTCAGACCATCGCCCGTCGCCTGAAAGAGTCGCAATCGACCGCCGCGCAATTGACCACCTTCAACGAAGTCGACATGTCGACCGTTATGAACCTGCGCAACACCTATAAGGATGCCTTTGAAAAGCGTCACGGCGTCAAGCTGGGTTTCATGTCGTTCTTCGCCAAGGCTGTGGTTGCAGCCCTGAAAGACATTCCGGCGGTTAACGCCGAAATCGACGGCACCGACATCATCTATAAGAACCACTATGACCTCGGCGTTGCCGTCGGCACCGATAAAGGCCTGGTGGTGCCGGTCCTGCGCGATGTCGATCAACTGTCGCTGGCCGGCATCGAAAAGGGCATTGCCGGTCTGGGTAAGCAGGCCCGTGAAGGCACCCTGTCGCTGGATCAGCTTCAGGGCGGCACGTTCACCATCACCAACGGCGGGATCTACGGCTCGCTGATGTCAACGCCGATCCTCAACATGCCGCAGGTCGGTATTCTGGGGATGCACAACATCGTCCAGCGCCCGGTGGTCGTGAACGGTCAGATTGTCGCCCGTCCGATGATGTATCTGGCCCTGTCCTACGACCACCGCATCGTCGACGGTAAGGAAGCCGTGACCTTCCTGGTCCGCATCAAGGAAGGCCTCGAAGACCCGCAGCGCTTTATCCTCGACGTCTAAAGTCAGTTACTGACTACCAGAAGGCCGCTCCATCCGGAGCGGCCTTTTTTGTTGGGCGATGCGACAGTCCATAGTAGGATCAGGCCGCAACTATCGGGGGGCGACTATGGATCGGTTCAGGATCTGGCTTTTAGTGATAGCGCTGGCCTTAAGCGGCTGTGCCGGAATCGAGCGCCCGCAGATGACCGCGCTTGAGCAGGCGACGGCTTTCCCCGGCGGCTTTGAGCGCGCCCGGTTTGCCAGCGACGACCCGCAATTGGCCCAAAAACTGGAAGCCGATTTACGCGGCAATTTCGCCGCTCACGGTATTGATGATTTCAACGTGCTGGCCTTATCCGGCGGCGGAGCCGATGGTGCCTTTGGAGCCGGGGTGCTCAATGGCTGGACAAAGCGCGGTGACCGGCCGCCGTTCCGGGTGGTGACGGGCGTGTCAACCGGCGCACTTATGGCGCCATTTGCGTTTCTGGGCACTGACTATGATGATGAACTGAAAGATGGCTATACCGATGGGCGCGCCAGCGGCTTATTGCAATCGCGCGGCGCACTCGCCCTATTCACGCCCGGGCTTTATTCCTCCAATCGCCTTAAAGCTTTAGTAGACAGCTATATCACCATCGACATGGTGATGGCGCTGGCGCGTGAGCACGCCAAAGGCCGGCGGCTGGTGGTGGCGACGACCAATCTCGATTCCCAGACCGGCGTGGTCTGGGACATCAGCGGCATAGCCCGTGAAGCCGTTGAATATGGCTGGGATCAGCGCCTCATAGATGCCCGCGATCTGATCCGTCAGGTACTGGTGGCCTCGGCGTCTCTGCCCGGCGCTTTTGAGCCTGTCATCATCCGCTCACGCAGCCCGGATGGCCGGATTCTCGAAGAAATGCATGTTGACGGGTCAGTGACGATGCCCTTCTTCCTGCTGCCAGAATCGCTGACCGATTGGGTTCTGCCACCAGACCTGTTTCGCGGCGGTCATATTTATGTGCTGATTAATGGCAAGATCGCGCCCGGGTTCGCAGTCACACCCTATAAACCCCTGCCTGTCGTGACTCGCAGCCTTGAGACCCTTACCCGGGCACAGGCGCGCACGACGCTGAACGATCTGTCCGGCTACGCAACCCGCAATAATATGAAGGTGTCGGTCATGGCCATGACGCCGGGCATTACCAATGGCGGGCTGATCGAATTCGATGCCGAAAGTATGCGTAAGGTCTATGACATCGGCTATCAGATGGGCGTGTCCGAAACCGCCTGGCAGGAAAAATAATGCACCTTACCGCCATGAATTAGCCTGTGGGCAAATTACGGTTAATAGGCTAATATCGCGCAGATTTCAGATGATCCGTAGGGGGCTCTAATGGATGCGGCTATGAAAATTCTGCGCTGGTTTATCGCAGCACTGGTGCTGGCCTATACGGTCTGGATTAGCTGGCCGGTCATTCAGGCCAAGGTGCTGGGTGGGCCCGATGAGCCGTTTGTGTCGTCCCGCGCCGCCGATGACATCGATCATCGTGGAGGTTTCAGCCTGCCCCCGTCGCGGGACCCTTACGCCCCGCCCTTTGAAGAATCCATTCAGGGCCGCACCGCCCTTGAAGCGATTGAGACCGACAATCAGCCGGTGATATGGTTGTGGGCGTCGGTCGTGGCGCTATATGTCATCGCCGCGTTTTTGTTCGCCAATGGCAATTTGCGCGCCGCCTTTGCTTATGGCCTGGGATTTATCGCCGATGTCGTCCTGACCTATCTGACCAAGGGCGAAGCGGGGGCCGGTATATTCGATAAGGTGCTTGAAATCCTGTCGGGCTGGGACCCGCGCTATGTGCTGACCTTGGTGGCGCTGGGCTTAGGGTTTATCATGGCGATGGCCCGTCTGCGGCCCGTTAACCGCCGCCCGTTCTGATTGTCGGCGCGTCCCCTAAAAAACATGCGATTTTCCTGCCAACAGGCTTGACCCATGGGGCTTAGGCTCCTAGGTCAAGGATACCATTTGATATGAAAAAAGGCAGCTATCATGGCGGACACGAACTTTGACGTAGTCATCATCGGCGGTGGCCCCGGCGGCTACAATGCGGCGGTGCGCGCCGGACAACTGGGCCTGAAAGCGGCGATCGTGGAATCGCGCGGCGTACTGGGCGGCACCTGCCTGAACGTCGGCTGTATGCCGTCAAAAGCTCTGCTGCACGCCTCGGAACTGTTCGAAGCCGCCTCCGGTGAATTTGCCCATATCGGCATCGAAGTCCCCGCGCCCAAGCTCAACCTCATCCAGATGATGAAGGCCAAACAGGACAGCGTCAACGCCCTGACCAAGGGTGTCGAATTCCTGATGAAAAAGAACAAGGTCACCTATTTCGTCGGCTTCGGTAAGATCGAAGGGGCCGGTAAGGTTTCGGTCACCGCCGCTGACGGTAAGGTCGAGCAACTGACCACCAAGCACATCGTCATCGCCACCGGCTCTGAGCCAACGCCGCTGCCGGGTGTCACGGTTGACCAAAAGCAGATTGTCGATTCCACCGGCGCCCTGTCGCTGCCGGCGGTCCCTAAGCACCTCGTCGTCGTTGGTGCTGGCATCATCGGCCTTGAGCTTGGCTCGGTCTGGCGTCGTCTGGGCGCCAAGGTGACCGTGGTTGAGTTCCTCGACCGCATCACGCCGGGCATGGACACCGAAGTCGCCACCCAGTTCCAGAAAATCCTGACCAAGCAGGGCTTTGCCTTTAAGCTCGGCACCAAGGTCACCTCGGCCAAGACCGGTAAGTCCGGTGTCAACCTGACCTTAGAGGCCGCCGCCGGTGGCAATGCCGAAACCCTGGAAGCCGATGTGGTTCTGGTCGCTATCGGCCGTCGCCCGTTCACCAATGGTCTGGGCCTTGATACGGTTGGCATCACGCCCGATGCGCGCGGCTTTATCGCCACCGATCATTTCAAGACCTCGGCCCCCGGCGTGTGGGCCATCGGTGACGTGATCCACGGCCCGATGCTGGCTCACAAGGCCGAAGAAGACGCCGTCGCCGTTATCGAACTGATCGCCGGTAAGGCCGGTCACGTCGATTATGATCTGGTGCCGTCGGTCGTCTACACCTTCCCCGAAGTGGCGTGGGTCGGCAAAACCGAAGACCAGCTTAAGGCCGCGGGTGTGCAGTACAAAACCGGCAAGTTCCCGTTCATGGCCAACAGCCGCGCCAAGATCAACCATGAGACCGACGGCTTCGTGAAGTTCCTGGCCGATGCCAAGACCGATAAGGTGTACGGCGTGCATATCCTTGGGCCGCAAGCCGGGGAAATGATCGGCGAAGCGTGCGTGCTGATGGCCTTTGGCGGCGCGTCCGAAGATCTGGCCCGCACCTGCCATCCGCACCCGACCCGCTCTGAGGCCGTTAAGCAGGCGGCTATGGGCGTCGAAGGCTGGACGATGCAGGCCTAGTGGCCTCACTCAAAAGTCCTTCGCTACGCTCAGTGTACTTTTGAGTGGTTCAATTAGCTTTAAGCCTCGGCAGCAATGCTGAGGCTTTTTGTTTTGAACAAATCACTTCAAAGAATCGTGAATTTATCATAGCCTCTAAATACAACTCATAATGTATCGGGGCTATTATGGCTGAAAACTTACCTTATCTAGTATCACCAGGCTCAATCAAAACTGCTTTAGAGCGCATAAGAAATGCCAGTGTGCCAGAGAGAGTTAATATAGATTTCATCTCCACAAAAATCTTAATTAAGGGCGGAACTGGGAAAGCAATCATACCATTTTTAAAAAAGATCGGCTTTGTATCTGCAGATGGAGTGCCGACTGATTTATATAAACAATTTCGCAATAAATCATCTGGAGGATCAGCCTTAGCAAAAGGCATCAAAAATGGTTATTCAGCGCTTTCATCAGCTAATGAATACTTTTATGATCTAAAAGATCATGAATTGAAAAATCTCATCATACAAGTATCTGGCCTAGATAAAGATAATAAAGTAGTTAGCCTTATATTTTCCACCCTTCAAAATTTGAAAAGTATGGCAACTTTTGATGCTGAAGAATCAGAAGAATTGGAACAAGAAATTCCCGTTTTGCCGATAAATTACAATGAAACCAAAGAATTTAAACAAGAAAAAACGGTTGGACTAAACCTATCTTATACAATAAACTTAAACCTTCCGGCCACAAGTGACCAATCAGTTTTTAACGCGATATTCAAAAGCCTGCGCGAAAATCTATTAAAGGTTGAATAAATGGATGCCGAGCACAAGATTAAATCATTTATTATGGGAAACCACATAATAAATGATGATTTAAATTCTGTAGAGAGTTTATACGCGATAAAATTAGGCCATATCTCGACTACAGAAACAAACATAGAGGATGTGTACTATCCTCAGTTTGAAGCTGCGGTTCGGACAGAGGCCGCATTAATGGCCAAACATTATGAGGTCATATATTGTCTCGAAAAATCAATCCGACAATTGATTTCCGAAACAATATCCGAAGTTGAAAAAACAGAAGAGTGGTGGGAAAGCCCGCGTGTACCGCCTCATATTAAAGGTGAAGTATCGAGCCGAATTACCAAGGAACGAGATGCAGGCGTAACACCTCGCTCAGATGATGAACTGGATTACACTACACTAGGTGAGTTAGCGGCCATAATCACCAGCAATTGGGACATTTTTGGCGGCATATTCTCTAAAGGGAAAAAGGCCGTTGAAAGAGTGATGGGTAACCTAAATACTTTAAGAGCCCCGATTGCACATTGCAGCCCTTTAGCCGAAGATGAAGTCCTACGCTTACAACTAACCATACGAGACTGGTTCAGGTTGATGAGCTAACCCAAGATTTTGGGTGCAGGGGCCGTGCCCCTGCTAGGCGTCGACCTCGGCGTCGAGGGCGTTTTCCTGAATGAACTCGCGGCGCGGTTCGACCAGATCACCCATCAGGCGGCTGAACATATCGTCGGCCAGATCGGGGTTTTCAGCATCGACCCGCAGCAATGTGCGCACGTCCTTATCGAGCGTGGTTTCCCACAACTGCTCGGCGTTCATTTCGCCAAGGCCTTTATAGCGCTGGATCGACAGGCCCTTACGGCCCGCATCCAGCACCGCCGCCACCAGATCAAGCGGCCCGCGAATGTCAGTGACCTTATCCTTGCGGCGGAAGATTGAGGCTTCGGTATAGAGATCGCCAATCGCCTCCGCACGCTCAGACAGACGACGCGCATCGGCTGAGTGCATCATGGCTTCGTCCAGAACGACCCGCTCCGTCACGCCCCGACGGATACGGGAGAATACATAACCGCCGCCTTCGCCGATCACCACCGACCAAGGGCCATCGCCGTCTTCGTTGCGGCGATCAAGGCGGATCGCGGCCTGAGCCATATCGGGGTTCGCGCCAAACAGGCCTGACAAAGCCGCCTGTTCGATGGCAAAGGCTGGGGCGCGCGACGACAGACGATCAACGCTCTGCTTTAAGGACTTGGCGGTGCGCACCTGTTCTTCGAGATCAAGGCCCATGACGCGCTCACCATTGCGCAGTTCCAGGGTCGCGTCCTGCACACCTTCTTCGATCAGGAAGGCGTCCAGTTCAGCGTCATCCTTGAGGTAGCGCGACGACTTACCCTTGGCGACCTTATAGAGCGGCGGCTGGGCGATGTAGAGGTAACCGTTGCGGATGACTTCGGGCATCTGACGGTAGAAGAAGGTCAGCAAAAGTGTGCGGATGTGCGCGCCGTCAACGTCAGCATCGGTCATGATGATGATCTTGTGGTAACGCAGCTTTTCGATATTGAAATCGTCGCGGCCAATGCCTGCCCCCAAGGCCACGATCAGGGTGCCGATCTGCTCAGACGATAGCATCTTATCAAAGCGGGCGCGCTCGACGTTCAGAACCTTACCACGCAGAGGCAGGATGGCCTGATTTTCGCGGTTACGGGCTTGCTTGGCCGAACCCCCGGCGGAGTCACCTTCGACGATGAAAATCTCAGATTTGGCCGGATCGCGTTCCTGACAGTCGGCCAGCTTTCCCGGAAGGGACGAGATATCGAGCGCCGATTTACGGCGGGTCAAATCGCGAGCCTTACGGGCGGCTTCACGCGCCGAGGCGGCTTCGATGATCTTGGAGACGATCTGCTTGGCTTCGACCGGGTTTTCTTCAAACCACTGGGTCAGCTTATCATAGACCAGCCCTTCGACCGCCGGACGCACCTCAGATGAGACCAGCTTGTCCTTGGTTTGCGATGAGAACTTGGGGTCCGGCACCTTGACCGACAGCACGCAGGTCAGGCCTTCGCGGGCATCTTCGCCGGTGACGGTGATCTTTTCCTTTTTGGCCGCACCCGACGATTCCATATAGGCCGTCATCACCCGCGTCAGCGCCCCACGGAACGCCGCCAGGTGGGTGCCGCCGTCACGCTGAGGGATGTTATTGGTGAAACACAGCATGGTTTCGTGGTAGCTGTCGTTCCATTGCAGCGCCAGATCCAGCTCAACCTTGTCACGTTTGCCGCGCACCGAGACCGGCGCCTTGATGATCGGCGACTTGGCCTTATCGAGATGGCGGACGAACTCAACAATACCGCCGTCATAATGCAGGATGATGTCGTAGGGTTCGGCTTCGCGCAGGTCGGCAAAGCGGATATGAACACCGGAGTTCAGGAACGCCAGTTCGCGGAGACGGTGCTCCAGGGTTTTGCGGTCAAATTCGATGAAGGCAAAGGTCGTGAGCGACGGGAAAAACGTCACTTCGGTGCCGGTGTATTCCTTGCCGTTGTCGCGCAGGGGCGCTTCGCCGGTGACTTTCAGTGGGCTGACGGTCACGCCGCGTTCAAAGCGAACCTCGTGCTTCTTGCCCTGACGATAGATGGTCAGATCGAGATAGTCGGATAGCGCGTTCACCACCGATACACCCACGCCGTGCAGACCGCCGGAGACCTTATAGGAGTTCTGGTCGAACTTACCGCCGGCGTGAAGTTCGGTCATGATGACCTCAGCCGCCGACACGCCTTCGCCTTCGTGGATATCGACCGGCACCCCGCGACCATCGTCGGTGACCGTGCACGAACCATCGGCATTGAGGATCACTTCGACGCGCGTGGCGTGGCCCGCCAGGGCCTCATCGATCGCGTTATCGACCACTTCGTAGACCATGTGATGCAGGCCCGAACCATCGTCCGTATCACCGATATACATGCCCGGACGCTTACGCACGGCGTCCAGTCCTTTGAGCACCTTAATCGAATCAGCGCCGTATTCCGCGGCCACCTGGTCTTCACCTTCGGCGAGGGTAGGATCGATAGGTTCGTCGCTCATGATTTTTCCAAACTTTAATCAACAAATTCCGTGAGTTGCCCGCCATCTATGCGGACACCAAGGGCGCGCCCGCGTAAGGCGTCAAACAGATTTCCATCCGTTCCCGTAAACAGTGTTTGTAGCCTTAAATGGGTGGTTTCGTCAAACAAAGCCGCCCTGCGGACGGGGTCTAAGTGGGCGGCGACTTCGTCCAGCAGCAGCACCGGATTGGGCAGGTCAGAGCGGCGAGACAGGCGCGACCCTTGCGCCAAAATCATGTTGAGCACCAGCGCCTTTTGCTCACCCGTTGAGCAGTCCGAGGCGGTGCGGTTTTTGTCGCGGTGAAAGACGCTAAGGTCCATGCGGTGTGGCCCGAACAGCGAGCGACCCGCCGCCGCATCACGGACGCGGGCACGACGATAACCGTCCAGCAGATCATCAGGATTATCGGCCCCCAGCAGGGCCAGATCAGCCTTGGGGAAGGCGCCGTGATGGTCTTCGATCTCAGCTTGCAAGGCCGCCAGCGCGCGCTGCCGTGACGCGATCATGCGCGCGCCGGATTCGGCCAGCCGTTGCTCAAGCACACTCAGCCAGCCGTCATCGGCAGGGCCGTGCACCAGCAGCTTCAGCCGTTCGCGCAAGGCTTTCTCATAGGCATTAACGACACTGGCGTGGGCAGGCTCATCGGCGAACACCAGCCGGTCAAAGAACCGCAACCGCTCGGCGCGGGCTTCAAGAAAGATGCGGTCCTGCGCAGGCGTTAGCCACACCAGCCGCAGATGATCCAACAACCGTGCCGCAGAGACGCTTTGGCCATCCAACCGCACACCGCGTTTATTGAGGTCGCGCGGGTCAGAGCCGGTGCCGATATTGATGTCATCGTCTTCGCTGATCAGCTTTGCGGCCACCCCCCACGGACGGCCCTTAGCCTCATCCGGGTTCTTGCGGCCCAGATCAGCCAGAGCGGCCCCGCGCAAGCCCCGGCCGGGGTTCAGGACGCTGATCGCTTCAAGGAGGTTGGTTTTGCCCGCGCCGTTGGGCCCAAACAGATAGGCGCTGCGCCCTGCCAGATCAAAATCCAGCGACGTATAGGATCGGAAATCGGTCAGGGACAGGCGGTGGATATAGGTTTTCACAGCCGGATACCTATCCCACTAAACCAAAAAAGCCAAATCAAAGCGAAGGGCAGCCCCTAGCTTTGATTTGACCTTATTGGATCGGTTAAAATGTACACCGAGCGTTAGCGAGGGACTTTTAACCGCTAGACTCGGAGCGGCATCAGCACGTACTGCACGCCCTGATCAGCCGGATCGATCACCAGCGTCGGTGACGACGCATCGTTCAGACGCAGTTCCACCACATCGCCGGTGATTTGCCCCATGACATCAAGGATATAGCGGGCATTGAAGCCGATTTCGATGGTGTCGTTATCGTAGTCAATCTCGGCCTCTTCGACGGCCTGACCGGCTTCGATATTGCGCACGGTCAGGGTCAGACGACCGGGTTCAATGGCCAGCTTAACCGAGCGGCTCTTTTCGGCGGAAATGGTCGACACCCGGTCAACAGCCTTGGACAGGACGCCGGAATCGACGCGCATGATCTTTTCGTTGTTCTTCGGGATCACGCGGCCATAGTCAGGGAAGGAGCCGTCGATAATCTTGGACGTCAAGGCCGCCTGACCGAAGTTGAAACGGATCTTGGCGGGGCTGACCGTCACTTCGACCGAGCCGGAACCATCATCGAGCAGACGACGGGCCTGATCGATGGTCTTGCGGGGCACGATCACGCCGGGGCCACCCATGGAGCCATCCGGGGCGGGCATTTCCGCCAGCGCCAGACGGTGACCGTCGGTGGCGACCGCACGCAGATAACCGGAGCCCTCTTCGGTCAGGGTGTGCAAATAAAGGCCATTGAGATAATAACGGGTTTCTTCGGTTGAGACCGCAAAGCGGGTCTTATCGATCAGGCGCTTAAGGTCTTCTTTCAGAACCTGAAAGGTCACACCTTCGTGGTCGCCGGACATGACCGGGAAATCTCCGGCCGGCAGCACCGGCAGGGCAAAGCGCGAACGGCCGGCCGATACGGTCAGGCGCGGGTCTTCGCCGGACGCGAACTTCAGTTCGACATCAGCGCCTTCCGGCAGTTTGCGCACAATTTCATAAAGGGTGTGGGCGGGTGCGGTGATCTGGCCCGGAATGGAGACAATGGCTTCGGCGACATCGACAATTTCCATGTCAAGGTCGGTCGCTGAAAACGACACCTGAGAGCCTTCGGCAGACAACAGCACATTGGACAGAATGGGGATCGTATTGCGGCGTTCCACCACGTTTTGTACGTGACCCAAAGCCTTTAAAAGCGCGCCCCGCTCGATGATCAATTGCATCTTATCGTCCTACTGGCAGTCTGTCCGGCGAGCCCTTTTGCCGTACCGGGAGGCGGACATTAGAAGTAAAATTTACCGGCGTAAAGGTCAATTTGCCCAATATAGTGGGGCGTGGGGTCTTAAGACCCCACATCTTCTTAAGGCATCTAAAAGGCAAAAAAAGATGCGGGGTCACAGACCCCGCACCCCATAACTTAATATGTGTTTTAGCCGGATTAGTTGCTACGCAATTTGCGGGTCAGGGCTTCTACATCGCGGGCGATCTGTTCGTCCGATTGCAGCAGTTCCTCGATCTTCTTCACCGCATGAAGAACGGTAGTATGATCCCGGCCACCAAAGCGGCGGCCAATGTCCGGATACGACCGCGTGGTGTGCTGCTTGCACAGCCACATCGCCACCTGACGCGGACGGGCCACGCTGCGCGTGCGGCGCTCCGACAACAGGTCGGCTTGTTTCAGGCTGAAATGATCAGCCGTCAGTTTTTGAATCTCATCAACAGTTACACGGCGCTCAACGGAAACCTTAAGGTTCGGTTGCAACAGGGCCATAGCTTCGTCCAAAGTCAAACTCCCCAGACGCGTACCTGCCGAAGCGGCAAGCGTATTCACCGCCCCTTCGAGTTCACGAATGGAACCGGGTACGCTGTCTGCTATAAATTGTAATACGTCGACATGCGGCATCCGGGACAATCCCAGACGACGCGACAGTTGTTCGAGCTTGCGCTCGATGATGCCTATTCTCAAGGCCTGATCGGCCACGTCCAAAGCACAGACGAGACCGGATGACAAGTGTGATCTTAGCCGTGCCTCGATTTCCGTAAGCTGGGTGGGCGGACGATCGGCGGTAAACACGACGCGGCGGTTCTTTTCGATCAGCGCCGTCAGGGTATGGAACAGTTCTTCCTGCGAAGAGGTCTTGCCGCCGATGAAATGGACATCATCGATGAGCAGCAAATCGGCGCTGCGGATGTCTTCCTTGAAGACGCTTTGCGAGCGATCCATCACCGCCTTGACGAAGGTATTGGTGAACTTTTCCGCCGTCAGATAGACAATCTTGGCGTCCGGGCGGCGCATCTTAGCTTCCCAGGCAATCGCGTTCAGAAGGTGGGTCTTACCGTAACCATAGGGGCCATGAAAAAACACCGGATTAAAATGACCATCGCCCCAACCGGCTACCTGCCGCGACATGGTGTAGGCGAACTCATTGCCGCGGCCGGCGACAAAGGTTTCAAAGGTCAGGCGATCCTGCAAACCGGCAATGCGGTTGAGATCAGCCCGCGCCTGAGCCAGAGCCTGAACGTGCGAGGCCTCATGACCAGACACCTCATTTGATTTTGCGACACCGGTATCGGCCATGATCGCCGCATCGTTTGCCTTCACCGACGACAAAGGCACGTCAGACTCTGAACGGCTTGCCGATTTCGCCACATCTAAGGTTTCCGACAGGGCCTTCTGGGCCTGCCGCTGACGCTCGCACGTATCGAAGTCGATGCGCGATTGCAGATCGAGCACCCGGCCTTCCGGATCAAACTGCGCCCATAACTCATGGATGCGACGCAGGGCATTACGCTGAAACCAGTCACGCGCATATACTGTCGGCGTCACCAGAACCGGATCACCGTCGATAGTGACCTTCAGCGCCGACGGCGCTACGTAAGAATTATAAGGCCCGTCACCCAATTCCTGGCGAAGCGCCGAAGCCACTTTGGACCATACCGTTTCAGGCAGGATCGGCGACCAGTTTGTTAAACCTGGCATTTTATTATCGCCCCGATCAATATTCCCCAAACCAACACTCAACTCTACCACCCTGAATTTTAAGCCACGCCACCTAAGCCAGACCCGCCATCTCAACAAACATTCCCCTGCACACCCAAACCTTTTAGGTGATCAATGCCTGTCGTCTTTTTAGTCAGCCCCGTTTTCACAGACGTTCATACCGGCCGCGCAGTTGCCTGCCCACCACCGGGATAAAATCTGCATTGTCTCTGTTTCCGGGCTCAAGGCTTTGTGAGTTTGCGCCCCAGATTATTGGCCTGAAAACCGCAAACGCCCCGTACACCAGAGACAGATTCTCCCGCACTGCCTGAGCATAACTCGTGCAATGTCCAATTCATCCGTGTTGGGATGGAAAGGGTGAAGAGACCTACAACTTAATCAAGCCAGCGCCCCGGTCAACGAATCTATTTGCAGAGCAGTGCGGAATTTTCTGTTGACTCCGGTAACCTATTCGCCCGCAAAGAGAATTTAATAAATCTTTTACGATTTATTTTTCGGTTTTTCCGAGTGGTTTTTGCGCACGCAATTCCACGCTTTCGGAAGGTTTAACGACACCTCACAAAGTGAAAAACTGAGATCACAATAGCGTTGAAATGACACCCATCAGCCATAACAAAAGGGCCCGTGCATAAGCGGTCGGGCCCTTCTGGAAAGGCTTAATCAGCAGTGGCCGCCCGCATCAGGGATAAACCCCGCACCGGCAGATCTTTAGTTAGGCAACCGCCAGCTTCTTCAGGGCTGCCGCCAGACGCGACACCTTGCGAGCGCCGGTGTTCTTGTGAACCACGCCCTTAGACACCGCACGCATCAGCTCGGATTGCGCTTCGACAAAAGCGGTCTTGGCCACAGCCACGTCGCCCGCACTCAGGGCTTCTTCGAACTTACGAACGAAGGTACGCACGCGCGAACGACGCGCCTTGTTAACTTCAGTGCGGCGGGCGATCTTGCGGATCGCCTTCTTGGCGCCGGGATTATTAGCCATTCATCACCTTTGGGGACGAGAGTAAACGAAATGCCTGCAAAAGCCGCCACGCGGCCCTCAAAGACAAGAATTTCAAGAGGGGCGGGATATAACCGAACGCCAGCTTGAGGTCAATAACGTAATTTGCAAATCTTCCCCATGTGGACAGGTGGCAGGGCCACCCGCCGATACGCCTTGCGGTGCAACGTCTTCATTTCTGACAAGTCGAACAAAAAAAGGTTGAGCGACCGGTGTGGACTTTGCGCTCAATTAGGCCCGCGCAGCCTTGCGTGAGGCACGGCTGGCCCTTGCGGTCATAGACCTTGAAGCGGTGCTGAAAATAGCCCAGTTCTCCCGACGTGGCCGCAAAATCGCTGATCGATGACCCACCCGCCGCTATGGCCTCCGCAATCACCGATTTAATCGCCGCCGACAGACGCTCTGCACCAACTGGGGCCAGGTCACGTCCGGCCATGTCCGGGCTCAAACGGGCCCGGTATAGCGCCTCACAGACATAGATATTGCCAAGACCCGCGATCAGCCCCTGCGCCATCAGCAGCGTCTTGAGATTGGCGGCACGGCCCGCAAATTGTGTCAGTAAAAATTCCGCATCCAGCGCCCCATCCAGAGGCTCAACCCCCAACCCCTGAAACCATTTCGAGGCAGAAAGCTCATCGGGCGTCATCAACAGCATAAACCCGAACCGGCGCGGGTCGTAATAATCGATCAGATGGGTCTGGTCATCTTTATTTGCGGTTACCGACATGTGCAGGTGTTTAGCGCCCGTATCGACCGAATGATAATAATTACCATCCAAAGCTTTCGCGGCATTGCCCCCCAATGGCGTTACCTGAAACCGGCCAGTCATACCCAGATGGGTCACCCACACATCTTCGCTATCCATATAGGCCAGCAGATATTTCGCCCGCCGCTCCAGTCGCACAACCGTAGCCCCATTCAGGCGCTCAGCAAACTGATCGGGGAAGGGGTAACGCAGGTTTGGCCGGTTTAGTCGCACATTCGACAGCACGGCACCTTCCAAAGACGGTGCTAATCCGCGCTTTACGGTTTCAACTTCGGGTAATTCGGGCACAAAACACTCCGCTGGGGGTCTGCCCCCTCCGTCACGTCGCTAACGCGCCGCGCCACCTCCCCCGTAAACAGGGGAGGAGAGATATACGAATACGGATTTATGTTGGCAACCTCTGGTCAAACGGGTGCAGGGTCTGCGACCCTGCTAGGCGGCTTTGATGACCTGAGAGGCTGGTTTTTGCGGCAGGTCTTCGTCCGGCAGGAACCACAGGCGCGGATCGAGGATGCGGTCTTCGGTGAGGGCAAAGCTCGCCCAGGGCAGGTCAGGCTTGGGGCGCTCAGAGGCGGCCACAATGGCGCGCAGTTCGGCGGCTGAGGTGACACCGACGATAACCGTCGATACCCCTTTGAGGTTCATGACATAGCTCAGGGCGGCATGAAGCGGGTCAGTCCCGGCCTCAGCCATGATCCGGCGCAGCTTTGACAGATGCGGCCCGAACGGCTGCAGGCTGGCGGGCAGGGTCTCACGCGGCACAAACAGCAAGCCCTGGGTGAAGACCGAGCGCACCTGCACTTCAACCCCCATGTCGGCCAGAGCCTCAAGCGTGCCGTCTTCGACCAGACGCTGGTCAAGGATGGAGACCGGCACCTGCATGATATCGGGCTTGAAGCGCTTGGCCAGCAGCAGGGGTTCATCGTCAATATGGGCGCTGATGCCGATTTTGGAGATCATGCCGTTGCCGCGCAGGGTTTCCAGTCGGCGCCACAGATCGGCACCACCGGCACCCATTAAATCTTCGGGGCAATCGACCAGAGCCGCATGGGCGCGCGCCAGACCCATATGGTCGACACTGCGTTTGAGGCGAGCTTCGATCCAGTCAAGTCCCTTATCAAGGCTTTGTGTGCGGATTTGCGGCTTGAACGGGGACGGAAACGGCCAGCAACGGCCTAAGATTCGTTCGACATCACCATCATAAAAGGCGACATCTATGGGCAGGATTTTGCAGTCGGCGGCATATTGCAGGATGTGGCGCACCTCATCCTCCGTCACCCGGCCGCGCGGGTTAGAAATACCGTAGTCGGTGCCAAACTGCGCCGAGCCAAGACCCAGGGCTGCGGTCATAGGCAACCGTCCGCCGTATCGCTGGCGCGGCCACTAAACCCATTGAAGATAAAGGTTTTCAGCGTCATAAAGCCTTGTTCAACACCCGATATTATGGCGCAGCCGACACGTAACGAATCCGCTGCTTTGGGCCATTACATCGAAAAGTGCTAAACAAGTTCTGAAGATTTCGGGGCCGTCGTGATCACGGCCCCTATTTTTATGGGTTATTTACAGCTTTCACCTGAAAAACCGTTACACCCCATATTTATTCGCCATTTAGATCATTATGTTTTCAGGTCAAAACATAATGATCTGGTTTAGTTTCAGTCCCTAGCCGGGCGGTGGCTTCGCCACCTTGGCCGCCGCCTCAATGGCGGCTTGAGCGGAATGTTTCCATTAAAAATCATTCCGCTCTAATCAGATGTCGAACAGGCGCTGACGGTCGGCCATACTGCGCACCGACACGTTCATATCGGTGACCAGACCATTGGCGATCGAGTACACCCAGCCGTGAATAGCGACCTGATGGCCCTGTACCCAGGCTGAGTGAATGATCGGATTGACCGACACGTTACGCACCTGAGCGATGACGTTCAATTCACACAGCCGGTCGATCTTGGCGCTATCGTCGTCAAAGGCCGACAGTTCGTGACGATGATCATGGGCGACATCGCGGATGGGCGACAGCCAGTGATCAATCAGGCCGTGATCCTTGGAGTCGATAGCCGCCCGTACACCCCCGCAGCCATAGTGGCCGACGACCAGCACATGCTTTACCTTAAGCACATGGACGGCATATTGCAGCACCGACAGGTAGTTGGCGTCCTGCGCCGGGGCCAGATTGGCGACATTGCGGTGAACGAACAACTCACCGGGATCGAGATTGACGATTTCGTTGGCGGGCACACGACTATCCGAGCAGCCAATCCACAGATAGTCCGGCGCCTGCTGGCGCACCAGCCGCGAAAAGAAATCCGGATCGACCCGCGTTTTTTCGCGCGCCCACAGGCGGTTATTTTCAATGAGGCTGTCAACCATGTCGCGGTGTCCTTTTCACTGAGAAAAACTACGTCACTGAGAGAAACTACCGGCGAGATAAGGCCAAGCCGCACCCCTGACAACCCCAAAAATGGTAAATGACGTGCCTATCCGATAAGGCCGCGTACAAAACCGATCACGATAGCGATCCCCTCGACCGCTTTGGTTAGGCCCACATCCATAAAGGCCCCGGCCTTAGTGAACGAGCCTTCTTTCAGCAGCAGGATCAGCACCACCGCCCCCAAAAGGCTTAATATCCCAGACAAAACATTGATCAGGCTCTGGGTCGGCGACACGGATTTACCCGACGCATAGCTGTCCACCCCTTCGGCGCGGCGCGTCATAGCTTGAAATTTCATCACAAAACCCCCGTCTGTTATCCCGTGCCAAGCTTACACGGCTTAAGGTAAATTACCACGAAGTTTCTGTGAAATCATCCGGTGTTACAGGGCCTGCCACAAAACACTTGTCATTGCTGAGCCTGTTTGCCAGACAGGGTAAACAAAATCAGGGAAAACCGTTCATATGGCCCATGACACCGCACCTGCCACTACCGAAAACGGCAGCAAAAAATCAGGACTCAGAACTATTGTCGCGGCCTCCGCTGCCGGTACGACCTTTGAATGGTACGATTTCTTCATCTTCGGCACCCTGACCAGCATCATCACAAAAAACTTTTTCAGCGGCCTGTCCGACACAGCCGGGATGATTTTGGCGCTGCTGACCTTTGCGCTCGGCTTTATGTCGCGTCCGCTCGGGGCGCTGATTTTTGGCCATATCGGTGACCGAAAGGGTCGCAAAGGCACATTCTTATACACCATCCTGATCATGGGCATAGCGACGGTTCTGATCGGGTTTTTGCCGACCTTTGAGCAGGCCGGGATCATAGCACCGCTGTTGCTGATGGCTTTGCGCATCGTTCAGGGTATCGCCATGGGCGGGGAATATGGCGGAGCTGCCATCTATGTCGCTGAACATGCCCCAGCCGATAAGCGCGGCGCGTTCACAAGCTGGATTCAGACCTCGGCCGGACTGGGGCTGATTGCGGCCCTGGCGGTCATTCTTTTGACCCGTACCCTCACCGGCGAAGAAGCGTTCGCTGACTGGGGCTGGCGGATACCGTTCATTATCTCGATCGGCCTTTTGGCGGTTTCGGTCTATGTGCGCACCAAGACGGCGGAAAGCCCGTCGTTCAAGGCCCTGCACGATAAGGGTGCGGTCGTCAAAGACCCGTTCCGTCAAAGCTTTGGCAAATGGAGCAATCTGAAAAAGGTTCTGATCGCCCTGTTTGCCTTCATGACCGCGCAGGGCGTGGTCTGGTACACCACCTTTTTCTACACTCAGGTCTTTCTGGAAAAGACGGTCAGGCTTGAACCCGCGACGATCAATTATCTGGTGATGGCCATGACCGTGCTGAGCGCGCCGCTCTATATTTTCTTTGGGTCTTTGTCGGACAAGATAGGGCGTAAAAAAGTCATGGTCACCGGCATCGCTGTGGCGGTGATCAGCTTCTTCCCCGGCTTTCATCTGATGGTGAAGTTTGCCAATCCGGCGCTGGATCAGGCCATATCAAAGACCCCGGTTCTGATCTTTGCTGATCCGCGCGATTGCTCGGTGCAGTTTGACCCGGTCGGCAAGGCGCAGTTCACCTCCCCCTGTGATCTGGCCAAGGGGATCGTGTCCAATCTGGGCGTGCCCTATCAGAGCCGCGCCTCTGAACCCGGTGCTGTGGCCGCGACCGTGCAGGTCGGCACGGAAATGGTCGCCATTCGCTCCGGTGCTGGTTTAGATACGGCTGAGGTGCGCGACCTTAAGCTTCAGGCCACCACTCAGATCAAGGCCGCACTGATTGCCGCCGGTTACCCTGAAAAAGCCGACCCGAAGCGGGCTAATCTATGGGGTGTATTCGCCGTGCTGATGGTCTTTGCGCTGGGGGCCACCGCCCTTTACGGGCCGATGGCGTCAATGCTGGTGGAGATGTTCCCGACCAATGTGCGCTATACGGCGCTCAGCTTGCCCTATAACATTGGCACCGGCTGGTTCGGAGGGCTGTTGCCCGCCATATCATTCTCGATGGTGGCGGGCTCAGGCAATATCTATTTCGGCCTGTGGTATCCGGTCATCATTGGGTCATTGGCGGTCGTGGTCGCGCTGATCTTTCTGAAAGATCATACCGGCCGCGACCTAGACACCATACCGGATGATGAATAATCAGCCTTAAACCGGCATCAAATCCGGATCGAACAGGGTCGTGAGACCTAAGATTTCCATCTCACTGGCCTTGGTGCGATAGACCGGAATCCCTTTCAGGAAGCTGATCACCCGGCCCTTATCGTAAAAGCGGGTCGCAAACGCCTCAATATCAAACAGGTCGCCGACAAGGTCGCCGATCCCGCCCGACAGGTAAATGCCACCGCGCGCCCCCATCATCAGGGCCGCATCTGCTGCCATCGCCGCATACCAGCCCAGACTGAGGCCAATGGCGCGTTTTGAGCGCGCTTCGTCGGCATAGGCGCGCGCCACAATCTCTTCGGGAGCCGGGGTCGGCACATCATCCTTGTCCAGTATAGCCAGGCAGCGCCACACTTCGGCCAGCCCGGAAATCGACACCGCCCGCTCGCGCGATACATGGCCGAACTTCTTTGCCATCAGCTCCAGCACCGCCGCCTCTTCGGCATTGGTGGCGGCAAGATCGGCGTGACCGCCTTCAGACGGCATGGCCGTCCAGTTGCCCATGCCGTCTGGCACCAGCAGCGCTACACCGAGCCCATGCTCAGGCCCGATAACCGCAATCGGCTGATCCGGTGTAGCATCCCCGCCGAAAATCTTTTCGCGCTCATGGGCTTCAAGCTGCGGCACCGCCAGCGCCTTGGCCACCAGATTATTGACGATATTGAGGCGCTGAATCCCCAACAGGTTACGGATATCGCCGCGTTTTAAGTGAAACCCGTAACGCACCAGCTCCACCACGCCATTGGTTTCCCAGCCCGATGTCGAAAAGGCCGCGCCCCTCAGACGCGGATTGCCGTTGGCCGACAAAAACTCCGTGATGTCGGCGTTAAACTCATCAAGACTTGAGCAGGTATAGTGCATAAACGCCCCCGGACGCTCACCCGGACGTGCCAAAGCCAGTTTCAGATAGTTGCCGCTTGAGATATCACTTAAAAGTACCGATTGTACCATGTTCCTGTATGCCCCTGTAATTTATGTCCGTTTTCGGATTTTCTTTATGTGTTACCGCTCACAGTAGGCGATAAGTCTTGATTAATCTTAAAAGCCACCGCAAATAAGCGCGAAATACGGTATGGCCTTCTCATGACTGTCTTAGCAAAAATCTGCGGTATCAATAGTTTTTCAGCCGCTCAGGCCGCCATAGATCATGGCGCGGGCTTTTTGGGGTTCATTTACTTCCCGAAAAGCCCGCGCCACTTGGGCGTCGATGCCGCACGATCATTGATGGAACAAGCAAAACAGCACGCCTTTACACACCAACTCAGAGTAAAGCGCGTCAGCGTCGTGGTAAACCCGGACAATGAGCTTTTGGATCACATTCATCGTGAGCTACAGCCGGATTTTATCCAGTTGCACGGTCATGAAACACCAGAGCGGGTCGCTGATATTCGCGCGCGCCTCAATGTGCCGCTCATTAAGGCCATCACCGTATCCTCAAAGGACGATGTGGCCGCCGCACGCGCCTATGAACCGCTGGTGGCGCACATGTTGTTTGACGCCAAACCACCGGCGGATGCGGGCCTGCCTGCCGGGGTCGGGGCCAAGTTCGACTGGACGCTGATGGAGGGCCACAAAGGCTCGGCCCCATGGTTTCTGGCGGGCGGGCTTGATCCGTGGAACGTGGCGGACGCTGTCGCCACCGCAAAAGCGCCGATGGTAGATGTTTCCTCTGGTGTAGAGCGCGGTCCTGGCTTAAAAGACGCCTCCCTGATCTCAAACTTTCTTAAAGCCGTAAAAGGCATTTAGAACTGATTGACCCCATAAGGAATGTCTCCCGTGTCCACTGAGTTATCCGAACCGGCTGTCCTGACCAACAGCTATAATCTGCCGGACGCCAAGGGGCGTTTTGGTGATTTCGGCGGGCTTTATGTGCCCGAAACCCTCATGCCGCTCGTGTTAGAACTGACGCAGGCCTGGGAAGACGCAAAAAAAGACGAAGCCTTCTGGGCCGAATATCATAGCCTTTTGAAGTTCTTTGTGGGCCGCCCGTCCCCGCTCTATTTTGCTGAGCGCCTGAGCGACTATTACGGCGGCGCCAAGATCTATTTCAAGCGCGAAGAACTGAACCACACCGGCGCGCACAAAATCAACAACTGTATCGGCCAGATCCTGCTGGCCAAGCGTATGGGCCGCACCCGCATTATCGCGGAAACCGGCGCGGGCCAACATGGCGTGGCCTCGGCCACGGTCTGCGCCCGCTTTGATTTACCGTGCCTCGTCTATATGGGCGCTCTTGATGTTGAGCGTCAAAAGCCCAATGTCTTCCGCATGAACCTGTTGGGAGCCACAGTTAATCCGGTGACGGCGGGCAATGGCACGCTCAAAGACGCCATGAACGAAGCCCTGCGCGACTGGGTCACCAACGTCCACGACACCTATTACATGATCGGCACCGCCGCCGGTATGCATCCCTATCCTGAGATGGTGCGCGATTTCCAGACTGTGATCGGTAAGGAAACCAAGCAACAGATCATGGAACTGGAAGGCCGCCTGCCCGATGCGGTGATTGCTGCCGTTGGCGGTGGCTCCAACGCCATTGGCATGTTCCACCCGTTCATTGATGATGAAAACGTCAAGCTGATCGGTGTCGAAGCCGCAGGGCACGGCCTTGATGTCTATAATGGTCACGCCGCCTCCTTAACCGGCGGGCGTCCGGGCGTCCTGCATGGCAACCGCACCTATCTGCTGCAGGATGACGACGGCCAGATCCTTGAGGGCCATTCGATCTCCGCAGGCCTTGACTATCCCGGCATCGGGCCGGAGCACGCCCACCTGTTCGATATTGGCCGCGCCCGTTATGTCAGCACGACCGATACCGAAGCATTGGAGGCTTTCCAGCTCACCTCACGGCTTGAAGGGATCATACCGGCCCTTGAATGCGCGCACGCCCTGGCGCGGGTGGGTGAGATCGCCAAAGACGTCGGCAAAGACGGCATTGTTGTGCTTAACCTGTCCGGTCGCGGCGATAAGGACATTTTCACGGTGGCAAACGCTATCGGTCAGCCCATGAGCGGTATGTAATGAGTATTTCCCGTATTGATGCCCGTTTCGCCCAGCTTAAGGCGGACAACAAGGCCGCGTTTGTGGCCTATATCATGGCCGGTGACCCCGATGTTGAGGCCTCATTCGAGGTGCTCAAAGGTCTGCCCGCGGCGGGCGCCGACATCATCGAACTTGGCTTTCCGTTCTCCGATCCGATGGCCGAAGGCCCGACCATACAGTTGGCGGCTGAGCGTTCGCTCAAATCCGGCACGAAAATGGCGCATGTGTTTGACCTCATTAAGCGGTTCCGCGCATTGGATCAGGACACGCCGCTGATCCTGATGGGCTATATGAACCCGGTCGAAAACATGGGCTATGAGCGCTTTGCCACGACCGCCTCTGAGGCTGGTGCCGACGGGGTGATCGTCGTCGATTGCCCGCCCGAAGAAGCTGATGGCCTGACTGATGCGCTGGATGCCAACGATATGGCGCTGATCCGGCTGGCGACCCCGACGACCGATGATAACCGCCTGAAAACACTGGTGAAACGCACCAAGGGGTTTGTCTATTACGTCTCAGTCGCGGGCGTCACAGGTGTCAAGTCTGCCAGTGCCGACAGTGTCAAAGACGCCGTCGCCCGCGTCCAAAAAGCCTCAAATCTGCCGGTCGTCGTGGGCTTTGGCATCAAGACGCCAGAGGCCGCCGCCGCTATCGCGCGGGTGGCCGATGGGTCGGTTGTGGGCTCGGTTCTGGTCGACGCCATCAAAAATTCTTTACCGGAAAAAGCGCCCGTTAACACAAAAGTGCTGGAAACGGCGGCCATTTTGGCTCACGCTGTTCATACTGCACGGCTATAAGCGTCTGGAGTCATCATACATGGCTATTGCCGACAAATTGGGTAAGGGTAGAGTATTGCCTACGAACGTCAGATCAGGTGACAAGTCAGGCGAGCGTCGTGAACGCGGCGGTTGGCTGGCCAAGATTGCACCGGGCGTCTCAAAGCTGGTGTCCAAGCGTGAAACGCCGGAAAATTTGTGGGTCAAGGATCCCGATACCGGTGAGATGATCTACCGCCCGGATCTGGAGGCCGCCCTGTGGGTCACCCCCAATGGTCGCCATATGCGCCTCAATGCCGAAACGCGCCTGCGCTATACCTTTGATGACGAGCAGTGGGAAACCATCGAATCCCCAAAAGTTTTTGAAGACCCGTTGAGCTTTTCCGACGGCAAGGCCTATACCGAACGCCTGAAAATCGCCCGCGAAAACACCGGCGAAGACGACACTATGGCGATCGGCTATGGCAAGGTTCAGAGCGTGGATTGCGTCGTGCTGGTGCAGGACTTTACCTTCATGGGCGGATCGCTCGGCATCGCCGCCGGTGAAGCCTTTATCTGTGCGGCCCGTGCCGCCGTTGCCCGCAAATGCCCGATGGTCGCCTTTACCGCGTCCGGTGGGGCGCGTATGCAGGAAGGCACGCTTTCCCTGATGCAGTTGGCGCGCACGACCCTGGCCATTCAGGAACTTAAAGCCGTTCAACTGCCCTATATTGTTGTCCTGACCGATCCGACCACCGGCGGCGTGACCGCATCCTACGCCATGTTGGGTGATGTGCATCTGGCGGAACCCGGCGCGCTGATTGGCTTTGCTGGCCCACGTGTGATTGAGACCACCATCCGCGAAAAACTGCCCGAAGGCTTTCAGCGCTCGGAATACCTCGTTGAAAAAGGCATGGTTGACCGCGTCGTCCCCCGCGACGAACTGCCCGCTGTCTTAGCCGCCCTGATGTCGATGCTCATGGGCGGCCGCCGGAAGGCAGGGTCTTAGACCCTGCACCCGTAAGTTATTTATTCAACGCTCACGAAAATAGCAGAATGATCAAAGCTCTGTTAGATGTACTTCCTATGTCAGAGTTGCATAAGTCCATGATTGCTGCTCCTTGGCTTATAGGTACTTTCGTACAGGAATGGAGCAAATTAGAATATACTACTACATCAACTATCTGCGCATTTAATGGCGCCGAATTTGATAAGCAAAGGTATGAATTTTTAAAAAATACATCTGAACAACCAAATTTACTGTTCGGAGCCGTAATATCTGAATTCCCAACTGAAGCTGATATTGTAAAGTCTAAATACTCTTACCTTTGTCCAATCCGCCATGACATCGTTCACGGTTTTTGGAATGGAATTGATGATGACGGAAACCTGTATGCAAAGCGTACTAAAAACAAAGTGAATAATACTTATAAAGTAAAATTCAGCCCACCTGAATTTGAACAACACATTAATTCCGTCAAGACGCTTAATCATGACATTTGGTGCTTACGATTAATGCATCAAAAGAAAGATTTTGAGTTTTTGCTTCCAAAATTTAAGCCTTTAATAGCCTAAATAGTTCGTCGTCCCGATTTGGACGATAAAACACCGGGTTAAGGAAAGTAAGAGCCCCCACCACCCTCTTCGCTACGCTCGACGGTCCCCCTCCCCAAACAAGTTAGGGAGGTATGATTAAGGTTATTTCTTATACCTCCCTGCCTGTGGCGGGGAGGGGGACCGCAAACCGTAAGGTTTGTGGTGGTGGGGGTTCTGGCTTTTCTTTATAAGGCCATATGACCGATAGATTGCTCCCCTTCGACGCCCCCCTGGAACGCCTCAAAGCCCTGCACCCCAAGCGGATTGACCTGACCCTGGAGCGCATGCTGCGGGTCTGCGCAGCGCTAGGCAATCCGCACGACAAACTGCCGCCCGTCGTCCATGTTGCGGGCACCAATGGCAAGGGCTCGACCCTCGCCTTCCTGCGCGCAATGGCCGAATCTGAGGGCTTAAGCGTTCATGTCTATACCTCGCCCCATCTGGTCAGATTTTGTGAGCGTATCCGCCTCAACGGCGCCCTGATCGATAATGACTATCTGGCCGATGTCCTAAACCGCGTTGAAATCGCCAATAACGGTCAGGCCCTGACCTTTTTCGAGGCCACCACTGCCGCGGCATTTCTGGCCTTTTCAGAACGGCCCGCCGATCTGTTGCTACTGGAAACCGGCCTCGGCGGGATACTGGATGCCACAAATATTATCGCGGCCCCCCGCCTGAGTATCATCACGCCGATCGACTATGACCATCAGGCGTTTTTGGGCAACGACCTGACCACCATCGCCAAACAAAAGGCCGGCATTATCAAACCCAACTGTCCGGTCATCAGCGCCCGTCAGGCCGAAGAGGCTGAAACTGTCATTGAACGTGCAGCCCTGCAACACCGCAGCCCTTTGTCGGTCATGGGGCAAGGGTTTGACGCTTACCGCGAAAACGACCGGTTGGTGTTTCAGGATGACGACGCCCTGTTAGACCTCTCGCTGCCGCGCCTGTCCGGCCCGCATCAGATTGATAATTCGGGATTGGCCATCAAGGCCGCGTTAGCGCTTAATTTTTCATCAGACGCCATTGATCGCGGCCTCAAAACCGCCGTCTGGCCAGGGCGGTTGCAAGCGCTCAAGGCTGGGCCACTCCATACCGCCCTGACGGACAAGGCCTCTGAGCTTTGGCTGGATGGCGGTCATAATCCTCATGCCGCCAAGGCTTTACGGGCGCACCTAGATATTTTGGGATCCAAAGACCCCAAACCCCTGAAAATGATCTGCGGATTGCTGAATAACAAAGACGCCGATGAATTTTTCGCGGCCTTTGACGGTTTGTCTCTGGAAATTGTGTGTGTGGGTTTCTCATCAGAGGCCGCCACCGATCCGGCGACACTGGCCGCCGCCGCCCAAAGCAAAGGGCTTACCGCGACGACCGCGATAAGCCCCTTAGAAGCCGTTAAAACCTTGCAAACCGATGCGCCGGTGCGCATCCTGATCTGCGGCTCACTCTATCTGGCGGGCGATGTGCTGGCTCTCTCTGAAGAGACTTGGCCCATCTAACAACTAAGCCTTAAGCGACGCCAGACTCGGCAAGCCATTCCAGAAGTTTAGCCTTCGGCATGGCGCCGACCTTCATCGAGGTCATCTGACCGTCCTTGAACAGCATCATAGTCGGAATACCGCGCACGCCAAAGCGCGACGGCGTCATAGGTGAATCTTCGATATTGATCTTGGAGACCACCAACTTATCGCCGTAAGCCTCTGACACTTCCTCAAGGATCGGCGCGATCTGCTTACACGGGCCACACCATTCTGCCCAGAAATCTACCAGAACCGGCTTATCGGACTTTAAGACATCGCTCTCAAAGGTCTCATCGGTAATTTTCACAGTCGCCATAATCAGCTTCCTATCCAAAGCGCATCCCGAAAAGTGTAAGCGGCTTTCGGATCAGATGCGTGACTTAATAAATTGTCACCGAACCAATTACGATTGATGACCAACTGTTCCCATAGGTAGTGAATGCTATGAAATAATCAATGGCGAATAATTAGCGCGACAGTTCAGCTAACCTAACCGTGATCAACTCATCGGAAAACGGCGTCAGTTTCGGCCCATCCGTCCACAACAGCGCCGCTTCGACTTTCGCCTTCGGATAGATTTGCCGCAGCAGGGCGACATAACCGGCCATCTGACGCTGATAGTCGATGGCGGCATCTTCGGCCCGATCAGGTGCTGGGCGATTTGATTTATAATCAATTACCCAGACGCGATCCTCACTGACCACCAGCCGGTCGATCCGGCCCGACAGATAGACCGGCTCACCACGCGCGTTGACACCGATCTGACCGGCCAGAGCCACTTCGGGACGGGATTTGGGCGAGAAGGCTTCGGCAAAGCGGTCATCATTCAGCACCGCCATGACCGAACCTATAATTTCCGCCCGCTGATCGTCATCAAGGTCAATCTGTTTGGCGAGATATTTTGCCGCCACCGCCTCGCGCTGATCAGCCGCCAAATCCGGCAGGATTTCAAACAGCTTATGGATCAGATTGCCGCGCCGGTACCGGCCTAAACCCTTTTGCATAGCCAGCGGCGACGGCGACCGCTCAGTCTCCGTCCGGTCGTCATCGCCCATTTGCGACACCGCCCGCCACACCGCCGACGTATCATCCTCACCGTAAGCGCCCGCGGTAAGAAACGCGGGCAGAGGCGATTTCACCCGTACGGACTTTTCGTCCGCCACATAGGTTCCAGCCCTGATGCCATAGATCATGACCTGCGCCCGACCCGGGTCATCGAGTCCAAAATCGGCCCGCAGCGCCATATCGACCGCCGATACCTCACTAGCTGGCAACCGTGAAAACGCATCCGCCGCCAGACCGTACCATGACCGGCCGGTGCCTGCCCGTTTGCCCTGATAGCCGCACACCGTCAGCCGATCGCGCGCCCGAGTCAGGGCCACATAGAACAGCCGCAAGGCTTCCTGCTCATCCTTTTCGGCCTTGGCGTCTTTGAAGCGGACAATCGCGTCGACCTTGCCGCGCTCCGGTTTGACATCGACAAACAGGCCGCCATCGTCATCCATCAGCAGCAGATCATCATTGCGGCTCGATTTGAAATTCGGTCCGATGGGGATGATCACCCACGGCGCCTCAAGACCCTTTGAGCCGTGCACGGTCATAACGCGGACGCGCTCACCGCCCTCTTCCTGCTCGCGCTTGATGTCGGAAGCATTGAATTCACACAGGTTTAGAAACGCTTCGACGCCGATATCGTCAATGCCTTCGCCCTTGAGCGCCAGCGCCAGGGTCTCATCCAGCACGTCCTCACACTCAGGCCCCAGCCGGCTCAGAAAGCGTTGCCGCATGGTCAGGCCGTTACCGTCACGCCGGTTCAGCAGCCGCGCCAGAAAATCGAACGCGGCCCGACGGGGCGCTTCGGCCAGAACCCACTGCATTAAACTGCGGGCATCATCAAACCGCCCGTCGTCGGACGGTTTTTGTAAAAGCGCACCCCACAATGAACCTGATCGACCTTGCGACAGATCGTACAAATCCTGTTCGCTCAGGTCGCACAACGGGGAGCGCAATACGCACGCCAGCGACAGATCATCACCGGGCTGCATCGCAAAGCGCATCAGCGTACGCAGGTCCTGAAAGGCAATATGCTCGGACAGTTTCAACCGATCGGCGCCGGATACCGGCACACCCTGTTGTTTCAGTTCGCGGATGATATTTTCAAACAGAGCATCGCGTTTGCGCACCAGTATCAGCACATCACCGGCGTGCATGGCCCGCCATTTATCCTTGACCATAATCCCACGGCCAGCGGAGATTTCGGATTTGATATGAAACGCCAGTTGCTGAGCCAGCCGCTTGGCTGGCGTCGCTCCGGTTTTATCGACCGGATCGACTTCGGTGCCATCGTCCTCAGTATCATCCGTCTCAATCGGCATAACCAGAGGCCACAATTCGATGCAGCCAATGTCATTACGCACGGCTGCGTGCCTCACCACATTGCTGGTGAAGGTCAGGGCGTAGGACAGATCCGGGTCGCCGTCATAGATCGCATCGACAAACCCCAAGACCTGCGGCAGGGAGCGGAAACTGTGGACCAATTCCGGGACTTTGAGCACCTGACCAGCACTGACGGCGGCCATATCGTAATATTGCCGCGTCTCAAGAAACTTATCCGGTCGTGCGCCCTGAAAGCCATAGATCGATTGCTTTTCATCACCGACCGCAAAGACCGTCCGCACGGCTTTGGTCAGTTTAAGGCTGGCTCCCTCACCGGCAAAAAACTCGGACGTCAGGGCCTTGACGATCGCCCACTGATCCTCAGACGTATCCTGCGCCTCATCGACCAGTATGTGCTCCAGCCCGCCGTCGAGCTTATAGAGTACCCAGGACGACATATCGGTCTGGTGTAGTAACCGGCGCGTCTGGACGATCAGATCCTGAAAATCGAGCGCCCCCGACCGGCGTTTCAGCGTGCGGTAAATCGCGCTGAAATCCATGAACAGCCGCAAGACATCAAAAGTCGTAAAGGCAATTTTTGCTGCATTATGCTGCGCATTAAATGTGAAGGCGTTCTGTGCCAGTTTGTCGATTGTCTCACGATCAGAAGCCAGCGTCTTTTGCGTATAAATACGACTGTTTATGTCGCCATCTTTTTTAAGAAAGATAGCCGCAAAACCCGTCGCGTTAAATTCTTCCCCCCTGAGATTTGCTTCGCAAAATGACAACAAGGCTGAACTGATTTTCTGGTTTGTTGCGTCATTCACGCTGGCAACAGATCGTGTCAGCGCAGCGATAACTTCCCAGTTAAGGCCACGCAGATAATTGCGCTCGATCTGCTCTGGCGTGACTACCTGATCAAATCCAAGTGATTGGTAAATAAATTGAATCCAGTTTGAACCCTCAGACTCTGCCTTTAGTTTAAGTTCCTCGAATTGTTCGGTTATATCTTCATGCTGCATCGAAAACTGGCGCAGCAATTTTTCGAAATTATTAATCCTGAGTGTACGGATAAGGCGGTCTCGGCTACTGATATCGCCATGTACCCCCTGATCATCATGAAGAGTCAGTAACTGCTCTTGCGCCCGTTCTTTAAGCGCCTTAGCCTCCAGGTCATCAAGGATTTTGAACGATGGTGACAGCCCCGCTTCCAGCGGAAACCGGCGCAGCAATTTTTCACAAAATCCATGGATAGTCTGAATTTTCAAACCGCCCGGCGTCTCCAGCGCGCCTGCAAACAAAGTCCTTGCGCGGGTCAAGTTTTCCGGGCTGATGTCCTCACCGATTTTGGCCAGTTGCTGCGACAGTTCCTCGTCCGCCATAACCGCCCAACCGCCCAGTTGCGCGAACAGCCGCCCCTGCATTTCCGCCGCCGCCGCCTTGGTGTAGGTGACGCATAATATATGCTCAGGCCGTGCTCCGCGCAGCAATAAGCGCGCCACCCGGTTCACCAAGGTCGAGGTCTTACCCGACCCGGCATTGGCGGTGACAAAGACATGGGCGGACGGATCAGCGGCGACATTTTGCGGGGTCATTCTTCGCCCTCCGAAGCGGGCTCAGGCGACGCATCCTCATCACCCATAATATGCCACTCATAAAGCCGGGCCAACTGATCGTAGTCGCCTTTTTTCTTAAGGTATTTCGGCGCGACCCACGACCGGTAGGGCTGTGACGTCTTGCCGTAAGCGTCGATGCGAGCCTTGAATTTATCTAGCGCCTGATTGGCCAGTTCGTCCGAGCTAACGCCTTTTTCCGCCACCGGTTTCAGCTTGGCCCCGTCCGGCGACAGGCGCACATAGAGCAGGTCGCCAATGGGCTTATCATGGCCCGTCCCGTCAAAAGTGCCATATTTCACAATCGCCGCCGTCAGGGTCAATTGCGGGAAAAAGCCCGCCACCGCCTCCTTCGCGGATGGCGGCTGACCGGTCTTGAAATCGAGAATATCGATGCCGTGCTCACGCACTTCGATCCGGTCGGCGCGGGCCTTAAGGGTGAACTTACCGCGCGCGGTTTCAAAATTATAAGCGCCCTCTTTTTCGATAATGAAGCGCGGTTTACCGGCGCGGCGCTCAGTTTCAAAACTCACAAAGTGCCGCGCCCAGTCACCAAACAATGGCCGTTGCAGCGCAATCTCGGCTTCGGTCAAATTCTCAGCGCGCAAGGCCTGTTCCATCAGATCCATAAACGCTGCCTCACCCGCCTCACCCAACGGATGTCCTTGCAGCACAAAGTTTTCCGCCGCCTCATGGACGGCATTGCCGCGCCGTCTTTGCTCAAACGGCTCATTGGCACGGTCGCGCAGTTTCAGATTCAAAATCCGCCCAGCGTATATGGCATAGGGATCGCGCACAAATTTTTCGACTTCGGTCACACTCATGGATGTGGGCCGCACTTCGGCGGGCGGACGCGGCTCCGGCCGCGCCGCCGGTTTTAGACTATCCGGCGCATCTGCCACCGCTTCGGACAGTTGATGGGCCCAGTCGGCAATGTGCGGGGCATCCGTGATCTCAACCTTCGCCCCCTGACACAGGGTTTTCAGCCGCCACAGCCAGCGCGACATAACCTGCGGCTCCCCTTCGCGGCGCTTACGGGTGATCAGCCAGACATCTTCCGCAGACGCCGCCTGGACAAAATCATGGGCGGCCAGTCCCGTGCGACGCTCCGGCGACGGCAGCCCCAGTGCTTTACGCATTGGGCGGGACAGAAACGGGTCAAGCGGCGGCGACTGCGGCCACACCCCGTCCTCAAGCCCCGCCAGTATGAGCCGGTCGGCCTTAACCAGACGCGCTTCGATCGCCCCCAAAATCAGCAGACGCGGATGGGTGTTGCCGCCGGTGCGCAGGGTCTCCGTCTTGATCATGTGGCCTATGATGCTGGCAAAATCATCGGCTGAGGTGACGTTAAAACCTTCCCCTTCGGTGATCAGGCCGGACAATAGCGCCGAGGCTGACGCCCCCGCCGCCCCCTGCCATAGCGCTTGACCGTCTTCCCGCGTCAGAGTTTCCGCCGCCGCGACAAAGGTGCGCACCAGTTCACTCAGGGCGCGCGGACCATCAAACCCATCGTGCCAAACGCTTATGTGGCTTGAAAAATCCAACCAAACGCTCTGCGCTTCCGGATATTTATCGAGCCGTGCCGTGACCTCCGCCATGTCACGCGGACGCACGGTTCTTAAACCCACCCGATCAATCAAATCGGCTTGATTGTGATACCGCCCGAATGGATGTTTAAGCACCGACAACAGCCGGACCGGATCAAGCGGGTCCACCGACAGCGCCAGAATATCCAGCAAAAACCGCCCGCTCAGGCTATGTGCCAACGGCTCACCGGCTGACGAGTCCGCGGCCAGCCCCCAACGGCTCAGGTGCGCACTGACCCGCCGCGCCAGACCGATATCCGGCGTGATCAGGGCGGCAATCTTATCCGGTATCTCCAGCGTTTCGCGCATCAACACCGCGATTTGCGTCGCCGCATCTTCGTCCTGACGCGCCTCAATCAGAGTTAAGCCCCGCAAACCTTCTGTGAACGGATCAAATCCCGATGAGTCAGCCTCAGATTTCATAATCGCAATCTGCTGCAGCCAGTCCTCAGTCGCCTGAGCCGGCCTGAGCGCCTCATTCAGCAGCCTGCGTCGCGCCCGTGGGCCGCGTTCGGTTTCAACCGATGCCGGCCATGTCTTTACCCCTGCCCGCTCGACGCCGTGCCGTTCCAGCAGCCGCTTCATCCCCCCCTGGGGGTGGGAATCCTCAACCTGACGCCACGCCTTATCATCCAGTGATAAATCAAGCCCCGGCAGCACCACCGCCCCTTGCGGCAGGTTCGCCACCAGCCCCATCAGATCGGCCATGGACGGCGCCGTGCCGGTCGATCCGGCCAGCACCAGCGGATGTTGCGGTGGGCGCAGGGTCCATTGTTCACCCAGCTTGCGGATCAGCGCCACCCGCCGCTGGGACGGGTCCATCAGGCCCAATTCATTCAGCCGCCGCGGCCATTCATGCACCACGATCGACAGGAATTTCGCCGACACCTGCCAGTGCCTGGCCCACTCATCAATCACATATTGCGACGCGGCTTCGTGATGAACCAGATCGTCCAGCCGGTCTGAGGCGTCCACCTCCTCCAGCGCCAGAGAGTCAAAAAACCCGCAGAGGGATGATGCCAATTCCAGCGCCACCTTCGACGTCATCTCATAGCCATCGGGCCGATAGTGGGCCATGACCAGCCGCGCCAGTTCAAACCGCCGCCGGGTTGAACTTAAGGCCGGCGGCAGATCGAGCGCTAGAAACTCAAGATCGAACGGCGGCTCGCCCTCATCCAGATCACCGATTGCCCGAACCTGCGGCAGCAAAAGCGCGCCGCCGTGCGCCAGTTCTGAAAAGGCCCGCGCCATGGCTCGCGCCCCACGCCGCGTCGGCGTCAGGATTTGCGCTTCGCTTAAGCCCAGCGATCCCAGATGGTCATAAAGCCCGCGCGCCAGATCATCCAGAAACGACCGCCCCGACGGGATCGAGTACCAACGAGGGCCCTCTGACGAAAATAGTCCGCTCATTAAACTACCTTAGCCAGTCTGGCTTCGGCGACATCGCGCGCGACCGGATCGCCGACGTGCATCCAGTCGCCGTGCATGACGCAGCCAAACAAACGCCCCGCCATAGCCTTTTCGCGCCATATCGGCGACAGAGAAAAGGCATCATCGGCCACATGGTCGGCAATATCGGGCTTGGAGATATGCACGCCCATATAGTTATAGGGGGCCGATGGCGCGTCGCCTCTGAACGCAATTCGTCCGTCATCGGACAATATAAAATCTCCTGCGCCGTCAAAGCCACTGGAACACTGCATTTGCGCCAGCATCAGGATCGCATCCATGCGCTCAGGGTCCCAGCGCGCGACCATATCGGCCATCGCCGCGCCGTCATCATCCTCAATCCACACACTGTCGATATTGGCGACAAAAATGGGATCATCCCCCAACAGGGGTCGGGCTTTTTTTAAGCCACCGCCGGTCTCCAGCAGCTTTTCGCGCTCATCAGAAATAACGATCTCGACATCGGAGCGTACCCTGAGATGCGCCTCCAGCCGGTCGGCAAAATAGTGGACATTGACCACACAGCGCGTAACCCCCGCCGCGATCAGCCGATCAATCATGTGGTCTATCAGGGCCTTACCGCCGACCTCCACCAGAGCCTTGGAACGGTCATTGGTCAGCGGCCGCATACGGGTACCGAGGCCCGCCGCCAGGATCAAAGCCGTTGTCGGTGCGTTCATGACAGCATGTCTCCGAAACCGTAAGTCTCAAACCAGTTGCGCACGGGTTTCAAATGCGCAGCCTTAAGATTACGCGACATGTGACCCCACATACGCGGCATAAAAGCTTCGTAACGCGGCTTTTTGAAATGAATGATCAGGCGGGCAAACACGCCCAAAATGCGCGCTTCATTGAGCGTCGCCAGCGCCTGATACATCTCCATAAACACATCCCGATCAATGCCGGGTCGTAATCTGAAATAATGCTCTAAGGCCGCCGCCTCAATTTCCGGTGATACATCCCGCCGCGCATCCTGCAACAATGAATGCAGATCCCAGCTTGGGTGACCTTTCAGGGCGTCCTGAAAATCAATCAGGCCAACGCGGCGATAGCCGTCACGATCCGGCAGCCACAGCAGGTTTTCGGCATGGAAATCGCGGTGAATAAAGACCGACGCCCCCGCCTCAGCCCGCGCCCGGATCGGTGCCCAGACCGCCTCCCAATCGGCCCGCGCCTGATCACTTAAGCTATGAGACGGATCATATTTTGGATACCATTCGACAAACAGATCGGCTCCGGTTTTCAGCGCCAGATCATCATAAACCAACAGTGGCCACCCACCCGGCAGGGTCTCAGGCGGCGGGGCTTGGTGCAGCACCGCCAGCGCCTCAACCGCTGACAGATAGAGGCTCATTTCGTCCTCGCCCTGCTCGATCAGCCGGGCAAACAGGCCGTCGCCCAGATCTTCGGACACTAGAAATCCGGCCTGCGCATCAAAGGCCACAATTTCCGGCGCCGACAGGCTTTGGCTGCGTAAATAGTCAGCGCAGGCCGCAAACGCCTCGATCCGGCCCGCTGACAACCGCGTCATGGCGAAATAGCCTAACCGTTTGCGCTCAGCATAATCAGCCAGTGGCGGACACGGGATCAACTCCGGCGACGGTGCCTGATCCATTAGCATCAGACTACGGCCACCCTCGCTCAACCGCTCATAACGGCGCGTCGACGCATCCCCCGGTAAGGGCTGGCGCGCCATGCCCTCAAGGCCGTGCGCCTTAAGAAAAGCGGTTTTTTGCGTCTCTCGGTCAGGGCTCATCGGTCTCTTATCTATAGTGGCCATGCGGGGTCAGGGTGGCGATACGTCCCTGATGTCCGTGCTCATCCTGACCCGCTTCGAGGCGGATTTCCAGATAATCTTCAAAGCTCAGATGGCCCAGTCGCTGCGGCCACTCAATCAGGCAGGCATGATCCTCCGCCAGTTCAAACAGGCCGATCTCATGAACCTCTTCGGGATCAGTCAGGCGGTAAAGATCAAAATGGGCGATATCTACGCCCTCAGCCTCATAGGTCTGCACGAGGGTAAAGGTCGGCGAGGGCACATCCTGATCAGAACTTGTCCGTGTACGGATCAATCCACGCGCCAGGCAGGATTTCCCGGCCCCCAGATCACCGGTCAGGTAGATAATATCGCCCGTTTTCAGGGTTTGGCCGACCCGCGCGCCTAAGCTTTCAGTCGCTGCCGCATCCTTTAGCCATACCGTTTCCGGCATCATGGCCCAACCTCCGTAAAGGCAGCGTCACCATGACAAAGCTGCGTTTCCACATAATCCTTCACCGCCGCACATACCACCGATACCTCTCCGGTGAGTTCGTCAGGTGTAATCACCGGCCCGACCGTCAGGTCAAAGCGCTTACCGGCCTTATTGAGCAGCTCCAAAAAAAGGGTCACATCGCGCAACTCTTTGGAAATCTTATCAAAACTATGGAACCACACGGAATTGGGGCCAGCCACATGCACCGGCACCATAGGGGCCTGATATTTCTGTACCAGCGACACCGCCGTGGTCGCCCAGTCCGGATCGCGCAACACACCGCCCCGCTTTCGCGCCAGCCGACCCGCCGGAAACAGCACCACGCACCGCTCTGCCTCAAAGGCCGCCTTAGCCGCCATCAGGGTGGCGCGGGTCTTTTCACGGGTGCGCTTGGCCTCAACCCACTCGACCGGGATCAGAACCTCACCAAGGCGCGGGCTGACGCGCAAAGCATCAGCATTGGCAAAAAAGATCAGGTCGTCGCGGCGCGTTTTCAGGGCATCATAGACCACCACGCCGTCCGCTATACCGGTCGGGTGATTGCACACCACTATACACCGGCCGGAAGCCGGCACGCGCTCAAGGTTTTGCATCACGACTTTAAGCGACAGCAGATTTGATACATGATCTAGGGCGGCCTGACCGGACAGAGGCGCTATCGCATCGGCCATGCGCACCGCTGCGCCGTAACCCAGAATGTTGTAAAGAGCGGGTCGCACCACCGGCCACAGGGGCGATGCGACCAAACGCGGCGCCCGCTCATGGATCAGCACATCAACAATATGCAGGCCGGACGGGTTAGCGGTTTTGGCCACGGATAGGCTATCAACAGTAAGGTCGTGCATGGGGCAGATGTTGCCCAAATGCACCTGCTTGGCAAGGTCAAATCTTTGGGTATAGACTGTGATCACAATGCACAGGAGGCCGTCATGAAAACCATTGCCCACTTTATCGACGGCGCGTATCGCCTCTGTCCCGATCAGCGCATGGGGCCGGTGTTTAACCCGTCTTTGGGCACGCAAAACGCGCAGGTTCAGCTTGGTGATGCCGCTGACCTGGAGGCCGCGGTGGCATCGTCTCAGGCAGCCTTTAAGGACTGGTCGCGGCTGAACCCTCAGCGGCGCGCACGGGTCATGTTCAATTTCAAGGCCCTGTTAGAGGCCCACATGGATGAACTGGCCGAACTGATTGCCCATGAACACGGTAAGGTCATCAGCGACGCCAAGGGCGACATTCAGCGCGGGCTTGAGGTCATTGAATTTTGTTGCGGCATCCCACATGCGCTCAAGGGTGAGTTCACCTATGGGGCGGGGCCCGATATCGACGTCTGGTCGATTCGTCAGCCGCTAGGCGTGGTGGCTGGTATTACCCCGTTCAACTTCCCGGCCATGATCCCGATGTGGATGTTTGGGCCGGCGATTGCCACCGGCAACTGCTTTATCCTTAAGCCATCGGAAAAAGACCCGTCCGCGCCCAACCGTCTGGCAGAACTGCTGTTGGAGGCGGGGGCACCCAAAGGCGTGCTCAATGTCGTCCACGGTGACAAGGACATGGTCGAGGCCATCTGCGCCCATCCGGCCATTCGCGCGGTCAGCTTTGTCGGCTCATCCGACATCGCCCACAGCGTCTATAGGATGTGCGCCGACACAGGTAAGCGGGTGCAGGCCATGGGCGGGGCCAAAAACCACGGCATCATCATGCCCGATGCTGACCTTGATCAGGCGGTTAAAGACATTATGGGTGCCGCCTATGGCTCAGCCGGAGAACGCTGCATGGCCCTGCCGGTTGTGGTAGCCGTCGGTGACAAGACCGCCGAGCGTTTGCGCGAAAAGCTGATCGCCGAGATCAAGACCCTTAAGGTGGGCGCAAGCACTGACCCATCCGCCCACTATGGCCCGGTGGTGTCGGCAGCGCACAAACAGCGCGTCTCGGACTATGTCGATCTGGGGGTGCGTGAAGGCGCGGAAATCGTGGTCGATAATCGCCATATCACCGTCGCGGGCTATGAAAACGGCTTCTTCATTGGGCCGGTGCTGTTTGATCATGTTAAGCCGCACATGAAAACTTATCAGGAGGAAATCTTCGGCCCCGTCCTGCAAATTGTGCGTGCTGAGAGTCTGGAGGAAGCCGTTACGCTGGCGTCCGACCACCCTTATGGCAATGGCGTCGCTATCTTCACCCGCGAAGGCCGGGCCGCGCGTGATTTTGCCCTGTCGGTTCAGGTCGGTATGGTCGGCATCAATGTGCCCATTCCCGTGCCGGTTGCCTATCATTCCTTTGGCGGCTGGAAGCGTTCGGCCTTTGGCGATATGAATCAACATGGTATGGAGGGCGTCAGGTTTTACACCCAGGTTAAAACCGTCACCGCCCGCTGGCCGCAACATCAGGCAGGGGACGGCGAAACCTCCTACATCATGCCGCAAATGGGGTAAGTATGACCAAGCCAAATGAGGCCAAACTTAATGAGGATAAGCGCCATCCCAAGGCGTTGAAACCTTACCTGACCCTGTGGGCCATCATGGTGGTGTGTGTGGTATTTGCCCTGATCGGTTTATATAATCTGTCCTGACCCTTAACAAACGCCGTGATAACAGTGTATCATGGTTAATATGGCTGCGTCGCAGCAGGGGTTTCGGGGGTTTTCATGCGTAAGTTTTTTCTGTGGGCGGCTTTAACGCTTCTGATCGTATCGACGGTCGTAGGGGTCGGCTGGTGGGCCTACTGGAACTATTTTGAGCGCTATAAGCCCATCACGGTCGAAAAAGAACAGGCCGCCATCCAAAAGCTGCTGGATTCGGCAGGCTATGTCGCCTCCGGCACCGAAGGCCCGCCGCTTTATGTGATCACCTTCCGCGACTGCAAGGAATGCAGCACCTATGAGGATCAGGAGTTTCCGAAATTCGCGGCCATTGGTGTCGACCGCCGTGTGATCGCCTTTGCCCCGGCTGATGTCGAGGGTCTGCAAAAATCAACACCGGCTGAGCGCTCGACCATTGCGGAGCTATGGCTGAACCGTAACTGGTCGCTGTATGAAGCCTGGCGCACCACGCCGGTTAAGGCCTGGGCCGCGCCCGGCATCCGTCCCGCTGATGGTGACTTGGCGCGCTCTGCGGTCGTGCAGGCCAGCCGCGATTTCAAGGATCAGCTTGAGCCTCTGTTGCGGGCCAATGGCGTCGAAGTGCGCTATCCGATCGTTATGTGGCGCGATAAGGACAATAAGCTTAAGGTCTGCGCCTGCTCGGACGAAAAGATGTATCATTTCGTGCGCGAGGATTTGGGTGCACCTGAAAAAGCTCCGGCGGGCAGCTTAGGTGAGACCGTGTCCCCCGCACCCGCATCATCTGAGGCAGCCGAGGCGGTCATCATCGCGCCCGAAGCCTACAGCGCCTCAGCCGAGCCCCAAGCTACCGGCGACTATGGTCCCGGCGCCCCGGAAGTCACCACGGTACAGTAGAAGCGTACGCTTTACGATCCCTGCCCTTGAAGGTACCTCCAAACTGACCCATTGGCAGTGATGATTAATTTAGGGGTGAGAAATGGCTTGGTTTAATAATCCAAAAATTGAGGCCGCAAGCCAGCCTTTTCGGCTGATGCTTCTCCCTCTGATTGGCGATGCCGTTGCTTCAATCTTTGAGCAGCAATGGTCTTTTCATCTGCCCTTTTTGTATCCATTAGCGGCGTTGATAGGCATCATACATGGTATTTGGAATTTGAAAAACAGGAAAGCATAGGCACATTTTTATGATTGGTCCCCGTGTCCCTCAAAACCATATAGGTAAATCGTGAGTAGCGCCGCATTGGTTTAATAACGGGGCGTGGGGTCTGTGACCCCACTACTTCGGCTGTAAGCGCACGATCCGGCCATCGACACTGTCATAGGCGACATAGATCAGACCATCCGGCCCCTGAATAACGTCGCGGATACGCTCGGCTTTGTCTTCCAGCAGCTTGGTTTCCGACACGACCTTAGTGCCGTCGAGCTTTAGATGGCTTAAATACTGAAATTTCAGTGCGCCGATAAACAGATCGCCCTTCCATGAGGGGAAGGCGTCGCCGGTGTAGAACAACATGCCCGATGGGGCGATCGACGGGTTCCAGTAATGCAGCGGCTGTTCCATGCCGTCCTTGGCCTTACCTTCACCGATCTTGGCACCGCTGTAATCGACACCCAAGGTAATGACCGGCCAGCCATAGTTTTTACCGGCTTCGGGCGCGTTGATTTCATCGCCGCCCTGCGCGCCGTGCTCATTGGTCCACAGCTCGCCCGTCGCCGGATTGATCGCCGCCCCTTGCATATTGCGGTGACCGTATGACCAAATTTCCGGCTTGGCATCGCTGCGGCCCACAAACGGGTTGTCCTGCGGGATGGTGCCGTCGCTGTTGATGCGGATGACCTTGCCGAAGGTATAGGTCAGATCCTGCGCCTTTTCTCGGTAAGATGCCCGGTCGCCGGTCGTGATAAACAGCTTGCCATCGGGCGCAAATACAATGCGCGACCCCCAGTGATTGTTGCTTTTGACCTTTGGGATTTGCTGCCAGATGACCTTGAGGTCGGTCAGGGCTTGCCCGGAAAATTTAGCGCGCGCCACGGACGTGCCCGCAACGCCCCCTTCACCGGGTTCGGAAAACGACAGATAGATATATTGGTTTTTGGCAAAGTCCGGATCGACCGCCACGCCCAAAAGCCCACCCTGTCCCGCGTCAGCTACCGCAGGCGTACCGCTGACCAGCTTAGGTTTGCCGTCCTTGGAAATGACCTGTAGCCGCCCGGCTTTCTCGGTCACCAGCAGACGCCCATCCGGCAGGAAGGCCATGCCCCACGGCTGCTCCAGCCCTTCGGCGAAGGTTACGACCTCAAAGGATTCAGTGACCGCCGCAGCAGGTGCCGCATTTTGTGAGGTCGCGGGTTTATTACACGCCGCCGTCACCGCCATCACACTTAGGGCAATGCCCATCATCCAGTTTGAGCGTTTCATATAACCACCTGCTGCTTTTATATTCAGGCTAGTTTAGAGCGCATCCCAAAAAGTGTTAAGCGGTTTTTGGATAAGATGCGCGTCAAAAAAAGCCACAAAAAACCCCTTTGTGAGGTCACAAAGGGGTTTAATGGTTTTCGTATAAGGTTTCGATTAACCTTCGGAAGCCTCGCTCTTGCTGGCCATCTGGGCGCGCAGTTCAGCACCCTTGGAGCCGCGAGTCGAGTTTTGCGAACGCTCGACGATACGGGCCGACTTACCACGGCGGTCACGCAGGTAGTAGAGCTTGGCGCGACGGACGACACCGCGACGCTTGACTTCGATACCGTCGATCATTGGTGACAGCAGCGGGAATACGCGCTCTACGCCTTCGCCGAAGCTGATCTTACGGACGGTGAAATTTTCATTGATGCCGGAACCGGCGCGCGCGATGCAAACGCCTTCGTAGGCCTGGACGCGTTCACGGTCGCCTTCCTTGATCTTGACGCTGACGCGGACGGTGTCGCCCGGCTGGAATTCAGGAAAGGATTTGCCGGCGCGCAGCTTGGCACATTCTTCGGCTTCGAGCTTTTGAAGCAGGTTCATCATAGTCTCCAATATTGTAGGTGCCGGTGGGCACACTGTTGAGGCTTAATCGCCTTTTGCCTGTGATTTGGAAAGATGCGCCGCCCACAGATCGGGACGTCGTTCTTTCGTGGTTGCCTCTCGCATCTGTTGCCGCCAGAGCGCCGCCTTTTTATGGTCGCCGCTTAACAGCACTTCGGGGATGTCGAGGCCCTCAAACGTCCGCGGTCTTGTATACTGCGGGTGTTCAAGGAGACCATCCTCAAAGCTTTCGTTATCAAGGCTGGCCGATGCGCCGAGAACCCCCGGAATAAGCCGCAACGTCGCCTCAATTGTCACCATCGCCGCCGACTCTCCGCCCGCAAGGACGGCATCGCCAACGCTGATTTCTTCGAACCCGCGGGCATCGAGCACTCGCTGATCCACCCCTTCGAACCGCCCGCACAGGACAATAAGGCCTTGGGCCTTAGACCATTCGCGAACCCGACCTTGCGTCAGTGGTTTGCCACGGGCACTCATGTAAATGAGCGGTCGATTGGAAACATCAATCGAATCAAGCGCTTTGGCGATTACATCCGCTTTGAGCACCTGTCCGGGGCCGCCACCCGCAGGGGTGTCGTCAAGGAAGCCGCGCTTATCGCTCGAAAAGGCGCGAATGTCCACCGTTTCCAGCGTCCAAAGCCCAGATTCTTTTCGGGCATTGCCGATGACCGATACATCCAGCGGCCCCGGAAAAGCTTCCGGGAACATGGTCAGCACCGACACAGCGTAAGGTCTTTGAGAATCTTCAGACATTGAATAATCCAGAATTGCCCCCCCTATATACCTCCCCAACTTGTTGGGGAGGGGGACCGCTTTGCGATAGCAAAGGGGTGGTGGGGGCACTTATCACGAAGCCCCCACCTTAGCAAATCAGTGTCTTAGCCGCAAAGTAAGTCCGATGGTCCGGGGCTGCGACAGGAAGGCGTTAAACGTCCCTGACTGGAACGGGGCACCAAACACGACCTGATAATAGGTCTCGTCGGTCAGGTTCTGACCCCACAGTTCGACCGCTACACTATCATCCGGTCTCAAAAGGGACAGACGACCGTTAAGGAGCGTAAACGCTTCCTGTATCTTAATCGCCGCCAGATCAGAGCCGGTATTATAGGCCGAATTATAACGCGCCGTCAGATTGGCCCGCAGCATCCAGTTCATCACCTCACGCTGGTAATCCACACCGGAAGTTACCGACCATTTGGGCGCAAAGGCCGCTCTGTGGTTGGTAAGCTTGGGCAGCCCCGCCACGGCTTGCGGCCCGAATTGGGCCTCGGCAAAGGTCGCCCCGCCCCACAGTTTCAAGCCCATCGACGGGATGCTGTAGCGCGTTTCAAACTCCACACCCCGCGATTTCAGCTCCGGGATCGATTTTACGAGAAAGCTGGTGCCCAAAAAGGTATTCAGCTGGAAATCCTCGAACGCCTGATCAAAGACAGCGGCATCCAGCGCCAGCCGCCCCCGCCACCACCGGCCTTTGAGACCGACCTCATAGGATTCGGAAGTTTCTGCCGCAAAGGATGTATCCTTATCGGCCGCAAACGTCGCCGTCTGCTCACGGTCGAGGTTGTAGCCCGCCCCTTTCCAGCCGCGCGCATAGGACACATAGGTCATCAGCGAGGGCAGGGCCTGCCATTTCAGACGAAACGATCCGGTCGTGGCGTCTTCTTCATGTTTTTGGCCATAGGACAGATTGTTAAACGCCGGATTGGCAAACGACTGACAGATCGTGCCGACCCCGCCGATATTGAGGCTTTGTGCCGCCGCACAGGCCACGCCGCCGTCAGAATTCGTATGGCGGCTGATCAGGGTCTTGTCCTGTTTATTAACGCGCAGACCCAAAGTCGCCGTCACGGTTTGAGTGAAATGCCAGCTATTGTCCGTGAACAGAGCGATATTACGCTCTTTCTGGTTATAGACATCATTCATGCCATCTCCCGCCCCAAAAGACTGGCCCACAGGCCGTCCAGTAAGCTGGGACACCCGGTTGATATTGCCACCAGCCGATAACAGCAGACCCAGATAGGGCTCATAGGCCGCGCCATAAATATACTGATCATGGCGGGTCAGGTCTTCGGACGACAGATAAAGACCCACCATCCAGTCCAGCTTAGGCGTGCGACCAGCCACCCGCAGTTCCTGGCTTAAGGTATCAAAGCGATTGCCAAACGCGCCGTCCGGTTCGCGGTAATAGATATCGGCTGATGAGAAATCCGCATCATAGCCATTGGTGTGATCCCAGTGACGGGCGGCCGTGATCGAGGTCAGATCGATCGTATCGGACAACCGCACCACGGTTTCAACTGACAGGCCCGCATCGACCAGCACCTGCGCGGTTGAACGGTTGGACCAGACTTCGCGGCCCTCGAGATTGATCGTCTGGGCCACACCGCTGTCGGGGGCCAAAAGGTCGATATAGGCCGAGGTCGCACCCTTTACCACGGCCACACCCGCGCAGCAGTTTTCATCGCGCTTGGTATAGTCACCGATCACACGCACGGTCACGGTGTCATTGGGCGCAAACAACAACTGACCGCGCACGGAGTAATAGTTCTGATCATTGTCGCGGTCGTCGCTACGCGGGCCATTGCCGGTATGGACTTTGTACTGACCCTCACGGCTGCGATAGGTCAGGTTCAGCGACCCGGCCACGGTCTCACTAAGCGGCCCGGTAGCATAACCGGAAACCCCTAGCGTGCCATGTTCACCGGCGGTCAGCTCCAGGGTCTGGCGTGGGGCCATTTCCGGTGCCTTGGTGACGACCTGAATAAGGCCGGCCGAGGCGCCCTTGCCAAACAGGCCCGACTGCGGCCCTTTCAGGATTTCAATACGATCCACCTCGCCCAGATCGCTCATGGCCGTGGCGGTACGCGCCCGCACCACGCCGTCGATCACCACACCGACCGAGGATTCCAGACCCGGATTATCGCCGACCGTGCCGATACCGCGCAGGCGGGCCGTGGTCTGGGCCTCGTTGGCGGTCGAGGTAATGATCAGCGATGGGGTCAGGCTTTGCAGGTCTTTGAGGTCATGGGCGCCTGCTTGCCTGAGTTGGTCGCCTGTGACGACCGCAACCGACAATGGCGTGGTCGCCAGCGGTTCAGCCCGTTTCTGGGCCGTGACCACGACTTCAGTTACATCTTCAGTGTCCGCATAGGCCGGTACGGCATATGCGCCCGCCATCGCCACGACGCTTGTCATGGCGGTAGCAGTTAAGGCCCTAGCGCTCCCCAGCGAGGCCTTAAAGGTTTTTGAGTGCATTAAATTTTCCAGTTACAGCTATGTCACCGTCAGGCAACAGGCGTTGCGTAGCCGGTTTTCAAACGGGTCACAAGCTATTTGCGGTTGATGATAACGCTTACCTTACGCTACGGAAACCAGAGCCGGTTTATGAATACCGGCCCATCCCTTATAGCACTTTCAAGCCCAGTTCGGACAGAAGTTCTGCGGCCTGAGCGCGCGAAATGGTCGCCCCTTTGAAGCGGCGGGCATCCTCAAGACGCACCCCGCCGATGTCCGTACCGCGCAGGTCAGCGCCTTCGAAACGGGCATTATCCAGGATCGCATCGCGCAGGGAACAATCCTCAAACACCGCTTTTCTGAAATCACAGCGTTGCAGATCGGCATTGTGCATATCCAGCGATTTCAGCGTCTGCTTGCTGAACGAAAACCCGCGCAAATGAGCATCGTTCAGGCGGCATTCTTCAAAGGTCACATCGATATTGCGACTGTCGCTGAAATTGGCACCGGTCAGCTTACAGCGCTTAAAGGTCGCCTGCGGCAGGACGGTGCCCTTGAATGAGGTGTTATTGAAATCGCAGGCGGTGAATTGCGCTTCGGTCAGATCAGCGGAGGTAAAATCAGCCTGCCCGCCCTTGCAGCCGATGAACTGCGCATGTTCCAGCTTGGCGGATTTGAATTTGGTTTTGCGCAGGATGCAGTCCTCAAACACCCAGCCGTTGAGAATAACATCCGACAGATCGATGGCTTCGACCTCGCAGCCGATAAGCTTTACCGGCTCGCCCTTATTGGCCAGCAACAGGATCGCGCCACGGTCAAGGATTTGGTCGGTGATTTGCATTTTTCCAGTTTTTCAAATTGATACAACGGTTTGAAATATAGCCTTGAGAATGTGGACGAAACAGAAAAATCGCGATATGTTGCCAAATTGTTCCCGCTTTATAGGTGAAATAATGACAGATAAGGACGCCGAACCCGTTCATCTCATAGAAGATGCAGATACCGGAGACAGATTTCTTGTTTATGGAACTGATAAAGGTTTGCGACTGGACATCCGATATGAAGGGGAAGCGCTATGGATGAGCCAAGCCCAGATCAGCCAACTTTTTGGTAGGGATGTTTCAACAATTTCCCGGCACATTAATAATGTGCTTGATGAAGGCGAACTGGAAGAATCGACTTCTTTGCAAAAAACGCAAACAACGACAGGTCGTCCAGCCATACTTTACAGCCTAGATATGGTTATATCCGTTGGCTATCGGGTCTCATCAACTCAAGCTACTATTTTCCGGCGTTGGGCAACCAGCGTTTTGGTTCAGTTCGCTACAAAAGGCTTTGTTGTAGATTCACAGCGCCTGAAACAGCCGGAAAATTTCGACCGGGTTACTGAGCTTCGCGAAATAATCCGCGATATTCGCTCAGACGAAGCTAACCTGTATCGAGAGCTTCGTTCGATATGCGCCATGTGCCAAGACTATGATGGAACAACAGAGTTGGCTCGCGAGTTTTATCAAAGAACTCAAGCTAAATTGGTCTATGCAGTGACATCATTTACGCCAGCCGAACTTATCGTAAAAAGAGCAGATTCAAGCGTAGACAATATGGGGTTACAGACTTGGCCACATGAAAATATTAGAAAGATAGATGTTACTGTCTCAAAGAATTATTTGGCACAAACTGAAATAAAAGAATTAAATCGATTAACATCCATACTTCTTGATATATTCGAAGATCAGCTTGATTTGGGTCGTTTGACGACAATGCAAGAAGCGCAGAACATTCTTGACCTACAATTAAAGCAGCTTGGTCGTACCGTCTTAAATACAGGTGGTTCTATAAAAGCTTCTGACGCTAAACGTAAAGCAGAATCTCAGTATGAGAAATATATACAAATTCGAAAAGAGGAGCGTCAACGAGAAGCGGATAAACAAATATCTTCCATAATTAAAGAAGTAAAAAAACTACCCAAAACGAAGAAAAAATAAAAGGCGACCCCTCAACGGGATCGCCTTTCGTTATCCTTACCCGTTCGGCTTTGCCAAGCTAACGGGTGCAGGGTCTAGACCCTGCTAGTCGCGGCGCGGACGGCGCGGCGGACGGCGGTCGCCGCGATCACCACGGTCGGAGCGCTCAGCACGTTCTTCCGACGGCACTTCTTCACCGGCTTCGATGCGGGCCGCGCGTTCAGCCGCCAGCTTTTCGGTCAGGTCTTCGCCGGTTTCCTGATCGACGACCTTCATCGACAGCTTAGTCTTGCCGCGATCATCAAAGCCCATGAACTTGACCTTGACTTCGTCGCCTTCTTTCAGAACGTCGGCAACCGTGGCGACCTTTTCGTTCTTGATCTGGGAGACGTGGACCAGGCCGTCCTTGGCACCAAAGAAGTTCACGAATGCGCCGAAATCGACGACCTTCACGACCTTACCGTTATAGATAGCGCCGACTTCAGGCTCAGAGGCAATCGACTTGACCCACTCGCGGGCGGCGTCGATCTTGGACTGCTCAGAGGCCGAGATCTTGATGGTGCCGTCGTCAGCAATATCGATCTTAGCGCCAGTCTTTTCGACGATTTCACGAATGACCTTACCGCCGGCGCCGATCACTTCACGAATCTTATCCGTCGCGATCTTGATGGTTTCGATCTTAGGTGCAAACTCACCCAGCTCTTCACGGGCGCCGGAAATGGCCTTGTTCATCTCTTCCAGGATATGCAGACGGCCTTCGTTCGCCTGACGCAGCGCCTTGGTCATGATTTCCTCGGTGATGCCGGGAACCTTGATGTCCATTTGCAGCGATGTGATGCCGTTGACGGTACCGGCGACCTTAAAGTCCATGTCGCCCAGATGATCTTCGTCACCCAGAATGTCCGACAGAACCGCAAAGCCGTCTTTTTCCAGGATCAGGCCCATGGCGATACCCGATACCGGCGACTTCAGCGGCACACCGGCATCCATCAGCGCCAGCGACGTACCGCAGACGGTCGCCATCGAGGATGAGCCGTTGGATTCGGTGATCTCAGAGACCACGCGCACGGTGTACGGGAATTCTTCCGCCGACGGCAGCATCGGACGGATAGCCCGCCAGGCCAGCTTACCGTGACCGATTTCGCGGCGACCGGGCGAGCCCATACGGCCGGTTTCACCGACGCTGTATGGAGGGAAGTTATAGTGCAGAAGGAACTTTTCTTTGTAGGTGCCTTCCAGGCTGTCGATGAACTGCTCATCATCGCCGGTACCCAGCGTCGCGACCACAAGTGCCTGAGTTTCGCCGCGGGTGAACAGGGCCGAGCCGTGGGTGCGCGGCAAGATGCCGACTTCCGACACGATCTGGCGAACCTTATCGACCGGACGGCCATCAACGCGGCGGCCGTGATCGATGATGTCACGACGCAGAACGTCGGCTTCACATTCCTTAAAAGCCGAACCGAAGATGGCGGCATCGACGCCGTCCGGGTTTTCATCGGATTTCACGAGAGCCGCGGCGGCCTTTTTCTTGGCGTCGCCGACGGCATTGCGGCGTTGCTCTTTACCCTGATGGGTATAGGCTTCGCGGATGTCATTGCCGACCAGAGCCTTGATCTGAGTGACGACCTCTGAGAAGTCTTCGGCTTCGAACTCGAACGGCTCCTTGGCGGCATGCTCGGCCATTTCGATGATCGCTTCGATTACCGGCTGCATGCCGGCATGAGCGAACATCAGCGCGCCCAGCATCTTGTCTTCGCCCAGTTCCTGAGCCTCGGATTCGACCATCATCAGAGCGTCTTGCGTACCTGCGACAACGAGGTCGAGCGAGGATCCCTTGGTTTGGTCGAGGGTCGGGTTCAGAACATATTCGTCATTGATCAGGGCCACGCGAGCACCACCGATCGGGCCCATGAACGGCACGCCCGACAGGGTAAGCGCTGCAGACGTGGCGACCATGGCCAGAATGTCCGGATCATTTTCCATGTCATGCGACAGGACGGTCACGACGACCTGAACTTCGTTCTTGAAGCCCTTAACGAACAGCGGGCGGATCGGACGGTCGATCAGACGCGACACCAGGGTTTCTTTTTCAGACGGGCGGCCTTCGCGCTTGAAATAACCACCGGGGATCTTGCCGGCGGCGAAGGTCTTTTCCTGATAGTTGACAGTCAGCGGGAAGAAATCCTGACCCGGCTTTGGCGAGCGTGCGTACACGACGGTGGCCAAAACTGTGGTTTCCCCGTAGGTGGCCAGAACCGCAGCATCTGCCTGACGCGCGATACGGCCGGTCTCAAGGGTCAGCTTACGGCCAGCCCAGTCAATTGTTTTTCTTTTGATATCAAACATATGTTTTTCTTTCAGTTCCCATCAGGCCCATTCCCAATGGTGCGAAGCGCTATCCGAAAAGTGCCCGTGTGTTGTTTTGGGGATTTTCGGACTCGAAGCGCGACATTTTAGATGTGCATCGATATTTTTAACTATGCCCGCGCCCAATATCGCATTTTACGCGAAAGTTCCATTGAACTTTTTGTTGAGGGGCGAATAGCCTGAATTCGCGGTAAAGCCCCGCGAATAAGCAAAAAGGGCTTGAGGTTTGGCCCCAAGCCCTTTTTGTGATTTTTACCGCAAAGATTAACGGCGGATACCCAGGGTCTCGATGATCGCCTTATAGCGGTCGGTGTCACGAGAAATGAGGTAGTCCAGAAGACGACGACGCTGCGAAACCATCTTCAGAAGACCGCGGCGGCTGTGGTTGTCTTTCTTGTGCGTCTTGAAGTGTTCGGTCAGATTGGTGATGCGCTCGGTGAGGATTGCAATCTGGACTTCAGCGCCACCCGTATCGGCTTCGGTGCGGGCGTGGGTATGGATCAGTTCGGCCTTACGGTCGGGAGTGATCGACATCGGGTTTCTCCTTATTGAGAAATTAAGGGTTTAAAATCCGGGTGGGCCATAGCTGGCCTGCCCGCAATTCGCACAGGGCCTGAACCTCACCTTCGTGACGCGCCTGAACTGTTCTGAGGTGTTCTTTGCGGCCCGCCTCACGGCGGATTTCAAAGGCACTTTTGAGCAGTTCCACTTGACGCGGCAGAAGGGTCAAAGCCTGACCCCGCTTGAGCTTAAAAGCCTCATCTTCGGTCACAGGCAACGCCGGGATGTCGTCCAGCGCCGTCTCAACCGGAAGCAAAGCCTCCAAGGAGGCGGCTCTATGCACCATTTCCGTCAGATTATCCAGTGTTTTTGTGTTGGTCAGGTCAAAGGCCCCGACGCGCTCCCGGCGCAGGTACGACACATGGCCGCACGCCCCCAGATCAAGACAGATATCGCGGGCCAGTGAGCGCACATAGGTGCCCTTGCCACAATGGAGTATAAACTCGGCTTCGTCAGGGCTAATGATGACCTCAAGGTGCAGATCAAAGACCCGAACCGTGCGGGCATCCAGCTCAACCTCAATGCCCTCGCGGGCCAGATCATAGGCGCGCTTGCCATCGACCTTGATGGCCGAAAAGGCGGGCGGCACCTGCTCGATGTCCCCAATATAGGCGGGCAGAACCTTAACGATGGCAGCCTCAGCCGGGCGCACATCGGACGCGGCCGTGACCTCGCCCTCAGCGTCATAGGTGTTGGTGGTCTGACCCCATTTGATGCGAAAGCGATAAACCTTATCGGCCTCCATCAGGTAGGGTACGGTCTTGGTCGCTTCACCGAGGGCTATCGGCAAAATCCCCGACGCCAGCGGATCGAGCGTCCCGGCATGACCGGCCTTCTGGGCATTGAACAACCGGCGGATTTTCGAGACCGCGTCGGTCGATCCCATATCATAGGGCTTATCGAGACAGACCCAGCCGCTGACCGGATCGCCTTTTTTAGTGCGCCCCATCAGTCTTGGTCATCTTCATCATGCGCCAAATCCTGCGCCACTTCCGGGCGGGAGAACAGCGCATTGAGGCGCGAGGCTTCGTTGAAGCTTTCGTCATGCAGGAATTTAAGCGCGGGCGTGAACTTCATGTCGATCATTCGGCCCAAAACGCCGCGCATAAACTTGGCATGGCGGTTGAGCGCATCAATGGCCGGCTTGACCTTCTCAGGAGAAACCCCCGTTAGCAGCCCCGCCCCCAGCGGCTCGACAAAGATAGTCGCATGACGCAGATCAGGCGAACAGCGCACTTCGGTCACAGTGATCGACACCCCGTGCAGGGCTTCGTCATGGATCTCTTCTTCGCGCAGGATTTCAACCAGCGCATGGCGGACCAGTTCCCCGGCGCGTAATTGTCGCTGTGTGGGGCCTATAGCTTCGGCCTTTTGGCCTTTGCCGGATGTATAAGATGCTCGTTTCATCCGCGCCTTATAAATCATTTTAATTAAAGCGCATCCAAAAAGTGTGACGCGACTTTGGGCGCCCTATTCGCATCTATGTTGCACCGCCGAAATATTTCTGCTTTTTAAGATGTGTAGGGTAGTGACGACCACATAAGGCTTAGTCACCGACAAAACTTCTGAAAGTCCCGATATTTGACACGGCCCTTGGTATGGGATTTGCAGTAACCACGGTCTAACCTGCCCGACACCGGATTATCGCATGGCCACCGCCTCGTTTTTCAGTTTGACACACCCTTCGCGTTCGATCGCCCTGATCGAGGGTGATGTCAAAATCAGCTATGGCGACCTGTCGGCGCGCTGCGATGAGCTGATGCAGCACCTGAAAACCTGCCTGCCGGGTCAGCGGTCGCTGGTGTTTTTAAGTGTGCGAAATGATGCCAAGTCGGTCGTGCGCTATCTGGCCTGTCTGCGGGCGGGCTATGCCGTCCATCTGTTTTCGGACTATGAGCCGGCGCGTCTGGATGACCTGATCACGCTATATAATCCGCATTTCGTGATCCGGCCCGAAGCGGCTGACGGTGACATCACAGCCCGCCACGCTCAGGATCTGGGCCTGCACCCGGACGTCAGTGTTTTAATGTCCACTTCGGGCTCAACCGGCACGGCCAAGCTGGTCAAGCTGTCGGTCAAGAACCTGCAAGCCAATGCCCGCTCGATTGCACAATATCTTGAACTGACGGCCAAGGACCGGGGGCTGCTCAATCTCAAATTCAGCTACTCCTTCGGTCTTTCCATCCTGCACAGCCATCTGTTGTGCGGCGGATCGGTCGTCTTAAGCGAAGCCTCGGTCACTGACGCTGACCTGTGGCAGGCGGTGAAGGCCCACAAAGTCACCGGCCTGTCCGGCGTGCCCTATAGCTTCGAAGTGCTGGAACGCAGCCGTTATCTGGGCAATCTGAAAACCCTGCGCTACGTCACTCAGGCCGGTGGTAAACTGTCGCCTGCGCTGGTCACCCGCTATGCCGGACTCAGCCAGCAACAGGGCTGGAAGTTCTATGTGATGTACGGCCAGACCGAGGCCGCCCCGCGCATGGCCTATCTGCCGCCTGACATGGCGACCCGCTACCCTGACTGCATTGGTCGCGCCGTCCCCGGTGGCCGCCTGTGGCTTAAGGGCGAAGACGGTACGGAAATCACCACCCCTGACACGCCCGGCGAACTGGTCTATGAAGGCGACAACGTCATGATGGGCTATGCGGAAAGCCTGCCCGATCTTGCCCGTGACGACCGGCTTGATCACCTGCTGACCGGCGACATCGCCTGCCGCAACGCGGACGGCCTGTTCTATATTATTGGCCGCGCCAAGCGGTTTATCAAACCCTTCGGTGTGCGGCTTAACCTTGATGATGTCGAACACAGGCTGCGGGAGCGTTTAGGCGAGGTTGCCTGCACCGGCACGGACGATAAGATCGTCATCGCCACCACCGCCGATACCGACATAGACGCTTTGAGCGCATGGGTCTGTGAAACCTATAAACTGCCGCCCTTTATGGTGTCAGTCCTTAAGGTTGAGGCTATTCCACGCCTGTCCAATGGCAAAACCGATTATCAGGCTTTGTTGCGACAGGCCGAACAGCCAAAGACCGTAGCCAATGGCCATTCGGCGCCCAGATCACGCTGGGACAGCATTGCCGCCATCTATACCGCCCTGTCCGGTGCCAAAATCATTTCCGGCCAATCGACCTTTGCGTCCCTCTCCGGTGATTCCCTGTCCTATGTGCAGATATCCCTGGCGATCGAGGACTATCTCGGTTTCCTGCCCGAAGACTGGGAAGTGCAAACCATAGATGCCCTCGAAGCCCTGCGCGGTCAGGTGGTGCCTGAGACCGCAGGCAACCGGCTGCATTATCTAAACACCTGCCGCGTGCTGATGCTGCTGATGGGGATTCCCTACCACGCCGCCATGGTCTTCAGTGAACATAAGGATTGGCTGATCACCTCAGCCCAAACCTCCCATACGGCCACGATTTTTGCGGCCACCACCCACAGCTTTCGGATGTTCGCTTTCTTTTTCATCAGCGGCTGTTTCTCGCTGTTGATCCTTAAGCGCGCCGATGTCAGAAAATGGCTGGATCGTCAGTTCGTGCGCCTGGGCGTGCCGGTCATTCTGGGCAGTCTGTTGCTGGCCCCCCTTGAAATGGCCGCCATAGCCTTTACCCCCGGTCGGGAGGGGCCGCCCGCCTCTGACTACTGGCTCAGCATGGTCACAACCCTGTCGCCGCAGTGGCTGACCCACCGCTGGTTCCTGATTACCCTTATGGCCCTGATTAGTCTGCTGGCGCTATTTTGGGTGGCCCATAAACGCGGCCTGGCCGGCCACCTGCCGCAGCGCTTTATCGATAAGGTCGGTGCCAGGCCCAATCTGGTCTGGGGTCTGATGCTCGTCTTTCTGTCCGGATGGGGGCTTGGGCTCGCTGCCTTGGGCCGGATTTTGAGCGCAGAACATGACCTGCTGTTTGGTGTGTACGAATATCGCTCGATACTGGCGTTCGGGCCGGCCTTCTTTCTGGGCGCTATACTGGCGGGGCAGCCTAAGCTGTTTAACTGGTTCCTCAAGCCGTCAGCCTTTGCCTATATCTTAGGGGCCGTGCTGATCTGTGTCTTTGTCTACTATGATCACTCTCAGACCCTCATCGGCAAGATTGCGCAAAACATCAACTGGCTGCCGTGCGGCTTATTGGGGACGCAGATTTTCCTCAGCCTGATGCACAAATGGGCCAATAAACCGCATCCGATGGTGGCACGGCTGCTCGATGCCTCCTTCGTCATCTACCTATGGCACATGGTCTTTGTGCTGGTGTTCAGCGCGGTGTGTATTGAGCTTGATCTCAATCCGATCCTGTCGATTGTCCTGACGACCGCAGGCACCCTGATCTGTTCGTGGGGCGTTTATCTGGGCATTGCCCGTTCAAAGATTTTAAGCTTCATCTTCAACGGCGGGCCATTGCGGATGGTTTGACCCGCGCTGGCCCGACGCTCCAAATCCTGTTATACGGTTAAAAAAACGCCTGCCCGATCAGGCGAAAGAACAGATATGGGGAAAATACCGTGGCGCCTGTCAAACCTGAATTCACTCCGCGGATGGAGGGTCTCGACGCTCTGCGGGGCTTTGCCCTGTTTGGGTTGTTCATCGTCCACATGCCGGAATTGTTTGAACTTTATTGGGCCCATCCGGTTACTGATCCGGCTCAGCTTATCTGGCACGATGTCATCTTCACGGTCTTTGCCGGTAAGGCCTTTGCGTTGCTGGCCCTGTGTTTTGGCGTGTCGTTTGTCATCATTATGGATCGGTCGGCCCAGAAGGGCGTCGATTTCACAGGCCGGTTTGTCTGGCGGTTGACCATTTTATTTCTGATCGGCTGCGCGCACGCCGTCTGGTATCGTGGTGATGTGCTGCAGGTTCTGGCGGTTATGGGCCTTTTCCTGCTGCCATTTTACCGGGTGAAATCCAATGCGGTGGTGGCCGCCATTGGTGTGCTGTTACTGCTCCAGCCGCTGATGTGGGTGCACATCATCAGCGGTCTGAACGGCGCCGACTGGGCCAATCAGCCCCTGAAATTCTGGAGCGCCGAAATCCCCGAAGTTTACTTAAGCGGCGGGTTTGCTGAGACCATCGCCATGAACATCAGCGACGGCCACGCCTTTAAATGGCTGTTCATGTATGAATCCGGCCGCCTCAGCCAGATTTTAGGTTTGTCGCTGATAGGCATGGTGTTGGGCCGGATCGGATTTTTCCGCGAACCGGTACGCTTTTCCGGCGAGCGCCTGACAGGGCTGGTTATAGCCTTCGTCGCCGCTATCGGGCTTTATTTCAGCCGCGGGTCTATCGCCGACCTCATGCCCGCAACCGAGGCCATGTTTATGCCCAAGTCTCTGTTTAGCGCATTTTTGTCGAGCCTGTTCGACCTCAGCGTCATGACCGTGCTGATGCTGGGGTTCATGAGCCTCTACTATAGCTTTGCCCATAAGGCGCTCAATGTGCTGGCCCCTGCCGGGCGGATGACTCTGACGCTCTATGTGGCGCAATCGCTGATGTTCGTGCCGGTCTTTTACGGTTACGGACTTGGGATGCACGCCACCATGACCCAGTCCGAGGCCGTACTGATCGGGCTTGCCGCCTTCGCCGCTCAGGTCGCCTTTGCCCATCTGTGGTTCAAAGCATTTCTTTACGGCCCGCTGGAGTGGTTGTGGCGGGCGGCGACCTATTTAACCGTCAAGGTGCCATTTACGAAGTCAAAAACGCCCTGAGCGGCACATATAGCCCCAACCGGTTATTCCACGCCGCCCGCTGCATCAAGGCGCTCAACCAGGCCACATAGGCCTGCGCCATCAGGAATGACAGGTCATAATAGGCGCGGATCATGTCGCTTAAGGCATCGGCCTGAGGCAACGGCATCTCAACCTCGTCGGCAATGGGTTGAAAACGGATCGGTTGGGCGGGCGAACCTTCCGCAGGCCTGAGCCCCATCGCCAAACCATACCGGACATAGGCCTCAAGCCCCGCACCATCATAGGCCCGAAGATGCGCTTCTGCCTCCGGCTGAGTTTGCCGACCCGCGTCAAAGGCATAATAGGCGAGAATTGCCCGACAGACCGCCATATCATAGGTGTGCTGGATGCGACCCTTATGGCTCATGACGCGGTGAGGGCTTGGGCGGTTTTCATTGACCGTTTCAAGCCGCGCCTTAATCGCCCGGATGCGTGGCTTATCGGTGTGCCAGTCGGCGCTGATCGTGCCGATATGGGCGTTTTGCACCCCGCACAGTCGCGCCAGACCGCGCTGGGTCAGATAGAGACTGTCGTCACTGAGACAACCCATGCCGACGCCATCATATTCGCCATAACGCGTTATGTAAACGTTTGAAATCTGGGGTTGTTTTCGCTTACGCCCTTTTTTTACAACCGTTTTGACGGCATCGGACATGACTTTTGACCCCTCTGTAGGGTGCCGATACTGCAACGCCAAATTGCGCCTGACAAGGGCAATTAACCCCGTATTAAGAGAATCTTTTGCGCGCGTTCACACGGTTCAGGAGAAGACAACCGTTTTACTGCCATTGATAATCACCCGCCGTTCCGCATGCCAGGTCACGGCCCGCGCCAGCACCCGCGCCTCGATATCCTGACCAATGGCGACCAGTTGTTCCGGGGTATGGCCGTGGTGAACGCGCTGCACGTCCTGCTCGATGATCGGGCCTTCATCAAGGTCTGAGGTCACATAGTGCGCCGTCGCCCCGATGATCTTGACGCCGCGCTGATGGGCCTGATGGTAGGGCTTGGCGCCCTTGAACGACGGCAGGAACGAGTGGTGGATATTGATGCAGCGCCCATCCAGTTTGCGGCTCATCTCATCCGACAATATCTGCATGTAACGCGCCAATACCACCAGATCGACGCTGTGATCATCGATCAGTTTCAGGAACTGCGCTTCCTGCTCGGCCTTGGTGTCCTTGGTGATCGGCAGATGGACATAGGCCAGGCCGTTCCATTCCACAAAGGAGCGCATGTCTTCGTGGTTTGAGACCACCGCCGCGATATCGACCGGCAGCAAACCTGCCCGCCAGCGGTGCAGCAACTCATAAAGGCAGTGGCCGAATTTCGACACGGCAATCAGCACCTTGGGCTTGACGCTCAGGTTATGGATTTTCCATTCCATCGCAAAGCGGTGCGCGATGGGCTTAAACCCTTCTTCGAGGATCTGCATCGGCGGCATACGTCCGCCCGCCTGACGGAAGACAACGCGGACATAGAATGTATCACCTTGCGCATCATTGAACTGGTTCGACTCGACGATCGAAATATCGTTGTCGTTCAGATAGCCCGACACCGCCGCCACGATACCGCGCGTATCCGGGCACTTAATGATCAGGACATAATGGGACGGATCGAAAAAGGTCGTATCAGGCACAGGCGTATTCCAAAGGTTTCCCCGCTATAGCAGGCAAATCTTTCGAAAAGTCAAAGGTTTCAATTGAAAGAAAAAAGGCGTGGGGTCATCGACCCCACACCCCTTAAAATGTCAGCGGCGAATCGAAAATCAAGCCTGAAAAACACAAAGGAGCGCGCGGCAAAAAAATGATAAATTAAACTTAGAAAAATTTTAGGAATGTTAACGAAAGATTAACATTTAACTTAAAGGACAAGTCGTGTAAATTGAATGAAAGGAAGCTAGGAGATTATGAAATGGACGAAGAAATTTTAAAAAGAGTGGGCAAAAGAATCGGGGACATGTCCGACCTTCCTGAGTCCCTAAAAAAACAACTCCAAATTAACAAGATGGATGAATTAGAGGAGAAAATTATAAATGTTATTGATTCATTTGATAAAATCGCAAACATAGATGAAATTTTAGTGGGTTTATATCGAAAATATGAACTTCTTTTAGAGCGTACATACCTATCTAACAAGCTGTACAGAATGACAAAAGCCAACCTGATAGAAAGCGTACGCGAAAAGAAGGGGGTTTATCGCAAGAAAACCGCGCGGGAGGATTGATGTGGGGATTGATTTTTAAATGAGGTGTGCTAGATATGGTTAAGGCCAACCGAACGAGTCGATTGGCCTTAACTGGGACAAGATGCATCTGCCCCATGCTGTGACAAGCTTGGCAAGTATAGGGTGTCCTTTCATTTTTTGCAAGACCGTCCCCGCTGAAGACGCTCTTGCGCCAACCTGAAAGGGTCATTCGATGACCAACGCTAACTCACTGTATCAAGCAGATAAGCCCGTCTTTGAAGTTTTTCCGACGGTTAACGCGCAATATTATTGGCGTGCAAAAGCCGCAAACGGGCGCATTTTGTGTCATTCGGAAAATTACACAACACGACAAGCGGCTGTAGATGGTGTTAACTCACTGATACGGAATATAAAAAAATATTATTAACTAAAAAAACACCCCGCCATTATTTGGCGGGGTGTTTTTAATAGCTTCGCTTAGGCCCAAACAACGTCTGGGCCTAAAACTTTTACATTAGGCTTAAAGCGTCCGCTTGATCTCTTCGACGGTGAAACATTCGATGAAGTCACCGGCCTTAAGATCCTGGAAGCCGTTGAAGGCCATACCACATTCCTGACCGACCACAACCGAATTGACCTCGTCCTTGAAGCGCTTGAGCGTCGAAAGGACACCCATTTCCTGAATGACGATGTTGTCGCGCAGGATACGCACACGCGCCCCCTTCTCGACACGGCCTTCGGTAACGCGACAGCCCGCAACCCTGCCAACCTTGGAGATGTCAAACACCTCAAGGACTTCGGCATTGCCGAGGAAGGTTTCGCGCTGGATCGGCGCCAGCATGCCCGACAGCACACCTTTGATATCATCGATCAGGTCGTAAATGATCGCATAATAGCGAATTTCCACGCCTTCACGTTCGGCCAGATCGCGCGCCTGCTTGGAGGCCCGGACGTTAAAGCCGATGATCGGAGAGTTGGAACCCTTGGCCAGTTGGACGTCAGATTCCGTAATCGCACCGGCACCCGAATGGATGATCCGTGCACGGACTTCGTCGGTCGCCAGCTTATCGAGCGAACCAATAATCGCTTCGGTCGAGCCCTGAACATCAGATTTGATGATCAGCGGCAGTTCCTTAAGGCGCTTATCCTGCAACTTCGACATCATGTCGGTCAGAGAGACAGCCCCCACCGGAGCCACCATCTTTTCACGACGCAGACGCTGACGGTACTCGGTGATTTCACGGGCACGGGCGTCGCTTTCGACCACGGCCAGAGTGTCACCGGGATCAGGCGCGCCGTCCAGACCGAGGATTTCCACCGGCTCAGACGGACCGGCCTCAGCCAGTTGTTCATTGCGCTCATTAATAAGGGCGCGCACACGGCCCCAGCTTGAACCAGCCACCACGATATCGCCACGCTTCAGCGTACCGCGCTTAACCAGAACCGTTGCCACCGGACCACGGCCCTTATCGAGCTTGGCCTCAATCACCACGCCTTCGGCGGTACGGTCAGGATTAGCGCGCAGATCAAGCACTTCGGCCTGAAGCAGCAGAGCTTCGATCAGATTATCAAGGCCGAGACCGGTCTTGGCCGAGACTTCGATAATCTGCGTGTCACCGCCCAGCGATTCCACCACGACTTCATGTTGCAGAAGCTCGTTGATGATGCGCTGCGGGTTCGCCTCATGCTTATCCATCTTGTTGACGGCCACGATCAGCGGCGTCTTGGCGGCACGGGCATGGTTAATAGCTTCAATCGTCTGCGGCATGACGCCGTCATCGGCTGCCACCACCAGAACCACGATATCGGTGACATTGGCCCCACGGGCCCGCATGGCCGAGAAGGCGGCGTGACCTGGGGTATCCAGGAAGGTAACCTTTTCACCCGCAGGCAAACGCACCTGATAGGCACCGATATGCTGGGTGATGCCACCGGCTTCGCCCGCAGCCACATCGGCTTTACGCAAAGCATCCAGCAGCGAGGTCTTACCGTGGTCAACGTGACCCATGACGGCCACGACCGGCGGACGCACAACGGTGTCGTCCGAATGGTCTTCAGCGTCGATAAAGCCTTCTTCGACGTCAGATTCCGAGACGCGCTTAACGGTGTGACCAAATTCGGTAGCGACCAGTTCGGCGGTATCGGTATCAATGATGTCGTTGATCTTGAGCATCATGCCCTGCTTCATCAACATCTTGATGATGTCAACGGCGCGGACAGCCATACGGTTAGACAGTTCCTGTACCGTAATGACGTCAGGAATAACCACTTCACGGGCCGTACGGGTCTGTTCGGCCTGTGAGCCTTTGCGCTTTTCGCGCTCACGTTCACGCGCACGTCTGACCGACGCCAGTGAGCGCATCCGGTCAGCCGAGCCCTCACCGTCACCGACAACAGCTTGCAAGGTAAGGCGGCCTTCACGGCGCTTAGGTTCACCACGGGTTTGCGAAACGGCCTTGACGGGCGCGCCGGCCTTGCCGCGCTTGCCGCGGGCATCATCATCTTCACCGACGCGGCCACGGACATCAGCCGGCTTACCGGCAGGCACAGCGCCGCGCGATGAGCGGATGCGGTCAACTTCGGGTGTCGCGGGCGCATTGGCCGAAACGCCTACGCCAGGACGCGGCGGACGCGGCGAATTGGCAGAATAACGAACGGTTTCACCACCGGCAGGCCTTGGACGATCGCCTTGCGGTCTGTCACCCTGCGGACGGTCACGGTTAAACGGCGGACGATCCCCTTGAGGACGATCACCCTGCGGGCGGTTGCCCTGATAGCCCGGACGATCCCCTTGGGGGCGATCACGGTTAAACGGCGGACGGTCACCTTGAGGTCTATCGCCTTGAGGACGATCGCCTTGCGGACGATTGCCCTGATAGCCAGAACGCTCACCTTGGGGACGATCCCCCTGCGGGCGGTCGCGGTTAAATGGCGGACGGTCACCTTGAGGGCGGTCGCCTTGCGGACGATTACCCTGATAGCCCGGACGATCCCCTTGAGGACGGTCGCCTTGCGGGCGGTCGCGGCCAGCTTGATAGGTCGTGGTTGGCCGATCCCCTTGCGGGCGGTCATTGCGGCTATCGGGGGTGCGCTGATCATAGCGCGGACGCGGTTGATCTTCGCGCGGCGCACGGGCCGGACGCGACAGGGCCTGATCGATAGCCGGATTAAGCTGAACCGAAGGCGCTTCCGCCTTAACGGGCTCAGGGGCCGGTGTCGGGGCGGGGGCGGGTGCTGCCACAGGCGCAGACGCCTCTGACTTAACAGGCTCAGCCGCAGGTGCGGGCTTTGAGGCGTCTTCGGCGGCGCGGCGGGCGGCATCGGCCTGCTGACGCTGACGGGTTTCAGTCTCACGGCGCTCCTGATCAACGCGCGCTTGCTCGATCACGCGGCGACGGGCATCCAGTTCTTCCTGACGCAACCCGCCGGGATTACTACCTTGCGGCGGACGCCCCCCAGATTGAGGACGGGACTGGCCCTGATTTTGTGTATTTTGCGGCTTAGGCGCGGCCATATTGCCTTCGATACGCGACCCGCCACCGGCGGGCGGCGGCACACCAATACGGCGCTTGGTTTCCACCACCACGGTCTTGGAACGGCCATGGCTGAAGCTTTGCTTCACCGTGCCGGTCGACACACTGCCGCCGACACGCGGCTTCAAGGTGAGAGGTGCCCGTGTATTGTCGCCTTTCGGCCCGTCGTTCTTATCGTTCGCGTCGCTCATTCGCTAGCTTATAATCCTTTAGGAAACGAAGATCGTTTCGCTCAACTACCAAGTCCGCAATATTGCCAAAAATGCAGGCTGTGGCCCGCTTAAGCAATGAATTGTGGCGTTCTCATACTGCCTTGGGCCTCAAAATACTAGGCATAATAGCCCCAAGGTCGATAATTCATCCGCGTATTAGCGCATTAATCGGGTGCTGTGGCTTGCGCACCCTCCGTATAGTTCCAGCCCGGTGGCACCAGCGGCACAAACCCTGACAGGCGCGTCACTTCATGCTTCCAGCGCCTGATGCGCTTACCGTTCACCAGCGCCAGATGGACCGCGTTCTCAAGGCCCAGCGCCAGACTTAGCTCGTCATTACTGAATAGTCCGCACACCTTCGGCGAAACCGAAGGGCCGCTGCCTACAGCTCTGGCCAGCGCCAAAATCTTTGAACGTCCGTCATCGGCACTATCCGTCGCTTCGATAATCCACGCGGCCTTACCGGAGCGGATACCGGCCATGACTTTTTCAAAGCCTAAGATAATCTCGCCTTCACGGCGCGCCATCCCGAGCAGATCAAGGCAGCGCCTGCGCAACAGATGACATACTGTGTCCGCCAGATCGGCATTCGCCTTGACCTGACGCTTAGCCGCGCGGGCAAACAGGTTCTTTTTGACCGCCAGATTAAGGCTGTCACGCGACGCCTTAACCCACAGGCCACGGCCCGGCAGCTTTTGCAGCAGATCCGGTGTCACCTGCCCGTCCGGGCCAATGACAAAACGGATCAGGCCCGCCACATCCGCCGCTTCACCAGAGGCGATGTCACGACGCTTCAGCCCCTTCACATGGGCAGGCTCGCACAGGATTTCAACCCCGTCCTCCGCAATCCGTTCAAAATCGGATGGGGAGGACAGGTTTAGATCATTATGAGGAACTACAACCGGATCATTGTTCGGGTTCGGCGACGTCATCTGCGGTCGCGCTCCCTTCATCATCTACGCCTTCAACACCTAAGTCATCAAGATCGGCATCCTCAAACTCAGGCTCAGGCGGGGCTTCAGGGGCTTCGATCCAGCCGGCAGCGACGCGGGCATTGAGGATCAGGCTTTCCGCGTCCGGCACCGACAGGCTAAAGCTTTCCAGCGCGCCAGCAATCTTGACCCGGTCAGCGCCGCGCTGCTCATAGCCGCCACGGATTTCGTCGGTCGCCAGATCGGCCAGATCTTCAACCGTCTTCACACCGGCTTCACCGAGCGCCACAGCCATGGCCAGGGTGAGACCATTAACGGTCAGCAGATCGTCATCGACGCCCAGAGCGACGCGCTTGGCATCCAGTTCCGCCACTTCTTTTTCAAGGAAGTCACGGGCACGGGCCTGAAGCTCAGAGGCGGTGTCTTCGTCAAAGCCTTCGATGACGGCGATTTCGTTTTCATCGATATAGGCCAGATCTTCGACCGTCGTGAAGCCTTCGGTCACCAGAAGCTGAGCGATAACCTCATCGACATCGAGCGCTTCCTGGAACAGGGCGGTACGCTCGGCAAATTCCTTCTGGCGGCGCTCAGAGTCTTGGGACTCGGTGATGATATCAACTTGCCAGCCGGTAAGCTGCGACGCCAGACGCACGTTCTGGCCGCGACGGCCGATCGCGAGCGACAGTTGCTCATCCGGCACGACCACTTCGACGCGGTCTTCTTCTTCGTCCAGAACCACCTTCGACACTTCGGCAGGTGCCAGAGCGTTGACGATAAAGGTCGCGTCATCGGGCGACCATTGGATGATATCGACTTTTTCGTTTTGCAGTTCGGCGACCACCGCCTGAACGCGCGAACCACGCATACCGACGCACGCCCCGACCGGGTCGATCGACGAGTCGTTCGAGAACACCGCCATCTTGGCGCGCGAACCAGGGTCACGCGACACCGACTTGATTTCGATTACGCCGTCATAAACTTCCGGCACTTCCTGGGCAAAAAGCTTAGCCATGAAGCCGCCATGAGCACGCGACAGCATGATTTGCGGGCCCTTGGTCTCACGGCGCACGTCATAGATATAGGCGCGGATGCGGTCATTGATCTGGAAGGCTTCACGCGGGATCGACTGATCGCGGCGCATGATGCCTTCGCCACGGCCCAGATCGACAACGACATTGCCGTATTCGACCCGCTTAACCGTGCCGCTGATGATTTCACCCACGCGGTCCTTGTATTCATCGTACTGCCGCTCACGCTCCGCTTCACGCACCTTATGGGTCACCACCTGACGGGCCATCTGGGTCTGGACGCGGCCCAGTTCAAACGGCGGCAGAACCTCTTCGTAGGCCTTGCCGACAAAGGCTTCCTTGTCGTCTTTCAGGGCGTCGGTCAGGGATTTTTGAGCGTATTCGTTTTCCAGCTCTTCGTCCGGCACCACGGTCACATAGCGGGTGATGGCCATTTCGCCGGTCTTGACGTCGATCTTGACGCGGATGTCGTGATCAGCGCCGTAACGCGAGCGCGCGGCCTTTTGGATGGCCTCTTCGATGGATTCGATAACCACATCCTTGCTGATCTGCTTTTCGCGCGCGACCGCGTCGGCAATTTGCAGCAGTTCAAGGCGGTTGGCGCTAATTCCGGTAAAGCTCATTGGGTGCGATCCTTATCGTCTTCATTATCTTGTTCGTCATCGAAGTCGTCATCATCAAACGCTTCGTAATCAAAATCTTCGTCGTCATTGGCAACGACACCATCATCGGCGTCATCGCCCCCGTCAAAATCGTCTTCGTCCTCATCCTCACCGGCTTCCCGGCGCGAGGCAGCCTTTTCAGCCCCCTGCTTCAGCAGCTCGTCGGTCAGGATCAGCTTGGCCTCAACCACCCACGCGAACGGCATAAGCGCGGTCTCTTCTTCGCCCTCCAGGTCGATGGCGACATGATCATCTTCGATACCGGCCAGAATCCCGCGAAAGCGCTTACGTCCTTCTGCCAGCCGGTCAAGCTCGATGCGGGCTTCTAATCCCTCATAG